>NZ_JBEXVL010000029.1:0-70645 GCF_040638805.1 Streptomyces sp. NPDC005925 | reverse complement strand
GGGCAGGTGTGGGGACGGCTGGAGCGGTCATGCAGACCGGCCCAGCCCTCGGCCCGGAAACGGGCCACCCATCGGTGCGCGCACTGCCGCGAGACACCCAGCTCCTTGGCCACATGGGCCACCGGACGCCGGTCGTCAACGACACGGCGCACCAGGAGACATCTGCCGTGAAAGGTCAGCCGGGCATTAGCGTGGGCCATCAAGACCTCCGGTTGTGGTGAAGACAGGCATCTCCACTACGCCCGGAGGTCTCTTCCTGATCAACTAGCGACGCGAGTTACCAACCTCATGGCCGAGTACACCTAGGGTGTGCGCCGCTCGCCGTCTCACTACTGGCTGACGAACGACCCTTGCCCCAGCACAGTGCGCAACTTGCCCTCCGCGCGGAGGGCGGCCACAGCCTTTTGCACGGTTGACGCTGCTACGTCGAACTCGGCGGCGAGGTCCACCACGGCGGGGAAACGCTCACCCGATGCGTACGTACCGGACTCGATGCGCCGACGCAGTTCGTCGGCCACCTGCGGCCACACGGGCTTCCCACGATCAAGATCCATGCCCTCAGCGTGCGCGGTTTTCCGCATTCGAGCGACCGCGCATGCGCGAATGCGCGTATGCTGGCTCACGAAACCAGAACGGCCCGACCCGGGGAGCGACACCTCCCCGAACCGGGCCTGAGCCGACTGACAAGGAGTCGACCTGTGCGAAACCTTATCGCCGCCCTGCGCGCCCGGTTCCCGGCGTCCCGCGGCACCCGCCCCGGCGGACCCCACCCCGTGCCCACCCCGCCCGCCGCTGCCATCCCGTCGCCCGCGCCACGGTCTTCGCGTCGGGTCACCGACGCGATCCCCGCCGACGCCGTCCCCGTCGTCCGCCCCTACGTCGTCCACTGGGAGCGGCACTGCGAGCGGCGGATGCAGCAGGAGCGTCGCGTCGCCGCCGTTCTCGCCACCTTCGGTGCCGACTACCCGTACGGCCCTCAGGGGTGTGCCGCATGACCTGGGAGAATCGTGGACCGCGTCCCCTGGGGTACGACTCCGCCACCGGCAAACCGGCGTACGTCGTGGTCGAACCGGGCGGGAGGCTGGACATGGCCGCCGACCTGTTCGCGCTGGAATCGGCCACCGTGTGGCACGCGCTCGCGAGTGAGATGGTCCTCGGTCCGCCGCTGACCGCCGACGAGGCGAACTTCGTGCTGGCGTGCGTCGTGGGGCACCTCGGCGAGGTGCTGCCCCTTGCCGCGCGGGCCGTCGAGAACCATCGCGCGACGGGCCTTCCGCCCCGGCGGGGGAGGTACTCGGACACCGTCCGCTGACGGGTCCGTCCGGAGGTCCCCGCCCCGCTCGGCGCCGGGCGGGGTCCTCGGCGCCCCGCCCCACGGCTTGCCGTGAGCACTTCGCGGTGGCCGATGCCGGGGCAAAGCGCCCCGAATCCTCGCCCCCGCCCTCCGTAACCCCCGGCCCCCTGGGCGCCTCCACCCCCCGAACCCTAGGCTTGCGGCCGTAAACCGGGCGTTCGGCACCGGTCGGGCAGCACATTGGGGGAGACGAGGGCATGGCTCAAACACGACGTCGGCTGAGGTCGAGCACGGTGATACTCGGCGGTATGGGAGTCGTCGCGGCGGCCCTGACCTCCTGCGGGTCGGAACCCGACCGCCGGTGCGTGGACCGCGACAGCTACGACCCCTACGGGGGCTACCGGATCATCGACGACAAGTACTGCGAGTCCGGCGGCGGCTCCTCCGGCGGCTCCTCCGGCGGCACCTCCTACTCCAACTCCTCCTGGTACTACGGCGGACGCTCCAGCGGCCGGTCCGGCAGTGACGGCACCTTCAGCCACAGCGATGCCGTGGACCGCGGCGGCCTCGGCTGCTCGGCCTCCGGCTCCGGCGGCGGCTGAGCGGACCGGCCCGACATGGAACGCCGCACCATCGAGCCCCGCCCCGGCTGGCAGCAGACCGTCGAGGAACAGGGTCTGATCTACCCGCTCACCCGCTACCCCGACGACACCCTGCGCCCCTACTGGGACGAGAGCGCGTACTACGTCTTCACCCTCGACGAGGTCGAGGCGCTGGAGGAGGTCGTCGAGGAACTGCACCGCATGTGCCTCGCCGCCGCGGCCCACATCGTCGCCGAGGACCGCTTCGCCGACCTCGGCATCCACGACCCCCGCGTCGTCCGCGCCGTCAGTGAGGCCTGGCGGCGGCGTGCCGAACTGCCCTCCGTCTACGGCCGTTTCGACCTGCGCTACGACGGCACCGGGCCCGCCAAGCTGCTCGAGTACAACGCCGACACCCCCACCTCCCTCGTGGAGGCCGCCTCCCCGCAGTGGTTCTGGATGGAGGAGCGCTTTCCCGGCGCCGACCAGTGGAACTCGCTCCACGAGCGGCTGGTCGACGCCTGGCGGAAGCAGGCCCCCCTGCTCCCGCCCGGCAGTCCGCTCTACTTCGCGCACTCCACCGCCGACGAACTCGGCGAGGACCTGATGACGGTCGTCTACCTCAAGGAGACCGCCGAGCAGGCCGGGCTCGACACCGCCTGGATATCCGTGGAGGACATCGGCTGGGACCGCATCTCCCGCCGCTTCGTCGACAACCGGCTCTGCTTCGTCCGCAGCTGCTTCAAGCTCTACCCGTGGGAGTGGCTCACCACCGACCGCTTCGCCGGCCACGTCCTCGACACCCTCGACAACGGCGGCGGCACCGGCAGCACCCTGTGGATCGAACCCGCCTGGAAGATGCTCCTCAGCAACAAGGCCCTGCTGGCCGTTCTCTGGGAGCTCTACCCCGGCCATCCCCACCTCCTCCCCGCCTACCTCGACGGGCCCCGCGAACTCGCCCGCACCACCGGCTACGTCGCCAAGCCCCTCCTCGGGCGGGAGGGCGCCGGCGTCACGCTCCACCCGGCAGGCGCCGAACCCGTCGTACGCGACGAACCCTGCTGCTACCAGGAACTCGCGCCCCTGCCCTCCTTCGACGGCGACGGCAACCACGTCGTCCTCGGCACCTGGGTCGTCGAGGACGAGGCCGCCGGCCTCGGCATCCGCGAGTCCTCCGGCCTCGTCACCGACGAGTGGGCCCGCTTCCTCCCGCACGTCATCCTCTAGACCCCCCGCGCCCGGCGGCGCGACCGGCCCGCCCGGATGGCGGACGCCCCGGCCGCCCCGCACCCCCCTCCCGGTACGCTGGCCGCGGGCCGTGACTGGCGTGCTGGGATGGGACCGACCATCGGGAAGCGGCCCCGGAAGCCCCGGTGACGAGATCGCCGGGCGACCGAGCCGACGAGCTAGTGCCGTGCGCCTGGGCCAACCGTGAACCGTGACCGCCGCAACGCATCGCATCGCCACGCCATCGGAGGCCGACATGCCCGACCAGCAGCCCCTTTCCCCCGAGTCCACCGCCTACCGCGCCGCACTCGAGGTGATCCGCGCCGTCGAGCCGCGCGTCGCCGACGCCATCGGCCAGGAGGTCGCCGACCAGCGCGAGATGCTCAAGCTGATCGCCTCCGAGAACTACGCCTCCCCGGCCACCCTCCTGACCATGGGCAACTGGTTCAGCGACAAGTACGCCGAGGGCACCGTGGGCCGCCGCTTCTACGCCGGCTGCCGCAACGTCGACACCGTCGAGGCCCTCGCCGCCGAGCACGCCCGCGAGCTGTTCGGCGCCCGCCACGCCTACGTCCAGCCGCACTCCGGCATCGACGCCAACCTCGTCGCCTTCTGGGCCGTCCTCGGCGCCCGCGTCGAGGTGCCCTTCCTGGCGAAGGCCGGCGTCCGGCAGATCAACGACCTCACCGACGCCGACTGGGCCGAACTGCGGCAGGCCTTCGGCAACCAGCGCATGCTCGGCATGTCCCTCGACGCCGGCGGCCACCTCACCCACGGCTTCCGCCCGAACATCTCCGGCAAGATGTTCGACCAGCGCTCCTACGGCACCGACCCGGCCACCGGCCTCATCGACTACGACGCCCTGCGCGCCCAGGCCCGCGACTTCAAGCCGCTGATCATCGTCGCCGGGTACTCCGCCTACCCGCGCCTGGTGAACTTCCGCGTCATGCGGGAGATCGCCGACGAGGTGGGCGCCACGCTCATGGTCGACATGGCGCACTTCGCGGGTCTGGTGGCCGGCAAGGTCCTGACCGGCGACTTCGACCCCGTCCCGCACGCCCAGATCGTCACCACCACCACCCACAAGTCCCTGCGCGGCCCGCGCGGCGGCATGGTGCTGTGCGACGACTCCCTCAAGGACCAGGTCGACCGCGGCTGCCCGATGGTCCTCGGCGGCCCCCTCCCGCACGTCATGGCCGCCAAGGCGGTCGCCCTCGCCGAGGCGCGGCAGCCCGCCTTCCAGGACTACGCCCGGCGGATCGTGGAGAACTCCCGTGCGCTGGCCGAGGGCCTGACACGGCGCGGCGCCACCCTCGTCACCGGCGGCACCGACAACCACCTCAACCTGATCGACGTCGCCTCCTCCTACGGCCTCACCGGGCGCCAGGCCGAGGCCGCCCTGCTCGACTCGGGCATCGTCACCAACCGCAACGCCATCCCCGCCGACCCGAACGGCGCCTGGTACACCTCCGGCATCCGCATCGGCACCCCCGCGCTCACCACGCGCGGCCTGGGCACCGCCGAGATGGACGAGGTGGCGGGCCTGATCGACCGCGTCCTGACGACGACGGAGGCCGGCACCACCAAGTCCGGCGCCCCGTCGAAGGCCGCCCACATCCTCGACCCGAAGGTCGCGGAAGAGATCGCCGGGCGCGCGACCGACCTGGTGGCGGGCTTCCCGCTGTACCCGGAGATCGACCTCGGCTGACCGGACGCGGGACGGTACGAAGGAGACGGGGGGCCGCCCGCCGGCGACCGGCGGGCGGCCTCCCACCCTCCGGGACCCCCGCGCCAAACCTCCCCCCGAACCACCCCGGCGGCTCTGAGACAATGGTGGGCATGGCGACTGACCGACCTCGCGTGCTCTCCGGAATCCAGCCCACCGCAGGCTCGTTCCACCTCGGCAACTACCTCGGCGCCGTCCGCCAGTGGGTGGCGCTGCAGGAGACCCACGACGCGTTCTACATGGTCGTCGACCTGCACGCGATCACCGTTCCGCAGGACCCCGAGGACCTGCGGGCCAACACCCGGCTGGCCGCCGCCCAGCTCCTCGCGGCCGGACTCGACCCCGAGCGGTGCACGCTCTTCGTGCAGAGCCACGTGCCCGAGCACGCCCAGCTCGCCTGGGTCATGAACTGCCTCACCGGCTTCGGCGAGGCCTCCCGCATGACCCAGTTCAAGGACAAGTCCGTCAGGCACGGCGCCGACCGGGCGAGCGTCGGCCTGTTCACGTACCCGGTCCTCCAGGTCGCGGACATCCTGCTCTACCAGGCGAACGAGGTCCCGGTCGGTGAGGACCAGCGCCAGCACGTCGAGCTGACCCGCGACCTCGCCGAGCGCTTCAACGGCCGCTTCGGCGAGACCTTCATCCTCCCCAAGGCGTACATCCTGAAGGAGACCGCGAAGATCTACGACCTTCAGGACCCGTCGGTCAAGATGAGCAAGTCGGCGTCCACGCCGAAGGGCGTCATCAGCCTGCTCGACGAGCCGAAGGCCACCGCGAAGAAGGTCAGGAGCGCGGTCACCGACACCGGCACCGTCATCCGCTACGACGTGGCGGAGAAGCCCGGCGTCAGCAACCTCCTCACCATCCACTCCACGCTCACCGGCGCGACCGTCGCCGAACTGGAGCAGAGGTACGAGGGCAAAGGCTACGGCGCGCTGAAGACGGACCTCGCCGAGATCATGACCGAGTTCGTCACGCCGTTCCGCGAGCGCACCCAGCAGTACCTGGACGACCCGGAGACCCTGGACTCGATCCTGGCCAAGGGCGCGGAGAAGGCCCGCGCCGTCGCCGCCGAGACCCTCGCCCAGGCGTACGACAGGGTCGGATTCCTGCCCGCCAAGCACTGAGCGCGCACACCCCGGCACACGCCTGCACCACCGGACAGCGCTGCACATCACGTCGGTTGCGCCTGCCCGCGGCGCGGTCGTGGCCGTACAGTCGATAACCGGGGCACCGCAGGGCGCCGAACGGGGCGTCGCAGGGGTGGCCGCTTCCGCCAGCACGAGTCGACGCGAGTACGACACGAGGACGACAGGAGACGACGTGGGGACCGTAACGATCGGTGTGTCGATCGCGGTCCCGGAGCCCCACGGCAGCGAGCTCCAGCAGCTGCGCGCGGGCTTCGGTGACGCCGCGGCTCACGGTATCCCCACGCACGTCACCCTGCTGCCGCCGACGGAGGTCGACAGCGCCCGCCTCCCCGCGATCGAGGCGCACCTGGGCGAGGTCGCGGCGTCCGGCCGGCCCTTCCCGATGCGGCTGTCCGGGACCGGCACCTTCCGGCCGCTGTCCCCGGTGGTGTTCGTGCGGGTCGTGGAGGGCGCCGAGGCGTGCGCCTGGCTGCAGAAGCAGGTCCGGGACGCCTCCGGGCCCGTCGCCCGCGAGCTGCAGTTCCCGTACCACCCCCACGTCACCGTCGCGCACGGCATCGACGAGGCCGCCATGGACCGGGCCCACGAGGAGCTCGCCGGCTACGCGGCCCAGTGGCCCTGCACCGGCTTCGCGCTCTACGAGCAGGGCGCCGACGGCGTGTGGCGCAAGCTCCGCGAGTTCACCTTCGGCGGCACGGTGGTGCCCCCGCAGGCCGGCCACGTCGAGCACGGCCCTCTGCCGGCCCACTGAGCCGCCCCGTCGAGCCCTCGGGCCCGGTGAGCCGACCCGTTGAGCCGCCCGCCAGACGCAGCCGCTCCGGCCCGCCGAGCCGACCCGGCCGGGCAGCGGCTCTCGCTACATCGGCAGGCGGCGGAACAGCGACCGCGGCAGGTGGCGTACCGCCGCCATCACCGGGCGCAGCGCCCCCGGCACCCACACCGTCTCCGAGCGGCGCCGCAGACCCAGCTCGATGGCGGTGGCGACCGCCTCCGGGGTCGTCGCGAGCGGCGCCTCGGGCAGGCCGGCGGTCATCCGCGAGCGTACGAACCCGGGCCGTACGACCATGACGTGCACGCCCGTGCCGTACAGCGCGTCGCCCAGGCCCTGCGTGAAGGCGTCCAGGCCGGCCTTGCTGGAGCCGTAGATGAAGTTCGCGCGCCGGGCCCGCTCGCCCGCGACCGACGACAGCACGACCAGGGAACCGTGACCCTGCGCCTGGAGGGCGCCCGCGCACACCAGGCCCGCCGACACGGCGCCCGTGTAGTTGGTCTGCGCGACCCGCACCGCGTTCACCGGCTGCCGCTCGTCGCGTGCCTGGTCGCCGAGGACACCGAAGGCGAGCAGCACCATGTCGATGTCGTCCTCGGCGAAGACCTTGCCGAGCACCGCCTCGTGCGACCCGGGGTCGAGCGCGTCGAACGCGACCGTCCGCACCTGGGCGCCGAGGCTCCGCAGGTGCGCGGCGGCCTCGTCCAGGGCGGGCGTGGGGCGGCCCGCCAGCCAGACGGTGCGGGTGCGGCGGGCGATCAGACGGCGGGCCGTGGCCAGTGCGATCCCGGACGTACCGCCGAGGACGAGCAGGGACTGGGGGAGACCGAAGGCGTCCTTCACGGGGAGCTCCTGGTGGTTGAGGCCCGAAGGGCGGGCCCGGAGGCCGACCCGGCGGCCGGGCCTAGAGGTTGAGGCGGCGGGACAGGTCCGAGGCGAAGACCCCGTCCGGGTCGAGTTCCGCGCGCAGCGCCCGGAACCCGGGCAGCCGCGGATACATCACGTCGAGCAGGTCGGGCCGCAGCCGGGCGTCCTTGGCGAGGTACACGCGCCCGCCCGCACCCGCCACCTCCTCGTCCAGTTCGTCGAGGAAGGCGGCGAGGCCGGGCAGTCCGGCCGGCAGGTCCATGGCCAGGGTCCAGCCGGGCAGGGGGAACGACAGCCAGCCGGGGTCGGCCTCCCCGAACCGTTTGAGGACGGCGAGGAAGGACGGGCAGCGGCGCTCGGAGATGCGGCGCACGACGCGGCGCAGGGTGTCCTCGCGGCCGTGACCGACGACGAACTGGTACTGCACGAAGCCGCCGCGGCCGTAGACCCGGTTCCAGTGCGGCACTCCGTCCAGCGGGTGGAAGAACGTCGAGATGCGCTGCAGTTCGCCCGCGCGGGCGCGGGGCGCCCTGCGGTACCAGAGCTCGTTGAACAGGCCCACCGTGGTCCGGCCGAGCAGGCCCTCCGGCACGAAGGCGGGGGCGGCCGGGAAGCGTGAGGTGCGGAAGGCGAGCGGGGCACGGCGTGCGCGGGCCGTGCGCGGCAGCGCGTCCAGCGCGGCCGACGGCGCGTGGTCGCCGCGCGTGAGGACCGCCCGGCCGGTCGCCGCGCCGCGCGCCAGCAGGTCGATCCAGGCGACCGAGTAGCGGTGGCGGTGGTCGCCGGCCGTGAGGCGGGCCATCAGGTCGTCCAGGTCGGTGGCGCGCTCGGTGTCGACGCTCATGAGCGCCGTCTCGACCGGCTGGAGCCGCACCGTGGCGGTGAGGATCACGCCGGTGAGGCCCATGCCGCCGGCCGTCGCGTCGAACAGGGGCGTGCCGGGCGTCACCGTGCGGATCCCGCCGTCGGCGGTGAGCAGCTCGAAGGACAGCACGTGCCGCGCGAACGAGCCCGACACGTGGTGGTTCTTGCCGTGGATGTCGGCGCCGATCGCGCCGCCGACCGTCACATAGCGCGTGCCGGGGGTGACGGGCACGAACCAGCCGAGCGGCAGCAGCACCTCCATCAGCCGGTGCAGGGACACGCCCGCGTCGCACAGCACGGTGCCGCCGTCGGCGTCGATGGCGTGGACGCGGTCCAGGCCCGTCATGTCGAGCACGGCGCCGCCCGCGTTCTGCGCCGCGTCGCCGTACGCCCGCCCCAGGCCCCGGGGGATGGCGCCGCGCGACCCGGGAGCCCCGCACGCCCGGACCGCCGTCACGGCCTCCTGGTATGTGCCGGGACGCACCAGACGGGCGGCGGTGGGCGCGGTACGGCCCCAGCCCGTGAGGGCGACGGTGGTGTCGGCGGACATGTCGGTGACCGTATCGTCGAGACGGGGGCGATTGATCCACTGACGCCCACTCTCTGCTGGAAATGGGTGATTAATGGTATGTCGCTCAATATTGCCGGTCTTCCGGCGGTGGCGGCAGGAACAGTGCTCCCATGGACGATCTCCGCAGCGCACTCCGCAGCGCACTCCGCAGCGGACTCCGTGACTGGGACCGGCGGGCCGTCGCGGCGCTTCACGCGCGTGGCGCGAACCCCACGCTGGCCGCCGCCGCCCGGGCGCTGTCCCGGGCGGGCGAGCACGGCGCGCTGTGGCTGACGGCGGGCCTGCTGGGCGCCGCCGTGGACCGGCCGCGCCGGTCCGCCTGGCTGCGCGGCGCCGCCCTCACCGCGGGCGCCCACCTGGCCGGCATGGCCGTGAAGAGAGCCGTACGCCGTCCCCGTCCCGGCCACGTCGAGCCCCTGGTGCGCACCGCCGGCCGGTATTCCTTCCCCAGCGCGCACGCCACCTCCGCGACAGCCGCGGCCGTCTCCTACGGAGCGCTCGGCACGCTCGGCGTGTGCACCGTGCCGCCGCTCGCCGCCGCGATGTGCCTGTCCCGGCTGGTCGTCGGCGTGCACTACGTCACCGACGTCGCGGCCGGCGCCGCCCTCGGGGCGCTCACGGCGCGGGCCGGGGCGCGTTGGATGCACGGCCCGGACGGCCGTGCGGCGGACGGGGGGCGTGGACGCCGTGGCTGATCCCGCCCGTACGACGGGCCCCGCAGGCTCGGCGGGCCCCGCGGAACCCGCCTCCGGGAAGCCGCGCGCCCGGCAGCCGCACGACGCCCCTGCCCTCCACAGGAGCGGCGGCCTCCTGCGGGGCCTCCTGCGGACGGCTCGCCCCAAGCAGTGGGTCAAGAACGTCCTCGTCGTCGCCGCCCCCGCCGCGTCCGGGGAACTGTTCACGGCCCAGGCACTGCCCCGGGTCACCCTCGTCTTCGTCCTCTTCACCACCTGCGCCGCCGGCGTCTACCTGGTCAACGACGCCCGCGACGCCGAGGCCGACCGCGCCCACCCCGTCAAACGGCACCGCCCCGTCGCCGCCGGACAGGTCCCCGTACCCGTCGCGTACGCCGTCGGCGGCGCCCTGGCCGTCCTCGCGCCCGTGGCCGCCGCCCGGCTGAGCAATCCCGCGGTGGCCGCCCTGCTGACCGCCTACCTCGCCATGCAACTGGCCTACTGCATCGGCCTGAAGCAGGTCCTCGTGGTCGACCTCGTCGTCGTCACGGCCGGCTTCCTGATGCGGGCCGTCGCCGGCGGGCTCGCCCTCGGCATTCCCCTCTCGCGCTGGTTCCTGATCACGACCGGCTTCGGGGCGCTGTTCATGGTGTCGGCCAAGCGCTACTCCGAAGCCGTGCAGATGGCCGGGAAAGCGGGCGCCACGCGCGCGTTGCTCACCGAGTACACCACCGGCTACCTGCGTTTCGTGTGGCAGCTCGCGGCCGGGGTAGCCGTCCTCGGCTACTGCCTGTGGGCCCTGGAGGAGGGCGGCGTCCCGCACACCAGCGTGCTGCCCTGGCGGCAGCTGTCCGTGATCGCTTTCGTCCTCGCCGTCCTCAGGTACGCCGTCTTCGCCGACCGCGGCACCGCGGGCGAACCCGAGGACGTCGTCCTCCACGACCGCGCGCTCGCCGTCATCGGCCTGGGATGGGCGGCGATGTACGCGCTGGCCGTGGCCAACTGGTGAGCCGCCCGCGGGTCGTGGGGGACCGGTGAGCCGCCCGCCGGACGGCCGCACCGGACCCGGCCCACGGGTGAGCCGCCCGCCGGTGGGCCGCCGCCGCGAGCTGCTCGGCTTCGCCACCGCAGGACTCCTCGCGTACGCCACCGACCTGGCCCTCTTCACCTGTCTGCGCGGCCCCGCCGGACTCGGTCCGCTCTCCGCCAAGGCACTGTCCTTCGTGGCCGGCTGCACGGTCGCCTACCTGGGCAACGCGCTCGGCACCTACCGCCGGATCAGGCCGCGCGGGCTGCGCCCGTACGCCGTGTTCTTCGCGGTGAACGTCGCCGGTGCGCTCGTCCAGCTGCTGTGCCTCGCCGTCAGCCACTACCTGCTCGGGTTCACCTCGCAGCGCGCCGACACCATCTCCGGGGCCGGCGTCGGCATGGTCCTGGCGACCGTCCTGCGGTTCTGGGGCACCCGTACCTGGGTGTTCCGGACCGCGTGACGGCGCGTCGCGGCGCCGTCCGGGGGGCAGAAGCAGGTCATGGACTGGCTGAAAAGGCTCCCGGTCGTCGGACCGCTCGCCGACCGGGCGGCACACACGCACGCGTGGCGGTCGTTCGAGCGGCTGGACCGCGTGAAGTGGGCACGGCTGGCCGCGGCGATGACGTTCACCAGCTTCGTCGCCCTCTTCCCGCTGCTGACCGTGGCCGCCTCGATCGCCGCCGCCACCCTCGGCGGCGACCGGCAGAACACCCTCCAGGACAAGCTCGCCGAGCAGGTGCCCGGCATCTCCGATCAGCTGGACATCGACGGTCTGGTGGAGAACGCCGGCACCGTCGGCCTCATCGCCGCCGCCGCGCTGCTGTTCACCGGCATCGGCTGGGCCGGCTCCACACGCGAGTGCCTGCGCGACGTGTGGGAGCTGCCCGAGGAGGAGGAGAACCCGGTCCGGCGCGTGCTGAAGGACGCGGGCATCCTCGTCGGGCTCGGCGGCGCCGTCCTCGTCACCATCGGCGCCTCCACCGTCGCCTCCGCGATGGTCGGCCGGCTCGTCCGCCTCCTCGGCATCGAGGAGGGCGGCCTCGGAAGCGTCCTGCTGTACGTCGCCGCGTTCGCCGTGGCCGTCCTCGCCGACTTCCTGCTCCTGCTGTACGTGCTGACCCTGCTGCCCGGGGTCGAACCGCCGCGCCGCCGCCTGCTCGTGGCGGCCCTGACTGGCGCGGTCGGCTTCGAACTGCTCAAACTGCTGCTGAGCGGCTACCTGCAGGGCGTGGCCGCCAAGAGCATGTACGGCGCCTTCGGCGTGCCCGTCGCCCTGCTGCTGTGGATCAACTTCACGGCGAAGCTCGTCCTGTTCTGCGCGGCCTGGACCGCCACGGGCCACGAAGAGGAGTCGGAAGGCGCTCCGGGTGTCAGGGGCGCGTCCGGCGACGGACCAGATCCGGCAGCGGCCAGCGCCGGTTGACCAGGAACGCCGCGCCCGCGAGCAGCACCAGCACCCCGCCGGTGATGCCCAGCGCCGTGCCGATGCCGCCGGAGCCGCTCTGCGAGGCGTGCGCCACCGGCTTGGTGCCCGCTGCGCCCTCGCCCGAGGAACTGGCGCCCGGCTCGGGGCTGGCCTGCGCGGACTTCGGCGGCACCAGCTCACCCACCGGCCGCACCTTGCCGGCCGCCTTGAAGCCCCAGTCGAACAGGTGGGCGGTCTCCCTGTAGACCTGGTTGTGGTCGTTGTTCTCCGGGTGCATGACCGTCACCAGCAGCACCTTGCCGCCCTGCTCGGCCACGCCCGTGAAGGTCGCGCCCGCGTTGGTGGTGTTGCCGTTCTTGACGCCCGCGATGCCCGTGTACTGGTCGATGTCGTAGTCGCCGGACAGCAGCCGGTTGGTGTTCTGGATCTCGAAGGTCCCCCGGGTGTTCTTGCCCTTCTTGCCCTTCCGTGTCTCGCCGGGGAACTTCGCCCGCAGCGTCGAGCAGTACTCCCGGAAGTCCTTCTTCTGCAGCCCCGACCGGGCGATCAGCGTCAGGTCGTAGGCGGACGACACCTGCCCGTGCTCGTCGTAACCGTCCGGGGAGACCACGTCCGTGTCGAGGGCCTGGAGCTCGTCTGCGTGCTCGTTCATCTCCCGGACGGTCTTCCCGACGCCGCCGTTCATGGCGGACAGCACGTGCACGGCGTCGTTGCCGGACCGCAGGAACACCCCGAGCCACAGGTCGTGGACGGTGTAGGTCTCGTTCTCCTTTATCCCGACGAGGCTGGAACCGATACCCATGCCGGCCAGGTCGGACGGAACCACCCTGTGCTTCCGCGTCTTCGGGAACTTCGGCAGCAGCGTGTCCGCGAACAGCATCTTCAGCGTGCTCGCCGGGGCCAGCCGCCAGTGCGCGTTGTGCGCGGCCAGCACCTCGCCGGACTCGGCGTCGGCGACGATCCACGACCGGGCGGACAGGCCCTTGGGCAGCACCGGGACATCACCGGCCAGGTTCACCTGCGTACCGGACCGCGCGAGCCGGGCGCCGCCCACCTGCGACATGGTCGCCGGGGGGCCGGCCGACCTGCTCGCCTTCGGGGACGGTTTCGGCGCCGCCGACACGGCGGGCGCGGTCAGCGCGGTGGACACGACGACGGCGGAAGCGATCAGCAACGACCGGCTGATGCTCTTTTTAGGTGCGGGCACGACCGAGAACGTACATGCACCTGCCAGCGATGTCCCGCTTGGCTCCCCACCCCGGCGCCGGAACCAGTCACTCGGCGGAGATACTGGACGTATGAAGCTCAGCCGCCCCGTCTCCTGGTTCCTGCTCGCCTTCGGGGTCTGGAGCTGGGTCATCTGGGTCACTTTCGTCAAGAATCTCGTCAAGGACAGCAGCGGGCTCGCGTTCGACGACGGGGACCCGACCGGGTACTTCTGGGTCCACCTGCTGCTCGCCGTCGCGTCTTTCGTATGGGGGACGGCCGTCGGGGTCATTGGGTTGCGCGGACTGCGCGCACTGCGCCGCGCCTCTTAGCGGCTGAGGGGACACAGGACCGTGGTCATCGTCTTCGCGCTCGTCGCGCTGCTGGTGCTGGGCGTCGTCGTGGCGGCCAACTGGTACGTGTGGCGGCGGCTGTTCCGCGACACGACCCGCGGCCCCGGCCCGGTCCGCCGGGCAGGCGCGGCGGTCGTCGCGGGCGGCTGGGCACTCGCGGTCGCGGCCCTCGTCGCCGAGCGTGCCGGCGCCCCCTTCTGGCTCCAGCGGGTGCTGGCCTGGCCGGGCTTCCTGTGGCTGGCCCTGTCGGTCTACCTGCTGCTCGGCGTGCTGGCGGGCGAGCTCGTACGGCCGCTGCTGCGCGGGTTCCTGCGGCGGCGCGCGTCGGCCGCCGCGCCGGACGGCCGCGCGCAGGCCCCGGTCCCGGCGGGGGCGGGCACCCCGGGCCCAGCCACGCGACCCTCCGATGACCCCGTCCCCGGCCCCGGGACGCCGTCCGAGGGCTCCCGTCCCCTCGCGGCGCCCTCCCGGCGTCTCTTCGTCTCCCGGGTGGTCGGCGCCGCCGCGGCGGCCGCGGCCGTCGGGACCGTGGGGTACGGCACCTACGGCGTGCTGCGCGGCCCGAGGGTGAAGCGGGTGACCGTCCCGCTGGCCAGGCTGCCGCGCGCGGCGCACGGCTACCGCATCGCGGTGGTCAGCGACATCCACCTCGGTCCGGTGCTCGGCCGGAGCTTCGCGCAGCGGGTGGTCGACACCGTCAACGCCACGCAGCCCGACCTGATCGCCGTGGTCGGCGACCTGGTGGACGGCTCGGTCGAGGACCTCCGCCCGGCCGCCGCCCCCCTCGCCCAGCTGCGGGCCCGGCACGGCGCGTACTTCGTCACGGGCAACCACGAGTACTTCTCCGGCGCCGAACAGTGGGTCGAGGAGGTACGGCGGCTCGGCCTGCTGCCGCTGGAGAACGCCCGCCGCGCGCTGGCGCACTTCGACCTGGCCGGCGTGAACGACGTCAACGGCGAGGACGAGGGCCGGGGCCCCGACTTCGCGAAGGCCCTCGGCGACCGCGACCCGGCCCGTGCGTGCGTGCTGATGGCCCACCAGCCGGTGCAGATCCACCGGGCCGTCGAGTACGGCGTCGACCTCCAGCTGTCGGGCCACACCCACGGCGGCCAGCTCTGGCCCGGCAACTTCATCGCCTCCGCCGCCAACCCGACCCTCGCGGGCCTGGAGCGCTACGGCGACACCCAGCTGTACGTCAGCCGGGGCGCGGGCGCCTGGGGCCCGCCCACCCGCGTGGGCGCCCCCTCGGACATCACGGTGATCGAACTGGCCTCACGCCAGGCCTGAGACACCGCTACGGCTTCCTGCCGGGGTCGGGCAGCGCCTTCGTCATCCCCGGCAGGAAGTCCCTGAACAGCTCGTGCACGTCCCGCACCAGCGGACGCAGCACCCGGAAACGGGCCAGTGAGATGCCCCGCGCGGTGAGCCGGGCACCCCGGTCGGCCAGCCGGTAGCTGCGCTCGCGGCCCTCGGTCCGGTCGAAGATCCAGTACAGCACGAGCCCCATCTGGGACAGCCACATCAACTCGGGCAGGACGTCCCGCAGTTCGTCCGGCACCTTGGTCTTCGCCCCGGCAAGCACCTCGCGGTGGATGCCGATGACCTCCTCGCGCGCGTGCTGCGACTCCGGGGAGAACGGGCTGAGCGGGCTGTCCGGGTCGGCGGCGTTCTTGAAGAACTGCACCGCGAACTCGTGGTACGGCGTGGCGATGTCCAGCCACGCCCGCAGCACGCCCGCGAGCCTCGCCTCCAGGTCGGTCTCCCGGTCCAGGACCTCCCGCACGGCCACCTGGTGGTCGGCGGCGATCCGGTCGTAGAAGCCCTGGATCAGGTGTTCCTTGCCCGCGAAGTAGTAGTAGGCGTTGCCGGTGGAGACCCCGGCCTCCTGGGCGATGGCCCGCATCGTGGTCCGGTCGTAGCCGCGTTCCTGGAACAGCCGCATGGCCGTCTGCAGGATCAGGGCGCGGGTCTGCTCGGACTTGCTGGGCGGGGCGGCCCCGTCGGGTCCTTCGTTCTTCGCGGGCACGGGAACAGAGCCTAACGTCACGGGGAGGGGGCCCGTCGCGGGCCGCAGGTACCGGAACCGCAGGCCGGCGGGGCGTACGTCCAGCCATGACCGGGGCCGTACACCCAGCCGTCGGACCGCCGGGGGATTGGCCCGTCCCCCTGTCCGGCGCGGCCCCGCCTGCCGCCCCACTGCCCGTCGCGCCACCGGGCGGCGGCCAGTACCGCGCCCCTGGCGAACTTCGCGCCCGTCGGGGTGCTCAGCCGGTGGGAGAGCGGGCGGTGCTCGCGCAGCGCCCACAGGGTCACGATCCAGGCGGCGGCGCCCCGGTAGACCTGGCCGGTGTCGCCCACGACGGTGATCTCGTCGAGGGTGGCCCGGTGGTCCAGGCCCGGGAAGCGCCGCCGGGCCTGCCCGGACCCGGCCGGCACGAGCTCCAGCGGCACCAGCTGCGGCTGCCGGACCAGCCAGTCCCGCAGGTACGCGCACAGGGAGCACTCGGCGTCGTACAGCACGGTGAGCCCGCGGACCGGGACGCGCGCGGCGCCCCGGTCCGTCCCGGCCGGCGCGGCGGGCGGGTCCCCTGCGGCCCGCCCGGCGACGCCCGGCCCTTCGGTGGCCGGCACGCCGGTCACGCTCCCGCGGCCGGGGCGACCCAGTCCTGCGGCGCGACCGGCGGCACCTGCTCCCGCTCCATGACCCCGCGCCGCCGGATGCGGTTCAGGACGTACACGTTGACCAGGTGCATGACGCCGAGCACCAGCAGGACCACGCCGACCTTGGCCGACAGGGCCTCGAAGACGCCGCGGGCGTCGATGACGGTGTCGTCGTCGCTCAGGTAGAGCGCGACGAAGCCGAGGTTGACCAGGTAGAAGCCGACCACCAGCAGGTGGTTCACGGCGTCCGCGAGCTTCTCGTTGCCCCGCAGTACGTCCGCGAGGAAGACCCGCCCGTGGTGACTGAGCGTCCGGGCCACCCAGATGGTCAGCGCGACGCTGACCACGAGGTAGATGACATAGGCGACGACCGTACGGTCCATTGCCCCCACCCTCTCTTGAACACGTTCAAAAACGCTGTCGAGATGACTGTAGACCTGTTTTTGAACGTGTTCAACCAAGTGGCGTGTGGGCTGCGTTACGGCCGCCGTCCGAGTTCCGGACGCCGTGAGTAGTCCGTGAAACCAACGACGTTCCCCCACGGGTCGGCGATCTCGACGGTCCAGCCGGTGGAGGTGGACAGCGGCTCGTCGAGCGGTGTGATGCCCGCCTCGCGCACCGCGCGGCCGGCCGCAAGGGCGTCGGGCACCTCCAGCCACACGCGCGTGGCGGGCCACGGCGGCGGGCGGTGCCCGAACTCCTCCTCGGCGCGCAGCAGCAGCCCGGGTGTCTCGCCGCCCACCCCGAGCAGCGCGATCCCGGCCTCGTCGAACCGGTAGGCCACCGGGAACCCGGCGCGCTCGTAGAACTCCACGGCCTGGCCGAGATCCCCGACGGGCAGCAGCACATTGTCGAACCCGAGCAGTTCGTACGACTCCTCATCTGACATTCAGTCAGAATAGGTCAGTAGTCACTCAAAACTGTGGATTGTCGGCTTACCGGGTGATTCCCGGCCACGCGTACGACGTCGGGCGGGAGACGGGAACGCCGGGGCGGGTGTGCAAAAGCCCGGGGCCCCGCCTGCGAGAACAGGCGGGGCCCCGGGCCGCGGGGTGTCGAAGACGTCAGAAGCGGCGCGTGATCAGCGCCCGCTTCACCTCGGCGATGGCCTTCGTGACCTCGATTCCGCGCGGACAGGCGTCCGTGCAGTTGAAGGTCGTACGGCAGCGCCACACGCCGTCGCGGTCGTTGAGGATCTCCAGGCGCTGCTCGCCCGCCTCGTCACGCGAGTCGAAGATGAAGCGGTGCGCGTTGACGATGGCCGCCGGGCCGAAGTACTGCCCGTCGTTCCAGAACACCGGGCACGAGGACGTGCAGGCGGCGCACAGGATGCACTTCGTCGTGTCGTCGAAGCGCTCGCGGTCCTCGGCGGTCTGCAGCCGCTCGCGCGTCGGCTCGTTGGTGTCCTTCGTGACCAGGAAGGGCATCACGTCCCGGTACGCCTGGAAGAACGGCTCCATGTCGACCACGAGGTCCTTCAGGACCGTCAGGCCCTTTATGGGCTCGACCGTGATCGGCTTCTCCGGACTGATGTCCTTGATCAGCGTCTTGCAGGCCAGGCGGTTCTTGCCGTTGATCCGCATGGCGTCCGAGCCGCAGATGCCGTGGGCGCAGGAACGGCGGAAGGTCAGCGACCCGTCCAGCTCCCACTTGATCTTGTGGAGACCGTCGAGGACGCGCTCCTTGGGGTCGATCTCCAGCTGGAAGTCTTCCCAGGTCGACTCCGCCGAGACCTCCGGGTTGAACCGGCGGACCCGGAAGGTGACGGTGATGTACGGGGAGTCCGCGGACGCGGAGCCCGGGGTCTCGGCCTTGTCCAGGACAGGGGTTGCCATCAGTACTTACGCTCCATCGGCTGGTAGCGGGTCTGGACGACCGGCTTGTAGTCGAGTCGGACGGTCTCGGTGCCGTCGTCGCCCACCTCGCGGTACGCCATGGTGTGGCGCATGAAGTTGACGTCGTCGCGGTTCGGGTAGTCCTCGCGGTAGTGGCCGCCGCGGGACTCCTTGCGGGCCAGCGCGGAAATGGCCATGACCTCGGCGAGGTCGAGCAGGTTGCCCAGCTCGACGGCCTCCAGCAGGTCGGTGTTGAACCGCTTGCCCTTGTCCTGGATCGCCACGTTCTTGTACCGCTCGCGCAGCTCGGCGATCTTCTCGACCGCCGTCTTGATGGTCTGCTCGGTGCGGAACACCATGACGTTGGCGTCCATGACCTCCTGCAGTTCGCGGCGCAGCGTGGCCACCCGCTCGCTGCCGGTGGAACTGCGCAGCCGCTCGATCTGCGCCACGACCAGGGACTCGGGGTCCTCGGGCAGCTCCGCGAAGTCCGCGGTCTGCGCGTACTCGGCGGCGGCGATGCCCGCCCGCTTGCCGAACACGTTGATGTCCAGCAGCGAGTTGGTGCCGAGCCGGTTGGCGCCGTGCACGGACACGCAGGCGACCTCACCGGCGGCGTACAGGCCCGGCACGACCGTGGTGTTGTCCGCGAGGACCTCACCCTGGACGTTGGTCGGGATGCCGCCCATCGCGTAGTGCGCGGTGGGCTGGATCGGGATGGGGTCCGTGTACGGCTCGATACCGAGGTACGTGCGGGCGAACTCCGTGATGTCGGGCAGCTTGGCGTCGAGCTGCTCCGGCGGGAGGTGAGTGAGGTCCAGGAAGACGTGGTCGCCCTCGGGACCGCAGCCGCGGCCCTCACGGATCTCGGTGTAGATGGACCGCGACACCACGTCGCGCGAGGCGAGGTCCTTCATGACCGGCGCGTACTTCTCCATGAAGCGCTCGCCGTCCTTGTTGCGCAGGATGCCGCCCTCACCGCGGGCGCCCTCCGTCAGCAGGATGCCCATGCGCCAGATGCCGGTCGGGTGGAACTGGAAGAACTCCATGTCCTCCAGCGGGATGCCCCGCCGGTACACGGCCGCCTGGCCGTCACCGGTCAGCGTGTGCGCGTTGGACGTCACCTTGAAGAACTTGCCGGTGCCGCCGGACGCGTAGATCACGGACTTCGCGCGGAAGACGTGGATCTCGCCGGTCGCCAGCTCGTACGCCACGACACCGGCCGAGCGCCTGACGCCGTCGACCTCGGTGATCAGCTGGTCCAGGACGTAGAACTCGTTGAAGAACTCCACGCCCTCCTTGACGCAGTTCTGGTACAGCGTCTGGAGGATCATGTGGCCGGTGCGGTCCGCGGCGTAGCAGGACCGGCGGACCGGGGCCTCGCCGTGGTTGCGGGAGTGGCCGCCGAAGCGGCGCTGGTCGATGGTGCCGTCCGGGGTGCGGTTGAACGGCAGGCCCATCTTCTCCAGGTCGAGGACGGAGTCGATGGCCTCCTTCGCCAGGATCTCGGCGGCGTCCTGGTCGACCAGGTAGTCACCGCCCTTGACCGTGTCGAAGGTGTGCCACTCCCAGTTGTCCTCCTCCACGTTGGCGAGCGCGGCGGCCATGCCGCCCTGCGCGGCGCCCGTGTGGGAGCGGGTCGGGTAGAGCTTGGTCAGCACGGCGGTGCGGCTGCGCTTCGTGGACTCGATGGCCGCGCGCATGCCCGCGCCACCGGCGCCGACGATGACGGTGTCGTACTTGTGGATCTTCATGATTCTCGCAGCCCCGTGCCTAGCGGATGTTCGGGTCGAAGGTGAAGATCACCAGCGTGCCCAGCAGGATGGTGAACACCGTGGCGGTGTAGAGCAGGCCCTTGAGCCACACCCTGGTGTTCGCGCGCTCCGCGTAGTCGTTGATGACCGTACGCAGGCCGTTCGTGCCGTGCAGCATCGCGAGCCAGAGCATCGCCAGGTCCCAGACCTGCCAGAACGGCGACGCCCAGCGGCCGGCGACGAACGCGAAGCCGATCTTCGACACGCCGCCGTCCAGCACGAGCTGGATCAGCAGGTGGCCGATGACCAGGACGACGAGCACGACGCCGGACAGCCGCATGAACAGCCAGCCGTAGAGCTCGAAGTTGCCCCGCGTGGACTTCGGGGTCTTCTTGGTGCGCTTGCGCGGGGCCTCGATGAGGGGCGCGGGGTTGTCGACGCTGTAGAGGGAGGCGCCCTCCACGGGGCCGACACCGGCGACAGTGGTTTCGGTGGACATCGGCGTCAGCTCCCGAAGAGTTCACGAGCGGCGTGGCCGAGGACGGGGTAGATCGCCCCGAGCATCAGCACGACCCACAGGCCGACGACGGACCACAGCATCTGCTTCTGGTAGCGCGGGCCCTTGGACCAGAAGTCGACGGCGATGACACGCAGACCGTTGAGCGCGTGGAAGAGGACGGCGGCGACGAGGCCGTATTCCAGCAGCGCGACGATCGGCGTCTTGTACGTGGCCACGACCTTGTCGTAGGCCTCGGGGGAGACGCGGACGAGTGAGGTGTCCAGGACGTGGACGAACAGGAAGAAGAAGATGAGGACGCCGGTGACTCGGTGAGCCACCCAGGACCACATTCCTTCCCGGCCGCGGTACAGCGTTCCAGCCGGCACGGAAGTTTCCTCCGGGAGCGGGGATTGGGGCCGCGCCGGCTTCTCTGTCGGTCGGGCCAGGCCGGGTACGGTCCACCGGCCCCCAGCATCGTAGCGATGCGCCGCCGCCGGGCTCAGCCGGGGTCGGGCGGTGTGATCAAAGTGGCACGCGATCGGGGTACCGGCCGCGGCTTTGACGGTGGCTCGTCCGGTTATGGGCCGGGTGGGGTGCCGTCGTGGCATCCCGCGCGGTTCCCCGCGCCCTCGGCTGCGTCCCGCAAGCGTTTCCCGGCCAGTCTGCGAAGCTGGTCGGCCGCCACGACCCGCTCCTCCTCCGGATCGTTCGTCAGACGTGACCGGATGCCTTCCAGGACACGGTCCGGTATTTCGCCGACGGGCGTGTCGCCGAGGTAGATGACGAACGCGTGTCCGAATCTGGCCTCGTAGGCGGCGTGGGCGGCGCTGAGGGCGGTGTGTGCGGCGGAGTAGGTGCCGGCGGGCAGCGCGGGCAGGGGCTCGGCGGCCAGGGCCCGGGTGAGGTCCGCCGGGTCCAGGTCGTACGCCGCCTCGTCGGCGGCGGCGAGCAGGGCGTCCAGGTCGGGGTACGGGCGGTGCGCCGCGACGCGCTCGGCCCAGCGGGGGCTCGTGAGGCAGGTGAGCAGGGCGCGGCGCGCGGTGGCGGCCGGCGCCGTGTTGAAGCGCCCCAGTGGGGAAGAGGTGCCGCACGGGGGGGCCGGTGGGGCGACACGGCCGGAGAGGTGCGGGAGACGGTGCGCGGGCAGCGTGGGTCCTCGTGGGCGTTGCGTGTGTGTCGGCAGGGGAAGATGTGTGCGATGTGCGGCCACGTTACCCATGAGGGTCACAGCGTGTCCGACGGATGCCCGGATTTCACCCGGTCGGGAGAGTTTGAGAACGTGCGAGGGACAGTTCCGTGCTTACGGTGGGCGCGATGAGCCAGCACAGGCGCCGGGCACCGGCGCGAACAGTGGAGCGACGGCGGGTCGCGGCGGCAGCGGTCGCCGGAGTCCTCGCCGTGGCCGGTCTGGGCGTCGGCCTCTGGGCGGCCTCCGGCGACGACGGCGATCCGGGGGACCGGTCCGCGGGCGCCGCCGCGACCGGGCCGGCCGAGCCCACCCCCGGCCCCACGCGCTCCTACCCGCTGTCCAAGGCACCCCGGACCATCCCCGCGGTGCGCGACCACACCCCGGCGCGCGGCCCCGGCTGGCGCCCCGAGCGGGGCAACCGCGTGGTCGTCGCCGACGCCGACCTGGCCGACGAGGGCCGGCTCGTCGCCTCCGAGCTGGGGATGAGCTACGCGGGTGAGAAGGACGACGTGCGGGCCGGGGACCTGCGGCTCGCGCTCAACGGCGACGAGGGCGCGAACCCGGAGTCGTACACCATGACCGTGCGCGGCGGGCGGGTCACCGTCAGCGGGCCCGACGACGCGGGCGTCTTCTACGGCACGCGCACCCTGAAGCAGGAGGTGCACGACGGCGGGACGGCACCGGAGGGCGTCGTGCGGGACGAGCCGGCGAAGCCGCGGCGCGGGTTCATGCTGGACATCGCGCGCAAGCACTTCGCCGCGGACTGGATCGAGGACCGGGTCCGCGAGCTCGGCGACCTCAAGTTCAACGAACTCGGGCTGCACTTCTCCGACGACCAGTCCTTCCGCATCGAGTCCGACAGCCACCCCGAGATCGTGTCCGGGGACCACCTCACCAAGGCGCAGGTGAAGAAGATCGTCGCCCTCGCCACCGAGCGGCACATCACGGTCGTACCGGAGATCGACTCACCCGGCCACCTCGGCGCGGTCATCGCCGCCCACCCCGGCCTCCAGCTGCGGAATGTGAACGGCGTGCCGACCAGGGGCGCCCTCGACATCTCCAAGAGCGGGGCCGCGGACATCGTCGACGACCTGCTGAACGAGTACGCGGGGCTGTTCCCCGGCAACCAGTGGCACCTCGGCGCCGACGAGTACCTGGCGCTGACCGCGTCCGACCCGGAGTCGGCCTACCCGCAGCTCGCCGCCGCCGCGCGCGAGGCCCACGGGTCCGGCGGAACCGTCGCCGACCTCGCGACCGACTGGCTCAACGACCGCGCCGGCACCGTCCGCACCCACGACCGCACGCCCCGCGCCTGGAACGACGGCTTCTTCGCCGGCACGTCCGTGAAGGCCGACGAGAACCTCCAGGTCGCCTACTGGACGGGCAAGGAGATCGGCGCCCGGCAGCCCGTCGAGTACCTGAGCGCGGGCCGCAAGGTCCTCAACTACAACGACGAGTACCTGTACTACGTCCTCGGCGAACCGCAGACCTTCGTCTACCCCACCGGCGAGCGGATCTACCAGCAGTGGACGCCGCGCGTCCTGCGCGGCAGCACCGCCGTCCCCGCCCGCTACGACGACCAGATCCTCGGCGGCAGCCTCGCCGTCTGGTGCGACCTGGCCAACTCCCAGACGCAGGAGCAGGTCGCGTCCGGGATCCGGATGCCCCTGCGGGCGACCGTGCAGAAACTGTGGGACCCGGGCCGGCCCCAACTGTCCTGGGCCGCTTTCAAGTCCCTGGCGGACCGGCTCGGCTGACGGCCCGTCGGCACCCGGCCGGCGGCCCCGCCGCGCCGGGGTGGCCCGAACGGCGGAGTTCCCCCTGCGCCCGACTCCTTGACGTACCCACCGTCGCCCCACGACCCTGTGGCCGAAAACATCTTCCTCCGACCGCCGGCCGGGACCCGCGCCGCGCCGTGTGACTCCTGGGGCGTCGCACGCGGCCGGGGGAAGTGCGGGCTCCTTGCCGACAAGGAGCCCGATGCGAGGGCCGTGGAGGCCGGTGGAGTCCTCGACGGACCCCGCAGAGGGAGGCGTGGATGAGCCTGGTGGAACTGATCGCACGGGCCGACGAACGCGGTCTCGCCGCGAGCGGACTGGCTTGTTTGGATCGGTGCGTGCCCCTGCTGGGCGGCGACGACGAGGTGCTGCGCCCGCTGTGGATGAGCCTCACGGATGCCTCCGCCGACGCCTCCGGCGAGGACTGGTCCATGAGCCTGGAGCAGGCACGCGACCAGCTCGCGGGCACTCCCGAGGGCGAGGACGACGCCGAGGACGAGGCCGTGCTGCTGGCCCGCAGCATGCTCGCCCACGCCCCGGCCGACCGCACCGCCGCCGCCGACGTACGGACCTGGTCCGACGCCTGCTCGGTCGCGTCGCTGGAGATCCACCGGCTGCTCGACGCCGGCGACGACGAGGACCTGGCCGAGGCACGCCGCGAGGGCCGTACGGAGGGCATGTCGCCGCTGGTCGCCGCCGAACTGCGCCGCCAGATCACCGTCCTCGAACTCCTCGCCGGTCACGGCGGCGCCGGGCTGCGTCCCGCGCTGGAGGTGTGCACGGAAGGGCGCCGCGTACTGCGCGCGGTGGTGTCACGCCGGGCACGCGTACGGGGCTGACGGCCCGCCACCGGAGCCGGCGGGCGGGCGCCGGGCGTGGCCGGGGCGGACCGGGAACGGCAGCGCGCGGGAGCCGTCCCGCCGTTCGCGTGGTGCGGGCCGGCACACCCCACCTGCGGGGATGCCGTGTGACCCGTCCGGTGGTGCCGTGCGGCGGACGGGGGATCGCCGGGGAGGTCCCGTACGGCCCCGGAAACCCGCGCGGAACGCAGTGATGTTTCGCTGCCGCGTTGCGCTGCAACCCATGTGACGAGTGCGACGACTGAGACGACACAGCACGGATCCAGGCCCTCCGCCGCGGCAAAGCCGAGGCGCTGGGCGGCCGACACGGTGGCGGCGATGCGGGAGGGGGCGCGGCTGAGGCTCGACTACTCGGCGCAGAGCCTGTGGAGCGTCGACCGGATGATAGACGGCATCCGGCGGGAGGCACCGCCGCCCGCCGCGCTGGACCTGGTCCTGCGGGGTTTCGGGGCGTACGCCGGAGAGGTGATCGCCCGGCAGGCCGACGGGGAGTGGTGGTCGTCGGGCGGTGACCACTGGGTGCGCACGCCGGACGGGCGGCTGTGGGACCCGATCGAGGAGGCGCGGCGCTGCTTCGACGGAGGCGGGTCCCTGCGGCTGCTGTGCCGGGACGCGACGGAGGCGGCGCGGCCGGCCGGCTGACGCCGGGACAGGCGGCCGGTGTCCACGGGGGCCGGGGCCCCGGCCGCAGTCCTCCGCGTGTGCCGGTGTCACGGCGTCAGGGAGCGGACCTCCCCGTCGGCGGGCCGCGCCAGGACGGCTCCGGCCGCGCACGCCGCGCCGTTCGGGCCCGGCGCGTACGTCGGCGAGGTCCTCGTCCGCCGGACGGGCGCGGACCGGGTGGATCTCGACGCCGGCGGCGGTCCCGCCTCGGCCCGCCGGTCGGGATGCCGATGCCGGACGTGCGGGCCCGGAAACCGCTCCGCGAGGCCCGCGACCACTTCCGGGCCGGACCTCCCGAGGACTCGCTGCGGACCTTCTGCCCGACGCTGCACGGCAGGTCGCACGCGTCGGTGGCGCCGTCCGTGAACCACGGACCAGGTGCCGCTCGGGACACAAGGGGTGACCTGTGACACTTCTGTGCGGTCCGGCGCTGATGAGCGTGGGGGCGTGGGCACGGCCGGACGTGTCGCACGACGGGAACCGCCACTCACTCGGTACGGACGAGGACATCTCTTGGGCCACGGAGGGGAACCCCGCCGCGCACAGGCGTACGACGGGGAATTGGGCGCGGCCGTCACGCGGGCCCAGGAGGGCGACGAAGCCGCTTTCGCGGTCGCCTACCGGCTCGTGCAGCCCGGGCTGCTGGGCTATCTGCGCGGTCTCGTGGGGGACGAGGCGGAGGACGTGGCCTCGGACGCCTGGCTGGAGATCGCCCGCGACCTCGGGCGGTTCAAGGGCGACGGCGCCGGGTTTCGCGGCTGGACCGCGACGATCGCCCGGCACCGGGCGCTTGACCACCTCCGCCGCCGCCGGGTGCGGCCCCGGGGGACCACACTCGAACAGGACGTCCTGGAGTTGCCCGGCCCGCACAGCACACACGAGCAGGTACTGGAGAACATGTCGACCGAGCACGCCCTGGGGCTGGTCCGCTCCCTGCCGCGCGACCAGGCCGAGGCCGTGCTGCTGCGGGTGGTCATCGGCCTCGACGGCCCGGCCGCCGCACGCGTCCTGGGTAAACGGCCGGGCGCGGTACGCACCGCCGCCTACCGGGGGCTGAAGCGCCTCGCGAAACAGCTCGGCGTGGAGAGTGTGACGGATGAGGCTTCCCGCACGCTGGGTGAGTCGACATGAACTTCGCCGCGACCGGCGGCCCAACCCGGAACCGGGCGGCCTGAACAGGCAGGGCGGGTCCCCCCGTGGAAAGGGGCGGACCGGGGTTCGTGCGACACGGGCCGGTGACGGGCCCGGACGGATACACGGAACCGGCGGCAGCGCGGCCGGAACAGGCAAGGGCGGGTACGGACATGGGTGAACCGCACAGCGGCGACGGGCTCCCCGGCCCGCGGCGCGCGCACCCCGG
This sequence comes from Streptomyces sp. NPDC005925, assembly GCF_040638805.1. Lineage (NCBI taxonomy): Bacteria > Bacillati > Actinomycetota > Actinomycetes > Kitasatosporales > Streptomycetaceae > Streptomyces > Streptomyces sp. NPDC005925. Next base: position 44,307 of record NZ_JBEXVL010000029.1, on the reverse strand, counting down.
CAACTCCGAGCCCGGTGCAGGCCTGGAGGCGCTGCTCGCGGCGGCGCTGCGCGTGGACCACGTGGACGGCGAGGCCGAACAGCGCGCCGTGCACGCGTACCGTGCCGCCCGTCAGGCGGGCGCGCACCAGGCCCGGACCCGCCGCCGGGACGACTGGAGCCCCCGCGGCCTGCGCGGCGCCCGGTCCCTCAGGACGACTCTGTCGGTGCTGCTCGCCGGCTTCACCCTGGGCGGCGTCGCGTACGCGGCGATCGGCGCCGTGGACTCCCCCTCGCGGGGCGCCGGCGACGGACGACCCCCGGCGAGCTCCCCGGCGACGGGCCGCCCCGGGCAGCGGGACACCGGCCCCGCCGCCCCCGTGCCGCCCTCGGCGTCCGCCGAACGGGACCGCCCGGGCACCGCCCGCGACACCGAGGCCCGTTGCCGGGCCTACGAGAGAGTGAAGGGGCGCGGCGAGAGCCTGGAGGCGACGGCCTGGCGGTGGCTCGTCGACGCGGCGGGCAGCGAAAAGAAGGTCGACGGGTACTGCGCGCGCAGACTGGGAGAGGGCCGCGGCGAGGGCGGGGCCGCCACACCGGGCCGGTCCGACGCTCCCGACGTCCCGGACATACCGGCCGTGCCCACCCCGGACGTACCGGCGCTGCCCACGGCACACACCACGGCGGGCCCGATCGCCGGACACCTGGACACGCCGCCGGTCCCGGACCTGGAGAGTGTCACGGAGGACGTCCTGGGCACGGCGGTCACCCGGCCGGACCTGGACAGGGACGGCGCCGCGAGCAGGTAGCGGCCACACGGAGCCGGGGCAGCGCAGGGAACGGGGGGATTCACCCGGCCGGATGGAGCGCCGGTGGCAGGCGGAAGACCCTCCCGGCGGACGGCCATGCCCGAAGAGCGGAGGGCTCGGCGTCGGCGTCAGGCCGCCGGAGGCGGGGCACGGCGGACGGGACCCGCGGGAGAGCCGGTGAGCGCGTCCGCGGAGGCGGGCCGTGGGCCCGCTCGCGCGCCGTGGGACCCCACGGTGCCGCAGGGCCCGGAGGGCAGGCTGCCAAGGCAACGGCCGGGGCCGCCACTCCTGGCTTGATTGAGCCGCAGAGGGCCTCTGACCAGGCGTTTTGCTGTCTCGGTGCAGGTTCCCGTTTCCCGTCTAGCTCGGCCTCGATCTGGGTGTTTCTGGCTGTTCCTGACGGCTACTGGTCACGCGCTGGTCACGTGTCCAACCGTCGGGTCAGCCCCTGCGGGCCGTCGGGACGGCCCGCAGGGCGCCACGTCGCTTTGGCTTCGTTCGGGCTATGGGGTGAATTCCAGTACGACGCAACTTGTCGGAGTAGACTTAGACGTCTTCCGTCGTGGTCGAGGTGTGGGAGGGCGAGTGAAGAAGAGTCCGCTGGCTAAGCCGGACGACGTGGTCGACCGGGACCGGGAGTGGGGTCTGCTCGCGGAGTTCCTCACCGATCCGGATCCGGCGATGCGGCTCGGGATCGTGTCCGGGCGGCGGCGGCACGGGAAGTCGTACCTTCTGCAGGCCCTGTCCGAGCAGGTCGGCGGCCTGTACGTGACAGCGGTCCGGGAGGAGGGGCGGCTGCCTGCGATCCAGCGATTCAGTGACGCGGTCGCCGCGCATGCCGGTCTGAGGCCGGGCAGTCTGCGCCTGACCGACTGGCGTGACGTGTTGTCCAACGCCCTTGATGTGACGGCCCGCTCGGCGTATCCGCTGCTGGTGATCGACGAGTTGCCGTATCTGCTCCAGCACTCGCCCGAGATCCCGGGTCTGTTGCAGCAACTCTATGACGAGCGCCAGCGTGGCGCCCCGTCCGGTGTCGGGACCGGACCGCGGATGATTCTGTGCGGCTCGGCGATGAGTGTCATGCACGAACTGCTCTCGGGGACCAAGCCGCTGCGGGGACGCGCCGTGGTCGATCTACGGCTGGGGGCCTTCGACTACCGGGACAGCCGGGACTTCTGGCAGATCGCCGACCCGCTGACCGCGCTGAAAGTGCACGCGGTCCTCGGCGGGGCCCCCGGCTACCGGCCGGTGGCTGCCCGTCCGCATCCGGACGACGGCTTCGACGCCTGGCTTACCCGGACGCTGCTCGACCCGGGGCGGGCGGTGTACTCCCGCACCGAGACCGAATACCTGCTGCGCGAGGACCCGAGGATCACGCAGCACACGCTGTACTACGACATCCTCACCGCGATCGCGAACGGAGCCACCACACCCAGCAAGATCGGCGCTGCCTTGGAGCGTCCGCGCAACGCCGTCGCCCACCCGCTCGGAGTGCTGGAATCCACCGGCTACATCCGACGGGAACAGGACATCCTCCGCTCCAAGCACCCCGTCATCACCCTCGCCGACCCCGTCATCCGCTTCAACCAGCTCATCACCCTCCCGCAGGCCGCCGCCGTGGAGCAGGGCTTCGCCGAGCAGGTGTGGCGGCAGGCTGCCCCGACCTTCAACTCCAAGATCCTCGGACCGCACTTCGAGGACCTGGCCCGAGATTTCACTCGCCGCTATGCCCACACCCTGTTGGCCAGTGGACTGCCCGGCCCGGTCGGCACCACCGAGGTGGCCGACCAGGCCGCCCGGACCAAGCACGAGGTCGACGTCATCGCCCTGGCCGCCGGTGAGCGCCCGCAGGCTCCCCGAGCGAGGATCGCGCTGCTGGGCGAGGCCAAGGCGACCGCCGCCCGCCGGGGGACCGGTGACCTGGAGCGCCTGGAACGCATCCGTGCCCTGCTCGCAGACCAGGGGTACGACACCGCTGCCGCCACGCTGGCCCTGTACTCCCTGCACGGCTTCTACCCGGATCTGGTCGACCTCGCCGAGCGCCGTGACGACCTCCTCCTAGTTGATCTGGCCACCCTTTACAGAAGGTGAGGTTCCCGCTCACCGGCACGCAGACGATGACGCGTTCGACGCCCGGCTGCGTGGTGTGAGTGGTGTGAGCGTCGTGGGGGCGGCGCCGGTCTCCGGCAGGGGCATGGTTCCTCCGATGGTGATCATTCGAACGCCTGGCGTATCTTCCGCTCTTGAGCGAACAGCCGGGCACGCGCAACGAGTTGAGTGGCCATGTCGGGGGGAACGTCGTGCAGGCGGGAGCTATCCACGGCGACGTAGTGTTCGGTGGGGCCCCCATCAGTCCCGAGGTGCAAGAAGCACAGCGTCATTGGGCGCAGCGACAGCAGAGAATCGCGGCCGCCGAGGCTGCCCAAGCTGCGGTGGGTCACCGCCGGGCCCAGCAATACGTGACCGTTATGCGCTGGCGCCGACGTACTTCGGTCCTGTTCCTGCTGCTCGCAGGAGCTGCGGTCGTATGGGAACAGATGCATGGATGGGTGTTGCCTGGACGCCAACAGATGGGCGCCCTCGCTGCGTTGCTGCTGGGGGCCGCCTCTGTCATCGGTTGGGTACGGGCCACATTGATTATCAGGAGGTGGAACGCAAGAAAGACGATCAAGGTCCCGCGTTCCCGGTTGTACTGGTGAGCAGGTGCCGTCGCTCGGGCGATTGGAGTGCACGGCGTACCACAAGGCGTCGGTGCTCGGTTCATCGAGCATCAGGGAATACGGTGGCCGTTTCACCTGCCGCGAAGGGGCTTTGATGGACGCGGAGTTGACGGCACTCGCTGCCGCAGGCGCTACAACGTTCGTTCAGCAGATGGCGGCGGACTCGTGGGCACAAGCTCGTGATCGCATCGTCTCGTTCTTCTCACGCCGTGGCGGTGAGGAAGGCGTGATCGAGGGAGAGCTGGAGGCTTCGCGCGTAGAGCTGACCTCGGCGATGGAGGCCGGCCACGAGCAGACCGCCTCGGACGTCGAGGCGGAGTGGCGCACGCGGTTGCGGCGCGCCTTGTTGGCCAGTCCGAGTGCTGCTGCCGAACTGCGTCAAGTCCTTGCCGAATTGGCGCCCGCCTCCAGTGATCGGCAGGTAGTGGCTGTCCATAACTCGATCAGTGGAGGCGTGCAGCACGGCACGGTGGTTCAGGCTGGCACTGTGGGTTCCCTCAACTTCGGTACACCTCCTGCTCAGGGGTGAAGGTCGGGCCCAGTGTGGTGTCATGAGAGAGCGGTGCCACACGTGCACCGTTTAACGATATGCCGCAGCGTGTCGGCGGAGCGGTCGTCGGCCCTCGTCCGAGGTGGCCACGAAGTGCTATCCACGGGTTGTGACATCGCCACCCAGCAATGGTGATCTTGTTTGATCAGCGCGTATCTTCCGGCGCATGAGCGAACAGCCGTCTAGGCGGAACGAGTTGAGCGGAAACGTCAACGGGGGCGTGGTGCAGTCGGGATCCATCCACGGCGACGTCGTGTTCAACTCGCCTGCTTTGCCGATGACGGAGACACAGCGTCGCTGGGAAGAGCGCCAACGCCGCATCCTAGACAGGGAGGAGGCAGAGCGAAGGCGGGAGAGAGACGCACGACGGAGGAGGGCTGAGGGAGAGCAGCGGATTTTCGAGGACTACCTGACATTTGTACGGCTAAGGATGCGCCTGGCTGCCGTATCCCTCATCGTTACAGGTGGGACAGTCGCCTTGGTCGGGGTGCCCTGGCTGTTCGGAATGGTCTCTATCAAACCGGCCTTGCCATGGGTGGCGCTTTTCTCGTTCTCTGCTTACTGCTGGGCTCAGCGTTGGAAGGTACTACGCGACGCGCGCGCGGGCCGGGAGATCGTGATCCCGACGGATCGCAAGGAGTGGTGAGTAGATGGCGCCACTCGTGGGCGGTGCTGTGCACGGCGTAGCGCAAGACGTCGGCTGAGTGATCGTCCACCTTCAACGGGGCGTCCTCGCCGCGCTCGGTGGCTTACGGGTTCCAACCGTAACCGGGTAGTTCGGCGAGCAGGCCCTCGCTCGATTCGTATACGAGCAGCCAGCCAGCGGTGAGCAGGCTCGACACGCTGCGGATGCCGTCGTCGACCTCGTTCGAAGCACGCGCGAGGCCGGGGTGTCTGTCCTGCCACAACTGCGTTGAGAACGACTTCGCGCTCGGGTCGACGAACGTCCCCTCGGGGTCGATGTCGAGGTCGTCGAGCCACGCCCGGACGGCAGCGCTGTATTGCGCGTCGGTCATCTGCGGTGCGCGGCGCGGGATTCGTAGCGCCACTCGGCGGCGACGTACAGCCGGTCGTCGACGCCCTCGCCGAGCAGGATTGCGGAGAACGGGTTCGTGGTGCCGTAATCGCACCTCAACCAGTACGGGCACATGTCGGGGAGTTTGGCGACGACGTGCTGCCCCTCGGCCTACATGTCGCAGATCGCGCCCTCGTCGACGACCCATCCGCCATCGATCATCCGGCGGCGCTACAGGCCGACGTACTCGGCGGCGAGGGCGGCGACGTACTCGGCCGACGGATCACACGAGGCGTCTGGCCCGCTGGTCACGCGCTGGTCGCGCTGGTCACGAAATCCGCGCAAAGCCCCAGGTCAGAGGCGGTGAACCGCGAAGACGACCGGGGCCGCCACCCCCCACAGGAGAGGCCCCGGCCGTCGCGCGGCACGGGCCGCGCGGCGGCCCGTACTCCCTACAGCGTCGTGGGTGCGTTTTCTGTCACACCCTCTGCGTCACAGGTTGGTTGCACCCCGTACCGGCATGGACGGGGGACGCGTGCAGGCCGTAACGTGCCGTTCGCGCCGGTGCGGAGGCGGGCGACCACCGCCACCACCTGCGAACTTGAACCGCAACCATTGATCGAGGAACCACGACGGCGAGAACCCGGTCCGCGAGAGCGGCACCGGCCGGGCGCAAGAGGGGCGCGGTGCTGGGGGACGACGCGGAACTGACCGCCGCGGTGCACGCGGCACAGGACGGGGACGAGATCGCCTTCCGGACTGTGTACCGCGCCGTGCACCCGCGGCTGCTCGGGTACGTGCGGACACTCGTGGGCGACCCGGACGCCGAGGACGTCGCGTCCGAGGCCTGGCTGCAGATCGCCCGCGACCTGGACAGGTTCAGCGGCGACGGCGACCGGTTCCGCGGCTGGGCCGCGCGCATCGCCCGCAACCGCGCCCTGGACCACATCCGGATGCGCGGCCGTCGCCCCTCCGTGGGCGGCGACGAGACCGTACTGACCGGGCGGGCCGCCGACTCGGACACCGCGGGCGACGCCATGGAGTCACTGTCCACCGACAGGGCGTTCTCCCTCATCGCCCAGTTGCCCCAGGACCAGGCGGAGGCGGTCGTGCTGCGGGTGGTCGTGGGCCTCGACGCCAAGTCCGCGGCCGAGACGCTCGGCAAGCGGCCCGGCGCCGTCCGTACGGCGGCGCACCGCGGCCTGAAGAGGCTCGCGGAACTCCTCGCCGGCGATCCGGAATCAGCCGGCGGACTCGATGCCCTGCCGCCCCAGCGACGACCGCGCGGTCGCCCGGTGACGTCGGCCGGTGTGACGGATACGCGCGCGCGGACGCAGAAGGACATGTGATGGCCGACGAGCAGTACAGGTGGCTGGACCGCGAAACGGCGGAGCGTTTGCTGAGCGGAGAGCCCCTCGAAGCTGTCGACGCCGCCGCCCGCGAGCAGGTCGAGCAGCTTGCCGAAACCCTGGGCGCGCTGGCCGCGCCACCCCCGCCGACCAGCGACGAACTCCCCGGCGAGGCCGCCGCGATGGCCGCTTTCCGCAAGGTGCACGCGGAGCGGGGCGCGACGCTCGCCGCCGCGGGCGGGCACGCCGGGGCCCCGTCCGGGGACATCGGTGTGGTGCGCCTCGGCCGCCGTGCCCGGCAGGACCGCCGACGCTGGGGGAGGCCCGCGCGGTTCGGTCTGGCCGCGGCGCTGGCCGCCGGCATGCTCGGCGGTGTGGCCGTCGCGGCGGGCACCGGAGTGCTGCCGTCGCCGTTCCCCACGAACGAACCGGAACCCGCGGCGTCGGTGTCGGCGGCCGAGACCACGAAGCCGCTGATCACGCCCGCGCCGGACGGCTCCGCGCGCGCGGACGAGACCCCCGGGAACTCCCCGGGCGCGACGGACGGCAAGGGCCGCGACAAGGCCGACGGTGACGGCACCGGTCAGGACCCGGCGTCCCCGGGGACGGAGCAGGGGTCCACCGCCGAGCGGATCGCGTCCGCCTGCCGCGACCTGCGCGACGGCAAGAAGCTCGGCGCCGACCGCAAGCGGGAGTTGAAACGCGCGGCGGGCGGCGCGTCGCTGGTGGGGAAGTACTGCGAGGGCGTCCTGGCCGGCGGGGACGACGGTGCCGCGGACGGCGACGACCGAGGCGGCACCGGCCCGGGCGAGCCCGGGCAGGGCAAGCACCACGACGAGCCGGGCGGCCCCGGGAACGAGGGCCGCCCGGGTGGCCAGGGCGACCAGGGCGACCAGGGTGGCCAGGGCGACCAGGACGACCAGGACGACCAGGGCGGCCAAGGCGACCAGGACGACGAGAGCGACCGGGGCGACCAGGACGACCGGAGCGGTACCCAGGACGACGCCGGTGAGGGCTCGGACGGAGGCGACCGTACGGACAGCGCGGCGGCCCAGTCGGCCGAACCCGCCCCGACGCCCGGGGCGACCGCCTCGGAGACCCCCGCGCCCAGCACCACCCTGTGAGCACGATGCCGGTCCTGACCTGCTGTTTCGCGGTCAATGGATTTTTCTGCGCCAAAGGTGTGACACTTTCGGCCGCCCCTGCGCAGTACTGAGTGAGCCGACTGGTCATCGGCCGTTGCACGGAGCCGGGGTTCCCCCCGTACCCACGGCTCGTGCACCTTGCGCGGGCGGGATCCGTTCCCCCGGTCCCGCCCGCGCCTCACTCCCACCTCACCAGTGGAGGACGACCTTGTCCCCGTTCCTCACCTGCGCGTACAGCGCGGCGATCGCCGCCTCGTCCCGGACGTTGACGCAGCCGTGCGAGGCACCGGCGTAGCCGCGGGCGGCGAAGTCCGCGGAGAAGTGCACGGCCTGGCCGCCGCTGAAGAACATCGCGTACGGCATCGGGGAGTCGTAGAGCGTCGACCAGTGGTGGCGGGACTTCCAGTACACCCGGAAGGTGCCCTCGCGGGTCGGGGTGCCCTTGGCACCGAACCGCACCTCCGTCGTGGACACGGTCCGCCCGTCGATCATCCAGCGCAGCGTCCGGCTGGCCTTGCTGATGCACAGCACGCGGCCGGTCAGACAGCGCGGGTCCGGCGCGTCGGCCGGCTGCCCGCCCATCAGATACAGCTCCCACTTGCCCGGCTCGTGCGTCATCCCGAGCAGCCGCTGCCAGGTGACCCGGTCCGTCGCGCCGGTCCGCGGCAGGCCGCGCTTGCCCTGGAAGCCCCGTACGGCACGCTCGGTGAGGTCGCCGTACGTCCCGGTCGGGCCGTCGTACAGCCAGGCCACCTGGCGCAGCCGGGCCTGGAGTTCGCGGACGTCCGGACCGCTGTCGCCCCGCGACCACAGCACCGGAGCGGGCCGCTGCGAGGGGGGCCGCGACGCGGGCGGCGACGCGGGCTTGGGATCGTCTCGCGGGGCGCCGGGGCCGGAGTCGCGGGCGGACGGAGTACCGCTCGGGAGTCCGACGCGTGTCGGGGCGCCCTGCCCGCCCGGCCCGGCGGCCGGCTCCACCCTGCATCCGCCGAGTACGCACCCGCCGCCCACCGCGGCCAGTGCCGCCAGCGCCGCGACGCCCCTGCTCATGCCCTTGGTCCGCACTGCGGCCCCCCACGTCACACGATGTGCCGGGCGGGTCCCGGCGTCACTGGGATGTTCCCCGGACACGACGGCCCTGAACAACGCGACACGGGTGTGACCGGTACCGCAAGATGGCTGTGAGGAAGGTCCCAGCGGGCGCCCCTCCACGGGCTGCACGGGCGCCGCTACAGTCCGTCGAAAGGGCGTCTTACCGGCAAGTAGCCGGCGGGTGACCCGAAACAACGCTCAGCGGGAGGCATCAACACCATGGCGCGCGAGTCGGAGTCCGGACTGCCCATCGAGCCGGTCTACGGGCCGGACACCCTTGAGGGCTGGGACCCGGCGGAGAAGCTGGGCGAGCCGGGCGGGTATCCCTTCACCCGGGGCGTGTACCCGTCCATGTACACGGGCCGCCCCTGGACCATGCGGCAGTACGCCGGTTTCGGCACCGCGACCGAGTCCAACGCCCGCTACAAGCAGCTGATCGCCAACGGCACGATGGGCCTGTCGGTCGCCTTCGACCTGCCCACCCAGATGGGTCACGACTCCGACGCCCCCATCGCCTCCGGCGAGGTCGGCAAGGTCGGCGTCGCCATCGACTCGATCGACGACATGCGGGTGCTGTTCGGCGGCATCCCGCTGGACAAGGTCTCCACGTCGATGACGATCAACGCCCCCGCCGCGCTGCTGCTGCTCCTCTACCAACTGGTCGCCGAGGAGCAGGGCGTCGGTGCCGACAGGCTCACCGGCACGATCCAGAACGACGTGCTGAAGGAGTACATCGCGCGCGGGACGTACATCTTCCCGCCCAAGCCGTCCCTGCGCCTGATCGCCGACATCTTCAAGTACTGCAAGGCCGAGATCCCGAAGTGGAACACGATCTCGATCTCCGGCTACCACATGGCCGAGGCGGGGGCGAGCCCCGCACAGGAGATCGCGTTCACCCTCGCCGACGGCATCGAGTACGTCCGCACGGCCGTCGCCGCGGGCATGGACGTCGACGACTTCGCACCCCGGCTGTCCTTCTTCTTCGTCGCCCGTACGACGATCCTGGAGGAGGTCGCCAAGTTCCGTGCCGCGCGCCGCATCTGGGCGCGGGTGATGCGCGAGGAGTTCGGCGCGGAGAACCCGAAGTCGCTGATGCTGCGCTTCCACACGCAGACGGCGGGCGTCCAGCTGACGGCCCAGCAGCCCGAGGTCAACCTCGTGCGCGTCGCCGTGCAGGGCCTGGGCGCGGTCCTCGGCGGCACGCAGTCCCTGCACACCAACTCCTTCGACGAGGCCATCGCGCTCCCCACGGACAAGTCCGCCCGCCTGGCACTGCGCACCCAGCAGGTTCTCGCCTACGAGACGGACGTGACGGCGACGGTCGACCCGTTCGCCGGTTCCTACGTCGTGGAGAGGATGACCGACGACGTCGAGGCCGCTGCGCTGGAGCTGATGGCCAAAGTCGAGGAGATGGGCGGCGCGGTCAACGCGATCGAGCGCGGCTTCCAGAAGAGCGAGATCGAGCGCAGCGCCTACCGCATCGCCCAGGAGACCGACTCCGGCGAACGGGTCGTCGTCGGCGTCAACCGCTTCCAGCTCGACGAGGAGGAGCCCTACGAGCCCCTGCGCGTCGACCCGGCCATCGAGGCCCAGCAGGCGGAACGTCTCGCCAGGCTGCGCGCCGAGCGCGACCAGCACGCGGTGGACGTGGCGCTGACGGCCCTGAAGAAGGCCGCCGAGTGCGAGGACAACGTCCTCTATCCGATGAAGGACGCGCTGCGCGCCCGCGCGACGGTGGGCGAGGTGTGCAACGCGCTGCGGGAGGTCTGGGGGACCTACGTGCCGTCGGACGCGTTCTGACGGGGGCCGGTCCCGTCTGAGGCCGTCCCGGCCGGGGGCCCGACGGGCGCCGGTCCCGACGGATGCGGGTCCCGACGGGCGCCGGTCCGGGGTGTCGTAGGCGCGTGCGACACTCCTGTCCATGTTCGGCGTCATCGATCTCCCCACCTACCTGGCAGGCCTGATCCTCATCGTCCTGCTGCCCGGTCCCAACTCGCTCTACGTGCTGTCCGTCGCCGCCCGGCGCGGGGTGCGGGCGGGCTACACCGCCGCGGCCGGCGTGTGGTGCGGCGACACCGTGCTGATGACCCTGTCGGCGGCCGGCGTCGCGTCGCTGCTGCAGGCCAACGCCGTGCTGTTCGGGATCGTGAAGTACGCCGGGGCCGGGTATCTGACCTGGCTCGCGGTGGGGATGCTGCGGGCCGCCCGGGGTATGTGGCGGACGCGGGGAGAGCGGCCCGGGGCGCGGGAGGCGCAGCCCGCCGGCCCCGACGAGCGGCCCTTCCGGCGGGCCCTGCTGGTCAGCATCTTCAACCCGAAGGCGATCCTGTTCTTCGTCGCCTTCTTCGTGCAGTTCGTCGACCCGGCCTACGCCCACCCGGCCCTGTCCTTCGTCGTCCTCGGCGTCCTGGCCCAGATCGCCAGCTTCCTCTACCTCACCGCGCTGATATTCGGCGGCACCAGGCTGGCCTCCGCCTTCCGCCGCCGCAGGCGGCTGACGGCCGGGGCGACCTCGGCGGCGGGGGCGCTGTTCCTGGGCTTCGCGGTGAAGCTCTCGCTGGCGAGTTCGTAGCCGAACGGGAGGCTCACCACCGGCTGGCGAAGCGGGCGAGGTACTCGGCCGCCCCGGCCGCCGGGTCGCCCGCCCAGCCCATGTGGCCGTCGGAACGCACCAGGAACAGGCCCGTGCCGTACGGCTCGTGGGCCGTGCCCCCGACCACCGGCACCGCGATGTCGCCGGGTGCCGGGACGCCCAGCGCCAGCAGGGTGGGGGGCAGGGTGGGGGGCACGGCGCGTCGGCCGTGGCGTGCCCGTGCTCAACCGGCGGTGCGTGAACCGGCGCCGGGCCGAACCTCACGTGAACAGCCCGGCCGGTTCGGCGGCTTGGCCAGTGCTGCGCGCAGGCGCGGGGTGAGCGGTTCCTCGACGAAGCGGTTGAGCAGCCGGGCCAGCAACAGCATCGCCGCCACCGTCAGCGCGAACGTCACCCCCGACGACAGGCCCAGGCCGCGGTGCAGCGCGTGGATCACCACCCAGCCGAGATGCTCGTGCACCAGGTAGAACGGGTAGGTGAGCCCCCCGGCGACGGTCAGCAGGCGCCAGTTCGCCCAGTGCAGCCAACCCAGCGCGACCGCCGCGACCGCCACGAAGCCGAACGTCACCACAGCGGCGATCCCCAGTGAGGACCGGTACGAGAAACCGCCCGCGTCCGGGGCGTGCCACAGCTTCTCCACCGCGTAGTGCTGGGCGATCAGCCAGCTCACGCCCACGATGCCCCACGCGTAGGCGTCCCGCCGGTCGCGGTGCACCAGGTAGAGGCCGATGCCCCCGATGAACAGCGGCGCGTGCTCCGGCATCAGGATCAGGTCGAGGAGCGGTTCGTCCGCGGCCTCCGTGACGACCGCGGCCAGGGTCCAGACCGCGCAGAACATGATCACGCGCCGCCTGCTCGCCCCCGGCAGGACGACGCACAGGGCGAACAGCGCGTAGAACCGCACCTCCGCCCACAGCGTCCAGCACACCCCGAGCACCCGGTCCACGCCCAGCGGCTGCTGAAGCATCGTGAGGTTCACCAGGGCGTCGCTCGGGGAGAGCGCCTCGTAGGCGACGACCGGCAGCGCGAACACCGCCGTCACCAGGACCACCGCCACCCAGTACGCGGGCAGCAGCCGGGAGGCGCGGGACGCGAAGAACGACGTCAGCGGGCGGCCCCAGCCGCTCATGCAGATCACGAAGCCGCTGATCACGAAGAACACCTGCACGCCGAGACAGCCGTAGGCGAAGAACTCGTGCAGCGTCGGGAACTGCCGTGCCGGCGAGCTGCCCCAGGCGTCGGCGACCTCACCGCCCCGGCCCCCGTAGTGGTACGCCGCCACCATCAGCGCGGCGACCAGCCGCAGCCCGTCCAGGGCACGCAGCCGGTTCCCGCGGGGCGGCCGGGTCCGCCCCCGGCCCACCGGAATGTTCACGGACGGGCGGACGGCGGCGCTGGTCAAGGGACATTCCTCCTGGGGGTGCGTCAGTACGTCGCTTTCTGTATTCCGGCGCCGTCCGGCCGTGTTCCGGATGATGGGGCGGGTGGTTCCGGCGCGTTCACCCGGAGGTCTTTTCTTCCCCTCCCGCGAGTCCCCGGGATTCCGTCCTCGTGAAACACGCTCCGTATTCCGCTTCAGCGCCGTGCCGACCGTTTCAGACTGCGGGCTTTTCCTACCGCGCGGCGTACCGCCGGACTGCGCGGCAAAAGGGCCAGCCGTCCGGGCAGGCCGCCCGGCAGGGCGAGCGCGGTGAGGCGTTTCCTCTTGAAGTACCGCCGGGTGCGGGAGCCGAGGTGCGTCCGCAGGTATTCCTCGGCGTCCGTGCGCAGTTCCGGCAGGATCTTCGGCTGCATCGCGAAGCCGACCGCCCGCACCAGCGAGGACAGCGCCTCGGTCTCCGGGACGCCGCCCAGGGTGGCGACCGCCCCGGTTTCGGTCAGGTCGGGCAGCAGCGCGTCGACGATCGTCACCGGCACGCGGTTGCTGTTCTCGTACGGCGTCAGCCGCTCCAGAAGGGTCTGCGTGCCGGTCCGGGCGACCGGCAGGCCGTACAGCGCCGAGGCGGTGAGCAGGCCCGTGGAGAAGCAGCCCACGACCAGCGCGGGGCGCATCCGCTGGTACAGCACCTCCGCGAGGACCGGCGTGTCCAGCACCGTGAGACCGGCGCCGAGCTGCTCCGCCTCCTCCTCCAGACGGCCGGCGAAACGTGCCGGGGCCGAGGGGTGCGGCTTGAACACCACGCGCGTGTGGCCCCGTTCGACGACGCCCCGCAGCATCCGTACGTGCAGCGCCTCCTCCTCGTCGGCGGAGAGGATGCCCAGCGCGGACAGGTACTGCCCGAGCAGCAGCGCCGGCTCCTCGACGTCCGGCAGGCCGGCACCGGTGTCGGCCAGCTCGGCGAGCACCCTGGTGAACGCGGCCGTCGGCACGGTCTCCGGCCGTACGCCGAACTCGGTGAGCAGCAGCGGCCGCAGACCCGGGACCAGGTCCAGGTGCAGCAGTCGCTCCACGCGCGTGCCGACCAGCGGGTCGAGCCTGTTGCGGGTCGGGCCGTAGCTCATCAGACCGTCGGCGTAGACGGTCAGGGGCGCGTCCGGGAACATCTGCGCCACGCCGAGCGCCGGATGCACCTGGAGGGACTCCACGGCCAGCGCCACGTCGTCGTCCCCGAGGTCCCAGGCGAGCCGCAGATACCGCTCCCACACGGGGGCGTCCTCGACGCGCGGCTGCCAGCCGCCGGGGTGGAAGGGGAAGACGGCCGCGTTCCACGACACGACGTCGTCGAACCGGTTGCGCAGTCGCTCGAAGCCCGGCATCCCGTCCACGGCGGGCGTCGTCTCCGGCGTGGCCGTGTTGTTGGACACCAGCAGGATCCGCCGGTCGGCCGCGTCGAAGCAGCCGGAGTCCAGGGCGGCGGCCAACGTCGCCGTGCCGTACAGCGTGGACGCCATGAAGATCTGCGTGGTCACGCCGCCACCTCCGCGGCCGGCACCGGACGGCGGCGCAGCCGCCGCAGCCGCGTGGCGCGCTCGGCGTCCATCGTGCGGAGCACCTCGTCGAGCGCGTCCTGCGGCATGCGGCGCAGCGCGGCCGTACTCATCGCCTTCAGTTTCCGGGCCACGGCAGGCTCGAACCTTCCGATGGATCCGAGATGGTGCGCGATGATCGCGCAGTACGTGCGGACGGCCTTCGGGAGCAGTTTCTCCGCCTCCGGGTCCTCGGCCGTCTCGGCGACCACCTGGTCGAACGCGCGGATGAAGTCGAGCTGCCGGGCGTCCCCGATCTGCGTCAGCGACGAGGCCACCCCGCGCCGGTAGAAGACGCCGAGGAGGCCCGTCACCGCGAAGGACTCGGCCTGCCGGTGCAGCTTCCAGATCCACGGCCGGTCCTCGGCCGTGCGCAGCCCGTCGGTGAAGTGCAGCAGGCCGCGGTCGGCCAGCCGGCGGTGGTAGATGCCCGCCCACGCGTACGCGTAGTCGACGGACGCGGAGCGGTGGGCGGGCAGGATCGCCTCGCGCGGGTTCTGCACCACGTTCCGCCTGCCGTGCGGCACCCGGTGCACGGCGCGGGCGCGCCCGGTGCACTGCACGTGGTCGGCGCGGACGAAGTCGCAGCCCAGGTCCTCGACGGCGCCGACCAGCCGGGCGAGGTAGCCGGGCGCCAGCCAGTCGTCGCCGTCCAGGAAGGTCAGGTACGCGCCGCGCGCCCGGTCGATACCGGTGTTGCGGGCGGTCGCCAGACCCCCGTTCCGCTCGTGTCGGACCAGCACCGCGCCCGGCAGCTCGCGTTCCGCGCGGGCGAGAATGCCGGGGGTCCCGTCGGTCGAGCAGTCGTCGACGAGGATGAATTCGAAGTCGTCACGCGCGTTCGCGCGCAGGCTTCTCAGGGTGTCGGGGGCGTATTGCCGCACGTTGTAGAACGGCACGATGACGGAGAGCTTGAGCACGTCCGTGACGTTAGGCGGCGGCCGGGCATCCGTCTTTACCCGCACCTTGATGCCGGGTGAACGACGCGTGGCGAAGCCGTGAAGCGAGCGCGTTTCCGGGCCGGCCCCGAGTGGATTCGCCATTCGGCGGTGTGCTGTTAACCGTTTGTTGCATTCCGGTTGGGCGGTTACTCGGAATCGCTTCCTAGCGTCCTCGACGTGCCAGCAAGTACGCCAGCAAGTACGCCAGCAAGTACGCCAGCAAGTACGCCAGCAAGTACGCCAGTAAGTAAGCCCAGCAGGACGACGGGCTCCAGGGGCCCGAGGATCGCCGTCCTCGCCGATTCCGACACCCGGTGGAAATGGGGTGCGCTCACCGCGCGCCGTATCGCCCCGTCCCCGGCGGGCGGCGGTGACGCCGTGCTGGACGGCTACCTGCTGCGCGGACGCGCCACCCCGACCCCCCGTCAGCTCCGGGAGGTCGGCGTCCGCGCCGGCTCCCTGCGCGAGGTGACCGCAGTCGAGTTCCTGCGGACCATGGCCGACGAGCCGTACGACGTCCTCGTCCTCGCTCTGGTCGGCGGCGGCGTGCAGGCCATGCTGCACGGCCTCGGGCGCGTCTGGGAGGACCGTACGTCGCGGCCCGCCGTCGTCACCGGCTACGTCGGCGTCGTCTACGAGAAACTCACCGACGGGCTGCTGCTGCGGCACGGCGCGGACCTCGTCCTCGCCAACTCCCGTGCGGACGCGGACCGTTTCCGCGCCGTGTACGAGGGAGTCGGCGCCGACGCCTCCGCCGTCACCGAGGTCGCCCTGCCCTTCCTCGGCGGCGCCCCCTACACCGGCGAGCACGAGCCGTACACCGTCGTCTTCGCCGCGCAGCCCTCCGTCCCGGAGAGCCGCAAGGACCGTACGTACCTGCTGGACCGGCTCATCCAGCACGCCCGCCGGCACCCGGGGCGCGACGTCCTGCTCAAGCTGCGCTCCCGGCCCGGCGAGCACACCACGCACATCGAGGAGCTGCCGTACCAGAAACTGGTGCAGCGCCTCGACCCGCCCGCCAACTTCCGTCTCGTGTACGGCCACATGGGCGAGGTGCTCGACCGGACCGACCTGCTGGTCACCGTCAGCTCCACGGCCGCCCTGGAAGCGCTGCACCGGCGCATTCCGACCGTCGTACTGACCGACCTGGGCGTCCGCGAAAGCCTCGGCAACCACCACTTCGCGGGCTCCGGCTGCCTCGCCTCCTGGGACCGGCTCGACGCCGGTCACCTGCCCGTGCCCGACGAGGAGTGGGTGGCCCGGCAGGGCGTCGCCGCCGACGGCTCCTACGCCACCGCCTTCGACGCGGCCCGCGAACGCGTCACCGCGCTGCTCGACCGGCCCGGCGGCCTGCCCCCGCTGACCCCCTACTACACGCCCGGCACCGCGCCCGGCTACCTGCCCGGCGTCCTCGCCCGCCACCACCTCGGCCCCGACGGCACCCCGCTGCCGGGAGCCCCGGCCGCCGACCAGGACCCGGGACCGGTCCGGCAGATCGTGCGCCGCGCCGCCCGCGGGGCCTACCGGCACGGCGTGCAGCGCGTCGCGCCCGTGATCCGGCGGATGGGGGAGCTGTGAGCCGCCCCCGCTCCCGCGGTCCGTTCCCAGGAGCCCGAGAGGCCCGAGAAATCCAAGGAGTACAGCCCATGCCCGACCCGACAGCGGGGCCCGGCACTTCGGTACGCCGCGTGCTCGCGGTGATCCCCGCGCGCGGCGGCTCCAAGGGCGTGCCCGCCAAGAACCTCGCCCCCGTCGGCGGCGTACCGCTGGTGGCCCGCGCCGTGCGCGCGTGCCGGTCCGCCCGGCTCGTCACCGACGTCGTCGTCTCCACCGACGACCGGGCCATCGCCGCCGCGGCGCGCGAGGCGGGCGCCCGGGTGGTGCTGCGGCCCGCCGCCATCGCCGGGGACACGGCGACCTCCGAGGCGGCCGTCCTGCACGCCATGGACGCCTACGAGGCGCGGCACGGCGCCCCCCTCGACGCGGTGCTCCTCGTGCAGTGCACCAGCCCCTTCATCGCCGGCGAGGACGTGGACGGCGTCGCCGCGGCCGTCGTCGAGAACGGCGCGGACACGGCGCTGACGGTGGCCCCCTTCCACGGCTTCATCTGGCGGGACGCGGCCGTGGACGCGGACGCCGACGCGGCCTCAGACGCCGAGGCGGACACAGGCGCAGCGGGGGCCGGGAACGCGGCCGGCCGCGGGTACGGCGTCAACCACGACACGTCCCACCGGCCCCGCCGCCAGGACCGCCCCCAGGACCTGCTGGAGACCGGCGCCGCCTACGCGATGGACGCGGCGGGCTTCCGCACCCACCGGCACCGCTTCTTCGGCCGCACCGAGCCGGTGCGCACCGACCCGGCGCGGGTGCTGGAGATCGACGACCCGCACGACCTGGCCCGGGCCCGCGCCCTGGTCCCCCTCCTGGACGCGGACCGGCCCGGTTCGCTCCCGACCGCCGGCGACATCGACGCGGTCGTACTGGACTTCGACGGCACCCAGACCGACGACCGGGTGCTGATCGACGCCGATGGACGGGAGTCCGTCACCGTGCACCGCGGAGACGGACTCGGCATCGCCGCCCTGCGCGACAGCGGGCTGCGCATGCTGATCCTGTCCACGGAAGTGAACCCGGTCGTCGCCGCACGGGCCCGGAAGCTGCGCATCCCGGTCCTGCACGGCATCGACCGCAAGGACCTCGCACTGAAGCAGTGGTGCGAGGAGCAGGGCATCGCGCCGGAGCGCGTGCTCTACGCCGGCAACGACGTCAACGACCTCCCGTGCTTCGGCCTGGTCGGCTGGCCCGTGGCGGTCGGCAGCGCCCACGACGTCGTACGCGGCGCCGCACGCGCGGTCACCACCGTCCCCGGTGGCGACGGCGCGATCCGGGAGATCGCCGGCTGGATTCTCGGACCCTCGCTCGACTCTCTCGATTCCCCCACCACGTAAGGACACCTCTGCCATGAGCACCAATTCCCGCCTCCGCCGGCTCGGTTCGCGCGAGGCCGGCCCCGGCCGCCCCGTCTACGTGACCGGCGAGATCGGCATCAACCACAACGGCGAGCTGGAGAACGCCTTCAAGCTCATCGACGCCGCCGCCGAGGCCGGCTGCGACGCGGTCAAGTTCCAGAAGCGCACCCCGGAGATCTGCACCCCGCGCGACCAGTGGGACATCGAGCGCGACACCCCCTGGGGCCGGATGACGTACATCGACTACCGTCACCGCGTGGAGTTCGGCGAGGACGAGTACCGCCGGATCGACGCGTACTGCACGTCGAAGAACATCGACTGGTTCGCCTCCCCGTGGGACACCGAGGCCGTCGCCTTCCTGGAGAAGTTCGACGTTCCCGCCCACAAGGTGGCCTCCGCCTCGCTGACCGACGACGAACTGCTGCGTGAGCTGCGCGCCACCGGCCGCACCGTCATCCTCTCCACCGGCATGTCGAGCCCGAAGCAGATCCGCCACGCCGTCGAGGTGCTCGGCAGCGAGAACATCCTGCTCTGCCACGCCACTTCCACCTACCCGGCGAAGTCCGAGGAGCTCAACCTCCGCGTGATCAACACGCTCCAGGCCGAGTTCCCGAACGTCCCGATCGGCTACTCCGGCCACGAGACCGGCCTGCAGACCACGCTCGCCGCCGTCGCCCTCGGTGCCTGCTTCGTCGAGCGCCACATCACCCTCGACCGCGCCATGTGGGGTTCCGACCAGGCCGCCTCCGTCGAGCCGCAGGGCCTGACCCGCCTGGTCCGGGACATCCGCGCCATCGAGGCCTCCCTCGGCGACGGCGTCAAGAAGGTCTACGAGTCCGAGCTCGGCCCGATGAAGAAGCTGCGCCGGGTCGCCGGCGTGGTCGCCGAGACGGAGATCGCGGACGCCGCGGGCGAGCCGGTCGCGGTCTGACCCCTGCCCCCCTCGCCCCCCACAGGTCCTAGACGGGACGGTCGCACGCCGATGAGCCCCCGAGCCGGGAATGCCGGCCCCCGCACCTCCGGCACTCTCGCCTTCGTCGAGAGCCCGGTACAGCTGCTGAACGTGCTGGAGTGGGCGCACGCGCACGCCCAGGACCCCCGGCACGCGCCCGCCCCGGACGCGGGGGAGGCGCGGGGCGGGGCGGCTGCCGGAGACGGCGCGGCATCCCCGGCCGGGCTCACCCTCGTGGTGCTGGCCCCGAACGACCCGATGACGCGGGGCCAGTTGCGGCGGATGGCCGAACTGGCCCGGCAGGAGGGCCACGAGGTCCGCTGGGAGGAAGCACGCGGCGGCCCGGCGGCACCGCTGCGGACGATCGGCGGCCTGGCGGGCATGCTCCGCCGGGCCGGCCGGGTCGTGCTCGGCGACCCCTTCTCGCGGTACGTGCAGCTCCTGCTCACCATCACCGGGGCGGGTGAACTGGTCGTCGTCGACGACGGCACCGCGACCATGGAGTTCGCCGGCCAGCTCGCCCGCGGCGAACGCCTCGTCCGCTGGCACCGCAAGGGCGGCCGGCCCGGGCCGCGGGACCTGCTCCTCGCCCCGGTGTCGTCCTCGGCCCGGCGCCGGCTCACCCCGGGCGCGCGGCGGGCGGTGCGGCTCTTCTCCGCCATGCCGATCGAGGAGACCCCGCGGGGCGTGGACGTCACCGTGAACGACTTCGGCTGGACCCGCGCCCGGTTCGGCCCGCCCCGCGTCACCAGGGGTGCCGATCTGGTGGGCACGTCCCTGGTGGAGACCGGGGTCGTGGACGGCGAGCGCTATCTGGAGGCCGTACGGGCGCTGGCCCGCGCCCACGGCGCGACCCGCTACTTCGCCCACCGCAGGGAGAGCGCCGGGAAACTGCACCGACTGGCCGTGGAGACCGGCCTGGAGGTCGTGCGCCCCGACCTGCCGCTGGAGCTCATCGCCCGGCGCGGCCCGATCGGCCGGACCATCCTCAGCTTCCCGTCGACCGTGGTCCACACGCTCCCGCCCGCCCTCGCCGGTACGGAGGTCAGGGTCGCCGTCTGCGACATCGATCCCGCGTGGCTGACCCCGGGGGCATCCCCGCGGGCCCGTGGCTTCCTGTCGGGTGTCACCGGAACGGCCCGGGGAGTGGACCGACTGGCGTCGGTGGCCGCGGGCTGAGCGTCCGGCAGGTCGCCGCCGCCCGCGGCGCCGCGGGCTGAGCGTCCGGCAGGTCGCCGCCGCCCGCGGCGCGCTGTCCGGGCAGCCCGGACCCGGCGAGATCACGGCACGGCCCCGCGCGGCCGGAAACGCTCCAGTCGCCCTCTACCGGTACGCCGTGTCCAATGGGTGAACATCGCCGGGATGGAGCGCGTCCACCGTGGTACCTGTGGAGAAGTGGGTGACTCTCCGTCGCTGTCATGATCCAAGCCGTAAGAAAGTCGGGCAGTTTACCCACCACGATCAACGGCTAAGCGCGGGCGATCATTTTTTTCTTCCCGATCGGGCGGAAAGCAGGTCGGGTGACCCCTCCGGCGTCCTACCCTTCAGAGGGTGAAGCAACTGATGTCTCCTCCAGAGTCCCTGGCCGACCTCCCCGTGGGAGCCCTGCTTCCCGGTGTGCTCCCCGACGCACTGCGCGCCGAGCTTGTCGCGTTTCGACGCGATTTGCACATGCACCCCGAGCTCGGCAACCAGGAGTTCCGCACCACCGCCGCGATCAAGGCGCGCCTTGAGCGGGCCGGCCTGCGGCCGCGCGTGCTGGCCGGCGGGACCGGACTCGTGTGCGACATCGGTGAGGGGCTCGAACCCGGTCCCGCCGGCATCTTCGCGATGCGGGCGGACATCGACGCCCTGCCCATCCCGGACACGAAGAGTGAATGCGCCTACCGGTCCACGGTGCCGGACCGCGCGCACGCCTGCGGGCACGACATGCACACCACGGTGGTGCTGGGCGCCGGTCTCGTCCTGGCCGAATTGCACCGGCAGGGGCGGCTGCCGCGCCCGGTGCGGCTGGTCTTCCAGCCCGCCGAGGAAGTGCTGCCGGGCGGCGCCGCCGACGCCATCGAGTCCGGTGTCCTGGACGGCGTCGGCAAGATCATCGCCGTGCACTGCGACCCTCGCGTGGACGCCGGGAAGATCGGACTGCGGCACGGCCCGATCACCTCGGCCTGCGACCGGCTCGAAGTGGCGCTGGACGGACCCGGCGGCCACACCGCCCGCCCGCACCTGACGACCGACCTGGTCACGGCCGCCGCCCGGGTCGCCGTCGACGTGCCCGCACTCATCGCGCGGCGCGTCGACAGCCGCAGCGGTGTCGCCGTGACCTGGGGCCGCATCGAGTCGGGGCACGCCCCGAACGTCATCCCGCAGCACGCCGAACTGTCCGGGACGGTGCGCTGCCTCGACATCAACGCCTGGCGGCAGGCCCCGGACCTGCTGGTCGCCGCCATCGACGAGGTCGCCAACCTGCACGGCGCCAAGCCGCAGATCGACTACGTCCGCGGCGTGCCGCCCGTGGTCAACGACCCCGATGTCGCCGACCTGCTGCGCGACGCCATGATCGCCCGGCGCGGCGTGCACTCCGTCGAGGGCACCGAACAGAGTCTGGGCGGCGAGGACTTCTCCTGGTACCTGGAGCACGTGCCGGGCGCCATGGCACGGCTCGGCGTCCGCACCCCGGGTGAACGCGTCATCCGCGACCTCCACCAGGGCGACTTCGACGCCGACGAGCGCGCCATCGACGTGGGCGTGGAGCTGTTCACGGCGGCAGCCCTCCTCGACGCGGCCCAGTAGCAGAACGACGCGGGACACGCCCGGCCGTCACCGGAATGCGCAGTCCGGTTGCGGCCGGGACAGGGGCGAGAGAGCCTGACGCCGTGCGGGGTCGAGCAGGCGTATCGGTGTCCCGGGCACACCCATTCATTTCCGGTGGTGCACAAGGCCGTAACCGGCCATCGGCACGAATGGATAACAGCCCGGTGGAACCCCGTTCCTAGAAGCGTCTACGCGCGTTAATGTGCGCCGAACTCAGCACCCACGGCGGGGCTCGGAGAATGGGGACTTTCACAATGCGTCGGATATCCAGACTGACCCGTGTCGCGGTGGGGGTCGCCTCCCTCGCGCTGGCCGCCACGGCCTGCGGCGGAACCAGCAGTGGCAGTGGCAGTGATGGCGACGGGAGCAAGGACGACAAGGGCCTCGCCATCGCGTACGACATCGGCGGCAAGGGCGACCAGTCCTTCAACGACGCGGCGTACGCCGGTCTGCAGAAGGCCCAGAAGGAGTTCGGCTACAAGACCGCCGACATCGAGCCCACCGAGGGCGAGACCGACGCCGACAAGGAACAGCGCCTCGCGTCGCTCGCCAAGCAGGGCTACAACCCGGTCATCGGCGTCGGCTTCGCCTACGGTCCCGCCATGGAGGCCGTGGCCAAGAAGTACCCGAAGACCACCTTCGGCATCGTGGACTCCGTAGTCGAGGGCAAGAACGTCGCGTCCCTCGTCTTCGCCGAGGAGCAGGCCTCCTACCTCGCCGGTGTCGTCGCCGCCAAGGCCACCAAGTCGAACACCGTCGGCTTCGTCGGCGGCGTGGACATCCCGCTGATCCACAAGTTCGAGGCCGGCTACAAGCAGGGCGTCCAGGACGCCGGCGGCGGCAAGGTCAAGGTCGTCTCGCAGTACCTGACCCAGACCGCCGAGGAAGGCGGCTTCGCCAGCCCCGACAAGGGCAAGGCCGCCGCCGAGGGCCAGATCGAGAAGAAGGCCGACGTCATCTACCAGGCGGCGGGTCTGTCCGGTCAGGGCGTCATCGAGGCCGCCGCCAAGGCGAAGGTCTGGGCGATCGGCGTCGACTCCGACCAGTACCAGCAGGCCGCGCTGGCCTCCTACAAGGGCAGCATCCTGACCTCCGCGCTGAAGGACGTCGGCGGCGCGGTCTACGCCCTCGCCAAGTCCGCCGACGAGGGCAAGCCGCTGACGGGCGTCCAGACCTTCGACCTGAAGAAGAACGGCGTGGGCCTCTCCGAGAGCAACCCCGAGTTCGCCAACATCAAGGGCCTCACCGAAGCGGTCGCCAAGGCCAAGGAAGGCATTCTCGACGGCACCATCAAGGTGAAGTCCGAATAGGGCCGGCCGATCTCTTCACAGCGGGCGGGCGCCGGACGGCGTCCGCCCGTTTCGCCCTCCCGGACGTCACCGAACGCCACCCCCCGTTTGCGTTCGGCAAGCTTTTGCGCGTCGCGCCCGGACGTCAGGCCACGGCCCCATAACGAGGTGGACAGAAGGGTTTTCCCGGCAGGTCTACGCGCGTTACTCTGCGGCGGAACCCAGCGCCGTAGCTGTGAGCTGTACCGAGCTGTACCGTCCGGCGCCAGTACGACAGGAGCACCACACATGCGCCGGATTTCCCGGATCACGATCGCGGGCGCGGCGACCGCCTCCCTGGCCCTCGCGCTGTCCGCCTGCGGCGGGACCTCGACCTCCGACTCCTCGGAGCCGAAGGACGACAAGGGCCTCGCGATCGCGTACGACGTCGGCGGCAAGGGCGACCAGTCCTTCAACGACGCGGCCTACGCGGGCCTGGAGAGGGCCGCGAAGGAGTTCGGCTACAAGACCGCCGACATCGAGCCCACCGAGGGTGAGACCGACGCCGACAAGCAGCAGCGCCTGGAGTCGCTGGCCAAGCAGGGCCACAACCCGGTGATCGGGGTGGGCTACGCCTACGCCACCGCCCTCAAGGGTGCCGCGGAGAAGTTCCCGAAGACCACCTTCGGCATCGTGGACGACTCCACCATCGAGGCGAAGAACGTCGCCGACCTCGTGTTCTCCGAGGAGGAGGCCTCCTACCTCGCCGGTGTCGCCGCGGCCAGGAGCACCAAGAGCAACGTCGTCGGCTTCGTCGGCGGCGTGGACATCCCGCTGATCCACAAGTTCCAGGCGGGCTTCGCGCAGGGCGTCAAGGACACCAACCCCAAGGCCAAGGTGCTCGCGCAGTACCTCACCCAGACGGCCGAGGAGGGCGGCTTCGCCAGTCCCGACAAGGGCAGGACGGCCGCCGAGGGCCAGATCGAGAAGAAGGCCGACGTGGTGTACGCCGCGGCCGGTCTGTCCGGTCAGGGCGTGATCGAGGCCGCCGCCGCCAACAAGGTGTGGGCGATCGGTGTCGACTCCGACCAGTACCGGCAGGAAGCCCTCGCCAAGGTCAAGGGCTCCATCCTGACTTCGGCGACGAAGGACGTCGCCAAGGCGGTCTACAACCTGGCGAAGTCGGTCGAGGACGGCCGGCCGCAGACGGGTATCGTCAGGGGCGATCTGAAGACCGGCGAGGTCGGCCTCGCCGACTCCAACCCGGAGTTCAAGGGGAACACCGAACTCCAGAAGGCGGTCGCCGAGGCCAAGGAGAAGATCATCAGCGGCGAGATCAAGGTCAAGAGCAGCTGACAGCACGACTGCGAGCAGCGTGCAACCCCGGGGCCACGTCCGCTCGACGGGGTACGGGGAGGGTTGCTTCCCGCGCCCCGTTGTCCCGGTCTCACCCCATTCGATGCCGTAGGGGCGCTACGCGCGTAGCCGACCCCCGTCCCCAGGAGAGTACGCCATCAAAGCGTCCAGCAGCCCTCCGGCCGGAGCGGCGGCAGGCGGTACGACCGCCGTCGAGCTCGCCGGGATCACGAAGCGATTCCCGGGTGTCGTGGCCAACCACGACATCCACCTCACCGTCCACAGGGGCACCGTCCACGCCCTCGTCGGCGAGAACGGCGCCGGCAAGTCGACGCTGATGAAGATCCTCTACGGCATGCAGAAGCCGGACGAGGGCACCATCAGCGTCGGCGGCCAGCAGGTCGCCTTCTCGTCGCCGGCCGACGCCATCTCCCGCGGCATCGGCATGGTGCACCAGCACTTCATGCTCGCCGACAACCTCACGGTGCTGGAGAACGTCGTCCTCGGCAGCGAGAAGCTGCACGGCATCGGCGCCAGGGCCCGCCGCCGGATCAAGGAGATCTCCGAGCGCTACGGCCTCGGCGTGGAGCCCGACCGCCTGGTCGAGGAACTCGGCGTCGCCGCCCGCCAGCGCGTGGAGATCCTCAAGGTCCTCTACCGCGGCGCCACGACCCTCATCCTCGACGAGCCGACCGCCGTGCTCGTGCCGCAGGAGGTCGACGCGCTCTTCGCCAACCTGCGCGAACTGCGTGCCGAGGGCCTGTCCGTCATCTTCATCTCGCACAAGCTGGGCGAGGTTCTCTCCGTCGCCGACGAGATCACCGTCATCCGGCGCGGCACCACCGTCGGCACGGCCGTCCCCGCCGAGACGACACCCCGTCAGCTCGCCGAGATGATGGTGGGCAGCGAACTGCCCACCCCGGAGACCGCCGAGTCCACGGTCACCGACCGGGCCGTCCTCGCCGTCGACTCGGTGCGCCTGACGGCGCCCGGCGGCAAGGCCGTGCTGGACGACATCACCTTCACCATCCACGCCGGCGAGATCCTGGGCATCGCGGGCGTCGAGGGCAACGGCCAGACCGAACTGGTCGACGCGCTCATCGGCCTGAGGGCACCCGAGTCCGGCACCATCCGGCTGGCGGGCGAGGAGATCACCCACTGGCCCACCCGCAGGCGCCGCGAGGAGGGCATCGGCTACATCCCCGAGGACCGCCACCGCCACGGCCTGCTGCTGGAAGCGCCCCTGTGGGAGAACCGCATCCTCGGCCACGTCACCGAGAGGCCCAACGCCAAGGGCATCTGGCTCGACCCGAAGGCCGCGCAGGAGGACACCCGCCGGATCGTCACCACGTACGACGTCCGCACCCCCGGCATCGACGTCACCGCCGCCTCGCTGTCCGGCGGCAACCAGCAGAAGCTGATCGTCGGCCGCGAGATGAGCCACAAGCCGCGCTTCCTCATCGCCGCGCACCCCACCCGCGGTGTGGACGTCGGCGCGCAGGCCGCGATCTGGGACCACATCCGCGAGGCCCGCCGCGAGGGACTGGCCGTGCTGCTGATCTCCGCCGACCTCGACGAGCTGATCGGCCTGTCCGACACCCTCCGCGTGATCTACAACGGCAGGCTGGTCGCCGACGCCGACCCGGCCACCATCACGCCCGAGGAACTCGGCTCGGCCATGACGGGCGCCGCGAGCGGCCATCTGGAGCACGAAGAAAGTCCCGGATCCGGGACGTCCGGGAAGGACGAGGCCCGCTGATGAAGAAGTTCGAGAAGGAGCGCGTGCTCCTCGCGGTGGCCGGTCCGGTCATCGCGCTCGCGGTGGCCTTCGTGCTCAGCGCGATCGTGCTGGTCGCGTCCGGCAAGAACCCCGTCGAGCCGTTCACCCTGATGTTCGAGCAGGCGTCGTTCTCCGACATCCAGGTCCTGATCGTCAACCAGGCCTCGATGTACTACATCGCGGCGCTCGCGGTCGCCATCGGCTTCCGCATGAACCTGTTCAACATCGGTGTCGACGGGCAGTACCAGCTCGCCGCCATGATGGCCGCGATCGTCGGCGCCCACGCGAACCTGCCCGGCGCCCTGCAGGTCCTGCTGCTGATCCTCACCGCCATGTTCACCGGTGCCTTCTGGTCCGGCATCGCCGGCGTCCTCAAGGTCACCCGCGGCGTCAGCGAGGTCGTCGCGACGATCATGCTGAACGCCATCGCCACCTCGGTCATCGCCTACCTCTGGCTTCCGGACGTCTTCGGCGTGAAGGTCGGCAACAACAACACCACCGGCGAGATGCACGAGTCGGGCTGGGTGCCGGGCATCGACATGGGCGACGCGGGCGAGATCTACGGCCTGGTGCTCCTCGCGGTCGTCCTCGGCGTCGGCTACTGGGTCGTCCTCAACCGCACCCGTTTCGGCTTCGACCTGCGCGCCTCGGGCGCCTCGGAGACGGCCGCCGCGGCCAGCGGCGTCGACCCCAGGCGGATGACGCTCACCGCCATGCTGATCTCCGGCGCCGTCGCCGGTCTCGCGGGCCTGCCGATCCTGATGGGCGGCACCCACACGTACAGCCTGAACTTCCCCACCGGCATCGGCTTCCTCGGCATCGGCATCGCCCTGCTCGGCCGCAACAGCCCGGTCGGCATCGCGTTCGCCGCCCTGCTGTGGGCCTGGCTCGACAAGGCCTCGCCCGAGCTGGACTTCCACGGCTACGACAAGGAGATCGCGGTCATCATGCAGGGCCTGATCGTGCTCTCGGTCGTCGTCTCCTACGAGGCCGTCCGCGAGTGGGGCCTGCGCCGCCAGCAGCGCCGCGTCGGCGCCGAACTCGCCGCCGGACACGTCCTCGGCGCCACCGACAACACCCAGAAGGAGGTGGCTGGCCGATGACCACGTCCCCGACCTCGGCGCTCGACGTCAACCAGCCCTCGCTGCGGCCCGCGGCACCGACCGGCCGCCGCCTGTCGCTGCCCGTCCTGCTGCTGATCATCGTCGGAGCCCTGGCACTGACGTCGATCGTCCGCATGATCACCGACGCGAACGGCATCACCAACGTCAGCCAGATGTCCACCGCGCTCCAGCTCGCCGTGCCGATCGGCCTCGCCGGCCTCGGCGGTCTGTGGGCCGAGCGCGCGGGCGTCGTCAACATCGGCCTCGAGGGCATGATGATCCTCGGCACCTGGTTCGGTGCCTGGGCCGGCTTCCAGTGGGGCCCCTGGACCGGCGTCCTCGTCGGCATCGTCGGCGGCGCCATCGGCGGCCTGCTGCACGCCCTCGTCACCGTCACCTTCAACGTCAACCACATCGTCTCCGGTGTGGCCATCAACATCCTCGCCCTCGGCGCCACCCGCTACCTCGCGCCCCTCGCCTTCGAGGGCCACCCGGGCGGCTCCGCCAAGCAGTCCCCGGCCGTCGACTCCCTCGGGCACTTCACGGTGCCCGGCCTCTCCGACGCGCTGCGCGACCTCAACGCCAAGGGCTGGTTCTTCGTCTCGGACGCCGCGGGCCTGCTCGGCGGCCTGGTCACCAACGTGTCCTGGCTGACCCTGGTCGCCGTCGCGCTGATCCCCGGCACCTGGTGGGTGCTGTGGCGCACCCCGTTCGGCCTGCGGCTGCGCTCCTGCGGCGAGAACCCGATCGCGGCCGAGTCCCTCGGCGTGAACGTCTACAAGTACAAGTACCTCGCCGTGATCATCTCCGGCGGCCTCGCCGGACTCGGCGGTGCCTTCCTCGCCATCGTCGCCAACCCCTTCTATCTGGAGGGCCAGGTCAGCGGGCGCGGCTACATCGGCCTCGCCGCGATGATCTTCGGCAACTGGATGCCGGGCGGCCTCGCCATCGGCGCCGGCCTGTTCGGCTACACCGACAGCCTCAACCTGCGCGGCGGCTCCGCCAACGTGCACGCCCTGCTGCTGCTCGGCGCGATCCTGCTGGTCATCGGCGCGATCTGGCTGCTGGTCCGCAAGAAGTACGTCCAGGCCGCGATCACCGTGGTCGTCGGCGCCCTCGTCTTCGCCTGGTACGCCGGCACCAACGAGGTCCCCAACCAGGTCGTCTCCGCCACGCCCTACGTCATCACCCTGGTCGTGCTCGCGCTGTCCGCGCAGCGGCTGCGGATGCCGAGGGCGGACGGCATGCCCTACCGGAAGGGGCAGGGCACGTGAGCGCCGACGCCGACTGGGACGGCCTGCGCGCCGCCGCCCGGGCCGCCATGACCCGCGCCTACGTCCCCTACTCGGACTACCCGGTCGGTGCCGCCGCCCAGGTCGACGACGGCCGCACGGTCACGGGCTGCAACGTCGAGAACGCCTCGTACGGCATCGGGCTGTGCGCCGAGTGCGGGCTGGTCTCGGAGCTGGCCCGCACCGGCGGCGGCCGGCTGACCCACTTCACCTGCGTCGACGGCCGCGGTGACGTCCTCGTCCCGTGCGGCCGCTGCCGCCAGCTGCTGTACGAGTTCGGCGGCCCCGAGCTGCTGCTGGAGACCCCGGAGGGAATCCTGCCGCTGTCCCGGATGCTGCCGCAGGCCTTCGGACCCGAGTACCTCGGCAAGTAACGACCCCCAGTCCGTGTCCGCACAGGGGCGTCCGCCTCACGACGCCCGGCCGCCCTCGCACCGCGCCGCCCGAAAGCCCCAGTACGGCCGAGTACGCCGGCTCCTGGGCGGCACGCCGTGAGCAACGCCGCACGGCCGCCCTCCGGGCGACGCCACCGTGCGGACACGACCTGGGCCCCTCCCGCGCCGGCACCCCGCCGGACACCCGGAGGGGCCGCGCCCTTTTCGCAGCACCCGGAAGGAAGTCATGGCCATGGACGCCATCTCCGTCATCCGCGCCAAGCGGGACCGCGGCGAACTCAGTGACGAGCAGATCGACTGGGTCATCGACGCGTACACCCGCGGGGAGGTCGCCGACGAGCAGATGTCGGCGCTCGCCATGGCCATCCTGCTCAACGGCATGAACCGCCGTGAGATCTCCCGCTGGACGGCGGCGATGATCGCCAGCGGGGAACGCATGGACTTCTCCGCCCTCACCCGCCCGACCGCCGACAAGCACTCCACGGGCGGCGTCGGCGACAAGATCACTCTGCCGCTGGCCCCGCTCGTCGCGGCCTGCGGCGCGGCCGTCCCGCAGCTCTCTGGCCGCGGCCTGGGCCACACCGGCGGCACCCTCGACAAGCTGGAGTCCATCTCCGGCTGGCGTGCGCTGCTCTCCAACGAGGAGATGCTGCACGTCCTGGACACCACGGGCGCGGTGATCTGCGCGGCGGGCGACGGCCTGGCCCCCGCCGACAAGAAGCTGTACGCGCTGCGCGACGTCACCGGCACGGTCGAGGCGATCCCGCTGATCGCCTCCTCCATCATGTCCAAGAAGATCGCCGAGGGCACCGGCTCCCTGGTCCTGGACGTGAAGGCCGGTACGGGCGCCTTCATGAAGACCGTGGAGGACGCCCGCGAACTGGCCGCCACGATGGTGGGCCTGGGCACGGACCACGGAGTGAGGACGGTGGCGCTCCTGACGGACATGTCGACCCCCCTCGGCCTGACCGCGGGCAACGCCCTGGAGGTCCGCGAGTCGGTCGAGGTGCTGTCCGGCGGCGGCCCCGCGGACGTGGTCGAGCTGACCCTCGCCCTGGCCCGCGAGATGCTGGACGCGGCGGGAGTGAAGGGCGCCGACCCGGAGAGGGCCCTGGCCGACGGCTCCGCGATGGACGTCTGGCGCCGCATGATCACGGCCCAGGGCGGTGACCCGGACGCGCCCCTGCCCACGTCGAGGGAACGGCACGTGGTGACGGCGGGTGCCGCGGGCGTCCTGACGCGCCTCGACGCCTACGACATCGGCATCGCCGCCTGGCGCCTCGGCGCGGGACGGGCGCGCAAGGAGGACCCGGTGCAGGCGGCGGCGGGCGTCGAACTCCACGCCAGGCCCGGCGACACGGTGAAGCAGGGCCAGCCCCTCCTGACCCTCCACACCGACACCCCCGAACGCTTCGCCTACGCACTGGAGTCGGTCGAGGGTTCCTACGACATCGCGCCCGAGGGCACGGAGTTCACGGCATCGCCGGTCGTGCTGGAACGCATCGCCTGACCTGAGGTTCCCTCCTGGGGGGTGAACGGGTCCGGCGGACCGGCGCCGGTCCCGTCCACCTGCCGGGAACCGGTGACGCGCCGACAGGGAACTCCGGCGGGCCCTCCAGCCGCCCCTTGCCTCCGACTCGTCGTCGGCACCGGCGAGTCCGGCCCTCGGGGGACACCAGCGAGTTCCCCGGGGCCCACTCACCCGAGCAGCGTCGCCACGACCACCAGCACCGGTACGGACGCCGTCGTCGACAGCAGGATCGCGTCGCGGGCCAGGGTCTCCGCGACGCGGTACTGACTCGCGTAGGTGTAGAGGTTCTGGGCGGCCGGGAGCGCCGAGGTGACCACCACGTCGAGCAGGGCGGCGCCGTGCAGGCCGAACACGTGGGCCCCGAGCGCCCAGGCGGCCAGCGGCTGGACGACCGCCTTCAGGGTGACCGACAGCAGTACGGCACCGCGGTCGGAGCCCCGGCCGGGCACCGCGCTGCCGCGCAGGGAGATGCCGAAGGCCAGCAGCACCGCCGGGACCGACATGTTGCCGATCAGCGTCAGCGGGTCCAGCACCGGCCCCGGTATGTCCAGGCCGACCGCCGACACCGCCACTCCGGCCAGCGTCGCCACCGCTATCGGGTTGCTGAGCGGACTGAGCAGCCGCCGCCACATCGGGCCCTCGGCGCCCGCGCCCGACAGGTCGAGGACCGTCAGCGCGATCGGGTTCAGCACCACCAGCTGGAACAGCAGCACCGGCGCCACCAGCGACGCGTCGCCCAGCACATACACGGCGATGGGGATGCCGAGGTTCG
Organism: Streptomyces sp. NPDC005925; assembly: GCF_040638805.1. Taxonomy (NCBI): domain Bacteria; kingdom Bacillati; phylum Actinomycetota; class Actinomycetes; order Kitasatosporales; family Streptomycetaceae; genus Streptomyces; species Streptomyces sp. NPDC005925. Next base: position 12,916 of record NZ_JBEXVL010000029.1, on the reverse strand, counting down.
CGGAGTTGACGTAACTGGAGCACAGCGCGCCGATGGTGGTGCGGCCCACGCCCCAGCCGCGCACGACGCCCACCGCGACGAACACGCCGGCCGCGGCTGCCGTACTCAGCGCCGTCACCAGCAGCCGGCCGGAGAAGATCACCGACAGGTCGGCCCGGGCCAGGAGGGTGAACAGCAGCGCCGGGGACGCCACGTAGAAGGCCAGCTTCGTCAGGACCTCCTGGCCGTGCACGCCCAGCCAGTCCCTGCGGCCGATCACATAGCCCACGCCGATCACGACGGCGATCACGGCGAAGCCGCTCAGCACGCCCTGCACAAAACCCCCTTGACGGGCAGAACGGCATGACCGGACGCGGGTGGACGTGATCCGAGGGGCATGTGCCAACCCTCCGGGCAGAGCCGGGCACCGGTCAATGTGATCTTCACTGCGGCGCGCGATCGGTACCGGGGCGGAGCCCGGGGCGCCCCGGCCGGGCGCCGGAGCGGCGTCCACCCGGTCCCGCCCCGGCCGGGCACCGGAGCGGGACCGGGCGGACGCGATGAGTTACGGGCCCGGCCCCGGTCTACCGTTCGTGGACGCCATGACACCCGCCGTACTCGTGCTGTCCGGCCCTGTCACGCGCGCGGAGCTGCCCCGGCTGAGCGCCGAGGTGAGCGCCCTGCTGCGGGACACCGGGGCCGCGACGGTCGTCTGCGACGTCGGCGGGCTGGGACCTCCGGGTCTCGCCCACGTCGACCTGCTGGCCCGGCTCCAGCTCGCCGCCCGGCGGGCCGGCGGGCGGATCAGACTGCGCTCGCCCGACCCGGCTCTGACGGCGCTACTCGGCCTTGTCGGCCTCGGCTTCGAGACGGAGGGGCAGCCCGAACAGCGGGAACCACCTCTGGGTGTCGAGGAAGCAGTGCAGTCCGGTGATCCGCCCGTCTGAGATCTCCAGCACCTGCAGTGCCCACGGTTCGAAACCGCCCTGCTCCGGGTCCGGCTTGTAGTGCGCGAAACCCGGCAGCCCGTTGACCTCGACGAGCCGCAGCCGCGACCCCGCGCAGGACGCGCCGAGGGTCGTCATGAAGCCGGCCATGTCCGACGGGCCGAGCAGCCACAGGTCGAACGGCGGCATCGTCATGATCGCGTCCTCGTGCAGCAGCGCCGTCAGCGCCGTCATGTCGTAGCCCTCGAAGGCCTCGACATAGCGCTCCAGGAGCTTGCGCTGCTCGTCGTCCAGCGGGTCGGACACGGCCGCGTCGGCACCCCGGTCGCCCTCCCGTTCGGCGAGGGTGGCGCGGGCGCGCTGCAACGCGCTGTTGACCGACGCGACCGACGTGTCGAGCAGCTCGGCCACCTCGCTCGCCCGCCAGGCCAGCACCTCGCGCAGGATCAGCACCGCCCGCTGCTTCGGCGGCAGCTGCTGCAGGGCCGCCATGAACGCGAGCCGGATCGACTCCTTGGCGACCGCCGCCTCCGCCGGGTCCTCGACCGTCGGCAGCACGCGCGCGTCGGGCATGGGCTCCAGCCAGGTGTGGTCGGGGCGGGGCATCAGGGCCGCCTGGGCGAGCGGCGTGGCCCCAGAGAGGTCGACGGGCCGGGCGCGCCTGTTGCCCGCGCTCAGCATGTCCAGGCACACGTTCGTCGCGATGCGGTAGAGCCAGGAGCGCAGGCTGGAGCGGCCCTCGAACTTCTCGTGGCTGCGCCAGGCCCGCATCAGCGTGTCCTGCACCGCGTCCTCCGCCTCGAAGGACGAGCCGAGCATGCGGTAGCAGTAGCCGGTCAGCTCGGTGCGATGCTTTTCCAGCGCTGTGTCGAGTTCCGGTGCCGACGTACTGTTCGTCATGGTCCACCCACCGCTGCGTCCTGTCGCGCCTTTGCGCCCACCACTTCGGAAGCTACCGCAGCCCACTGACAACGGCCCGCCGTCCGAGGAAAAGGCCAGGTCGGAGCGGCGAAGGCCGCTACGGTACGCCGCCCCGGGGCGAGATCCGGCAACGAGACCGGGCTTTGCAGGGTGCCCGCCGGGCGCTCCTCACGCGGCCCTCCCGAGCCCCTCCCGCGACTGCGCGGCACGCGCCGCCCGCGTCCCCAGCACCGTGATCGTCACGACGCCGAGCACCGCCAGCAGGCCGACGCCGACCGTCCCGGCCCAGCCGCTGCCGTGGAAGGCGACCGCGCCGACCGTGCTGCCGGCGCTGGAGCCGACGTAGTACGCGGACTGGTACAGCGCGGACGCCTGGGCGCGCCCGTGCGTGGCCGTCCTGCCGACCGCCGACGAGGCGGCCGTGTGGCCCGTGAAGAAGCCCGCCGTGATCAGCACCAGGCCCGCCAGGACCAGCGGCAGCGAGTCCGCCAGGGAGAGCAGCAGGCCCGCGGCCGTGGTGCCGCCGGCCGCGTACAGCGCGCCCCGGCGGCCCAGCCGGCCCACCAGGCGTCCCGCGGTCGAGGCCGACACCGTGCCGACCAGGTACACCAGGAAGATCGAACCGACGATGCCCTGCGGCAGCCCGAACGGTGCCTGCGTCAGCCGGTATCCGATCACCGTGTAGACGCCGCCGAACACCGTCATGAACAGGGCGCCGATCGCGTACAGGCGGCGCAGCAGCGGGTTCGACAGGTGCTCGCGGACCGTGCGGGCCAGCACGCGCGGGCGCAGCGAGCCCGGCCGGAAGTGCCGCGGTGCGGGCAGCAGCACGCGGAAGGCCAGCGCGCACGCCACCGCGATCACGCCGATCACGCCGACGGCGACCCGCCAGCCCCATTCCTGCGCCACCCAGCCGGTGACGACCCGGCCGCTCATCCCGCCGACGCTGTTGCCGGCCACGAACAGGCCGATCGCCGAGACCAGGGCCCGTGGCGTGACCTCCTCCGCGAGGTACGCGGTGGCCGACGCCGGCAGTCCGGCCAGCGCCGCGCCCTGCACCGCCCGCAGCGCCACCAGCGCGGTGAGCGAGGGCGCGAACGGCACCAGCAGTCCGACGGTCACGGCCACGGCGAGGGACGCCGTCATGACCGTACGCCGTCCGTACCGCTCCGACAGGACGCTCATCGGGAGGACGAAGACCGCCAGGCCGCCGGTCGCCCCCGCCACGGTCCAGCTCGCGTCGCTCGCGCTCACGCCGAACTCGCCGGAGATCAGCGGCAGCAGCGCCTGCGTGGAGTACAGCAGGGCGAAGGTCGCCACGCCCGCGAGGAACAGGGCGAGGCTCATCCGGCGGTAGCCCGGTCCGCCCGGGCTCACCCGGGAGTCGGGGGAGGCGTCGGGGGGAGAGGGGACGGAGGCAGCGGCGTCCACGGTGGTGGACGCCCCGGTACTGGCGGGAGTCATGGAACGAACGTACGAAGGCCCGACCGATCCGTCCAATGCATGGAATCGCCATAATCATTCCCATGGCACATCAGCACAGGTCACGGCCCCGCCCGTCACAGCCCGGTGACACAAAGAACGCAGAAGACACGGCAGGCACGGCAGGCACGCGACCCCCGTCGTCCTCGGCGGGCGCGGCGGCCCCGGCCGACATGTCGCGGCTGCTGGCACCCCGCCTCGCCCACTTCGCCGGCGTGGCCCGCACCGAGCACGTCACGCGGGCGGCCCGGGAGATGCGGGTCCCGCAGTCCACGCTGTCGCGCGCCATGGTCCGCCTGGAGCAGGACCTGGGCGTCGACCTGTTCGCCCGCCGCGGCCGGAACGTGTCCCTCACGCCCGCCGGACGCGCCTTCCTCACGTCCGTCGAGCGGGCCCTCGCCGAGATCGAACGCGCCGCCGAGGAGGTACGCGCCGACGCCGACCCCGCCACCGGAAAGGTCGCGTTCGGCTTCCTGCACACCATGGGCGCCGAAACCGTCCCCGGTCTGCTCCACGCCTTCCGCGCCGACCACCCGCGCGTCCGCTTCAGCCTCGTCCAGAACTACGGCGAGGCCATGCTCGAACGCCTCCGCGCCGGAGAACTCGACCTGTGCCTGACCTCGCCGGTCCCGGACGCCCCCGACCTCGTCGCCCGCCGCCTGGACGAGCAGAAGCTGCGCCTGGTCGTCCCCGCGGACCACCGCCTGGCCGACCGCAAACGGGTCCGTCTCGCGGAGGCCGCCGAGGAGACCTTCGTGACCCTGGAGCCCGGCTACGGCCTGCGCCGCATCACCGACGACCTCTGCGCGGAGGCGGGCTTCAGACCCCGGGTGGCCTTCGAGGGCGAGGAGGCGGAAACCCTGCGCGGCCTGGTGGCGGCGGGCCTCGGCGTCGCCCTCCTGCCTCCGCCGGCCGTCCCCCGCCCGGGAGTGGCGGAACTGACGGTCACGGCCCCGCGGGCGGTACGGGAGATCGGGGTGGCCTGGCTGGACGGCCACCCGGACACGCCCCCGGTGGCGGCCTTCAAGACGTTCCTGCTGTCCCGCAGGGGCAGGCTGCTGCCGGACTGAGGACGCGTGCACCCACGGGGGTGGCGGCGCTCATCGCCGCAGCGTCGCCCCGAACCCCGACGCCAGCGGCATCCGCAGCCCTATCGGCGGCGGCGCGGCGAACGCGTCCTCCACCGGCCGGGAGAACGGCCGCCCGAACAGCGCCCCCATCACGAAGTCCTCGGCCAGTGCCAGCACTTCGTCCCGGTACTGGTGCAACCCGTGCCGGTCGCCGTGCACTTCGAACCGGCACACGTCCCGGTTCGCCTTCTTGGCCCGCGCCGTCAGCCGGAACGACAGTTCCGGGTCGGCCCGTTCGTCGTTCGTGCCGTGCACGACCAGCACCCGCCGCCCCGCGAGCTGCCGCACCGGTTCCTGCTCGGCCGCCACTCCGTCCTCCGGCAGCCAGGGTGCCACCGCCAGCGCGGAGTTGACCGCCGCGTGACCGGCCGCGCGCAGCGCCGCCCGCCCGCCCATGCCGACGCCGACGAGGCACAGCGGGACATCGCCGTAGCGTTCCACGGCACTGTCGGCGGCCCATTCCGCGTCGCGCGCCAGACGCGCCTCGCTGCCGTTCCAGCCCCGGTAGCGGTAGTGCACGACATGCGCGGCGAGCCCGTCCGGGCGGCCCGCACGGGCCAGTCGCCGCCCCAACGCCCGTACGGACGCGGCCGCGAGGAACGGTGCGGGTCTGCGGCCCGACGTCTCGTCACCACCGGGGAGCAGCAGCACCACCCCGCTGACCGCTGTCGGCTCCGGACCGAACGCCCGTCCCAGCCGGGCCGTGCGAACCGGTGTCGCTTGCTGTGCCATGACAGAACATTGTCAGAAGAGCGCCGGTGCGCGGCCAGTGCTCCGGGTCACTGTTGCGTATCGGCGTACTCCGCGGCCCCCGCCCGCCCGGCACGGCGATCCGGCGGGAACCGCCAGGCAAACCGGACCCACCGCCCACCCAGCGATCTACGCGCGTAGGAGGTAAGGTGCGCCCATGACGAGCCAGACCACCGCGAAGACCCCGGCACCGGACCAGATCCGCCGGGCGCCCAAGGTTCTGCTGCACGACCACCTCGACGGCGGACTGCGCCCCGGCACGATCGTCGAACTCGCCCGCGACAGCGGGTACACCCAGCTTCCCGAGACCGACCCGGACCGGCTCGGCACCTGGTTCCGGGAGGCCGCCGACTCGGGCTCCCTCGAACGCTACCTGGAGACGTTCTCGCACACCGTCGGCGTCATGCAGACCCGCGACGCCCTCGTCCGGGTCGCCGCCGAGTGCGCCGAGGACCTCGCCGAGGACGGCGTCGTCTACGCCGAGGTGCGCTACGCCCCCGAGCAGCACCTGGAGGGCCGCCTCACCCTGGAGGAGGTCGTCGAGGCCGTCAACGAGGGCTTCCGGGAGGGCGAGCGGCGCGCACGGGAGAACGGCCACCGCATCCGGGTCGGCGCCCTGCTCACCGCGATGCGGCACGCCGCCCGCGCCCTGGAGATCGCCGAACTCGCCAACCGCCACCGTGACCTGGGCGTCGCCGGCTTCGACATCGCGGGCGCCGAGGCCGGCTACCCGCCCACCCGGCACCTCGACGCGTTCGAGTACCTCAAGCGGGAGAACAACCACTTCACGATCCACGCCGGCGAGGCCTTCGGGCTGCCGTCGATCTGGCAGGCCCTCCAGTGGTGCGGCGCCGACCGGCTCGGGCACGGCGTGCGGATCATCGACGACATCCAGGTGCAGGACGACGGCACGGTCACGCTGGGCCGCCTCGCGTCCTACGTCCGGGACAAGCGCATCCCGCTCGAGATGTGCCCCAGCTCCAACCTCCAGACCGGGGCCGCCGCCTCGTACGCCGAGCACCCGATCGGACTGCTGCGCCGGCTGCATTTCCGCGCCACGGTGAATACGGACAACCGGCTTATGTCCCACACCAGCATGACCCGGGAATTCGAGCACCTCGTCGAGGCGTTCGGCTACACGCTCGACGACATGCAATGGTTCTCCGTTAATGCGATGAAATCAGCATTCATCCCTTTCGATGAACGACTTGCCATGATCAATGACGTGATCAAGCCCGGATATGCCGAGCTGAAATCCGAATGGCTGTTCCAGCAGACCGCGTCCACCAGCGACTCTTCGGAGTCCGGCGACTGATCCGGGACATAGTGGAGACCGAATGCGCGGACGGCGTTCACAAGCCGTCCGCATTTCGGTGATTGCGGCGGACGGTATCCAATGTTTACGGTCGTGGACCACCGCTCAGTTCCCCGCAACCCCATTTCGAGGACGCATTTCATGAAGCAGTCTGCTGCCAAGACCCTCGGTGTCGCCGCCCTCGGTGCCGCCTTCGCCGCCGTCGGCGCGGGCGCGGCCAACGCCGCCCCGGCCGTCCCGGAAGCGGGCCAGGCGCTGGGCACCGTCACCCACTCCGTGCCGGCGCAGAAAGTCTCCGGGGCGCTGCCCGTCGCGAGCGGTGCGCTGGCCACGGGCCACAACGCCCTCGGCTCGGGCCTCGCCGCCGCCAGGCCCTCCCTCGAGCAGGCCCTCGCGGGCGGCCCGGCCGCACCGGTCCACAACCTCATCGGCGGCCTCCCCGCCGGCCAGGCACTGCCCGGCCAGGGCGTCGGCCTCAACGGCCTGCCGCTCAACTGACGCGGCCTCCCGTCACGCGCCGATGGGCGCACCCCGCGGCCGGGGGTGCGCCCATCGGCGTGAGTACGACGTAGGGAGGTGGACGGAAAGTCACCAGGCGGGGCGGGCCTTCTCCTCCGACGGCAGCAGAATCCACAGCGCGATGTACAGCAGGAACTGCGGGCCGGGAAGCAGGCACGACACCAGGAAGATGACGCGCATGGTCGTCGCGGAAGTGCCGAAGCGGCGGGCGAGCGCGGCGCACACGCCGCCGATCACGCGGCCTTCGGTCGGTCGGACGGGGCGGTTCATCGCGGCTCCTTCGTGGTTGCGCACCCCAGGGGTGCGGCGGCCGGAGGCCCCTGAACGGCTGCCTCGTATGTCTTCCACGGTACGGAGACCAAAGGGAGAAAGCGTCGCTCTACGGTGCGATGCCGACCCTGGGAATCGTCGGGGTGCGACCCGGAGGGGCCTCGTCCTGCCGGACGCCGACGCCGCCGTACCGCTCCGCCCTGCGGCGGACCCACGTCCGGCCCGCGGGCACGACCGCCAGATGCGCCAGCGCCACGCCCGCCGTGTTCAGCAGCAGTGAGTCGACGTCCACGACCTGCCCCGGCACCCCGGTCTGCACCAGCTCTATGCCCAGCGACAGCAGGGCGCCCGCGGCGACCGTACGCGCCAGGGAGGCCAGCGGCACCACGGCCGGCCTGCCGTTCGCCATCGGCAGCAGGACACCCAGCGGCGCCAGCAGCGCCATCTTCTCCCCGATCCGGCGGGCTGCCTCCGGCCAGCCGAACGCCAGGTCCGCGCGGATCCCGGCGAACGGGCGCAGATTGGCGGGCATCACCCACGGGACGTCCAGGGGCCGCAGCGCGAACCAGGCGACGAACACGAGATGGGCGACGAGGAGGACACTTCCCGCCACGCGGATGCGATTCGCGGCGCTGTCGCCGTCGGAGCCTTGACGCTGCACGCCCCCCAAGACGCGGCCCGCGACGGAATCGGTTCCGCCCCGGGCCCCGGTACGGGCATGAGGCCTGCGCCACATTCGACGCCGGTCCCAGGCGGCCAGAGCCCCCGCCAGGCCCGGTCAGTCCTCGACGACCTCTCCCGACGGGGGTTCCGCACTGCCCGGCCGGACCCGCACCTCGGTCGTGCACTCGTACCGGCGGGGCCGCTCGGCCCCCGGACCGCCCAGGATCACCGAGCCGTCGCCCCCGGCCGCGGCCGAGTCGGAGAACGTACAGATGATCTGGGCGAGGGCGTACGACGTGAGGTCGCCGGGCGAGGCGCTGATTCGCAGCGTGTCGTCCGGGTCGCCGGCGCGCGGCCCGCTCACCCTCATGCCGTCCCGCACGTCCGTGCTGTACCCGGCCTCCTTCTCGGCCGGTGACGGGGTCGCCGCGAGCTCGTCGAGCAGCCCCTGCGCCACCAGCACCCGCCGTTCGAAGTCCGCCGCGCCCTCCCGGACCCGTACGGTCCTGTCGACGGTCACCATCGACGAGCCGCACAGCAGGAACACCTGCACGGCCATGCCGTGCGCGCCCGGTTCCGTGGCGTCCGGCTCGGCCGGTGAACAGCGCGCCTGCGACGGCGCCGGACCGAAGTCCGTCGGCACCTGGGTGGCCCGGATGCCGCACCCGGCGAGCACCCCGGCGAGCAGCGGCAGCGCGAACAGCCCGCGTACGTTCATCGGGTGCCCCCTTCGGACCCCTCGCCCTTGCCCCCGCCGGGGCTCCCGCTGCCGGGACCGGCGGCGGTACCGGCGGGCGCGTCGGCCCCGCCGTTCTCGTCGCCGCCCGCCGGGTCCGTGTCCCGGGGCAGCAGCAGCGTGAACACCGCGCCGCCCTCGGGGGAGTTCTCCGCGGTGATCTCGCCGCCGTGGATGTGCGCGTTCTCCCGGGCGATGGACAGGCCGAGACCGCTGCCCTCGGACCGCGGCCGGGACGCGCTCGCCTTGTAGAACCGGTCGAAGACGTGCGGCAGGACGTCCTCCGGGATGCCGGGCCCGTGGTCGCGTACGGCGATGACCACCGAGTCGTCCGCCTCCCGCACCGACACCCGCACCGGGAAACCCCCGTGCTTGAGGGCGTTGCCGATGAGGTTCGCGAGGATTACGTCGAGCCGGCGCGGGTCCAGCCGGGCCACGATGCCGCGCTCGGCGTCCAGGTCCACCGCGTCGAGCCACGCACGCGCGTCGATGCACGCCGTGATCTGGTCGGCGACGTCCACGTCGTCCTGCACCAGCCGGGCCGTACCGGCGTCGAAGCGGGTGACCTCCATCAGGTTCTCCACGAGGTCGTTCAGCCGCCGCGTCTCGCTGACCACCAGCCGCACCGCCGGCTCGATCATCGGGTCGACGCTGCCGCTCTCGGAGTCCAGCTCCTCCTCCAGCACCTCGGTCACCGCGGTGATCGCGGTCAGCGGCGTACGCAACTCGTGCGACATGTCCGCCACGAACCGCCGGGACGCCGCCTCCCGCCCCGCCATGTCCTCGACCCGCTTCTCCAGGGCCTCGGCCGCGCTGTTGAAGGTCCGTGACAGATCGGCCAGTTCATCGGTGCCCGACACCCTCAGCCGGGTGTCCAGCTTGCCCTCGCCGAGCCGCCGCGCGGCCACCCCGAGACGGTGCACCGGCTTCAGCACCGTCGTCGCGAGCGCCTGCGCGAGCAGCGCCGAACCGATCAGCGCCAGTCCCGTGGCGATCCCCAGCGACCAGGCCAGCGAGTTGAGATCCTTCGCCTCCGGTTCGAGGGACTTGAGCATGTAACCGGTCACGTCCCCGCCGATCACCCTGCTCCCGGCCACCAGATACGGGGTACCGCCCTCGCCCACCCGCTGCCAGAACAAGTGGTACGACTCCCTGTTGGCCGCCGTGACCTGCTGCTTCTCGTTCACCGCCGCGCGCAGCGACCGCGGCACGTCCTGCAGCGAGAAACCACTCAGCCCGCCCGAACTGCCGTACACCGCGCGCCCGTCGGAGTCCCGCGCCACCAGCAGCACGCTGAACCGCTCGCTGCTGTTCGCCATCTGCCCCGCGGTGTGCTGCAACTCGTCCTGCGTCGGACGCTCGGGCAGCACCCCTGCCCGGTTCTGCATCTCCTGCTGGAAATCGCGCAGCACCGCGTCCTGCGTACGGGTCAGCACCGCCTCCCGGTTCAGCCAGTACGCGATCGCCGACGCCGACACCGCCGCCGTCAGCGCCACCAGGCCGAACACCACCACCAGCCGCAGCCGCAGGCTCGTGAAGCGCAGCCGCGACCAGACTCCCCTGCGCGCCGCGGCCCAGCCGCGGAGTCCCCCTCGCCGCTTCGTCACTGAGGCGGATCCAGGCGGTAGCCGACACCCCGCACGGTACGGATCAGCGTCGGGGACGACGGCACGTCCTCCACCTTGGCGCGCAGCCGCTGGACACAGGCGTCCACCAGCCGCGAGTCACCCAGGTAGTCGTGCTCCCACACCAGCCGCAGCAACTGCTGCCGCGACAGCGCCTGCCCCGGCCGCCGGCTCAGCTCCAGCAGCAGCCGCAACTCGGTGGGCGTGAGCTGCAGATCCTCGCCGTTCTTCGTGACGGTCATCGCCGAGCGGTCGATGACCAGGCTGCCGAACGTCGCCGAATCGCTCGACTCCCGTTCGCCGCGCCGCAGCACGGCCCGGATCCGCGCGTCCAGCACCCGCCCCTGCACCGGCTTCACCACATAGTCGTCGGCACCGGACTCCAGCCCGACCACCACGTCGATGTCGTCGCTGCGCGCGGTCAGCAGGATGATCGGCAACTGGTCGGTGCGCCGGATACGACGGCACACCTCGAACCCGTCGATACCGGGCAGCATCACGTCCAGCACGATCAGATCCGGCCGCTGCTCGCGCAGCAACTTCAGACCGTCCTCTCCGCTCGCAGCGGTCGCCACGCGGTGTCCCTGGCGCGTCAGTGAGAGCTCCAGGGCCGTACGGATGGCGTCGTCGTCCTCGATCAGCAACAGGGAAGGCACGGGGCTCATTCTGGCTCATGGGGGCTGGGGATACGACTCCTGGAACGCTCCCGTGCTTCCACCGCAACCGATCAGTGCCCGTCCTACGTCTGCGTAGCCGGGAAGCGCCCGTGAGTGATCGAACCACCCCCGTCCCTCCCCTCCCCACGGGGCCACCCCCTGTGACAGGTCTGTGACAGTCGACGGACACCGTCATGAAGTGACGGCGGCAAGCTTTTCGGCAGGCACCACAGCAAGCCGAAGACCGGAAGTCCACGACGGGGGGCGCGAGATGAACACGCTGCACGGCATCAGCACCAGCGCAGTGATCACGCGTCTGCACGACGTGCACCGGAGCAACGAGAAGTCCGGTGCCGTGAGCGGGCGGGGGTGCGCTCGCGGCACCGGGCGTCAGCACGCCGCGATCATGACGGTGGTGGACGCGAAAGCGGGGGAGACGCTCGGGGGAGCCGCGCACAGGGAGGAACCGGGGGAGCGCCGCTCGCTGTCGGAGGCGGAGTTCACCGCCTACGTCCAGGAGCGCCGCGCCTCCCTGTACGCCACCGCCTACCACCTGACCGGCGACCGCTTCGAGGCCGAGGACCTGCTGCAGAGCGCGCTGTTCTCGACGTACCGGGCCTGGGAGCGGATCAGTGACAAGGCGGCCGTCGGCGGATACCTCCGCCGCACCATGACCAACCTGCACATCAGCGCGTGGCGCCGCCGCAAGCTCAACGAATACCCGACCGAGGAACTGCCGGAGACGGCCGGCGACACGGACGCGATGCGCGGCACCGAACTGCGCACGGTCCTGTGGCAGGCCCTGGCCCGGCTGCCCGAACTCCAGCGCACCATGCTGGTCCTGCGCTACTACGAGGGCCGCACGGACCCGGAGATCGCCGACATCCTCGGCATAAGCGTCGGCACGGTGAAGTCCAGCATCTGGCGCTCCCTGCGCCGCCTGCGCGAGGACGAGGTCCTCAGCTTCGGCCGTGACGAGGAGGACGCCTTCGGCGAGCTGGTGGCCTGAAGGTACCGCCCCGGGAGGGGCGGGGGACGGGGGAAACGGGAGGGGAACTGGGGAGTTCCCCACCCGGACGCCACACGGGGGACCTTCGGGACTCTCTCTCACGGGAAGCCCCGAAGGGGCCCTGCGGGACGGGGAACCGAGGGAGTGGGGGAGGGACGGGGGACAGCGGTCCCGTCGGGGGGCGGGGCCGCAGGGGACAAGCCCGAGGGGACACGGGAACAGAGGGGATACGGGGACCGGGGGGTCCACGGGGGTTCGCACGGGGGCAACGGGGGACCCGTCGACGGGGATCGGGGGATCCCTGGGGGAAGCACCAGAAGAAGCGGGACCGGTAGGGCCGGGGGGCCTGTCCGGTCCCGCTTCTCGTGGTTCGGCATGACGGACGTGGATCGCTCCGTGCAGCAGTGCCGCCTGCGCACTGACACGACGCGCGACGGCAATGCCCAGCGGCGTCTGGTGCGGTCGGGGCCCGGTCCATGGGTCCCGAGTCCGTTCGACGCGACGAGACGGACATGGCATCGCCGTACTGGTCGTCCGGCGATCCCATCCCGCATTCTTCTCCGCGCCGGGCGTGACAAGAGCAGCCAAGTCGCCGGTCAGTGCCCTGGCGCGCAGCGGCAGCCACGCGGCACCGGCAGCCGGGACGGGCGGCCGGCGAGCCGACGTCCCGGGCAAGGTGCATATCGGGCCGACGCAACCCTGCTGAGCCACCGTCACGCCCCGCCCCCGTGCCTCTCCTCCGTCGACCGACAAGCCTCGCCCACACTCACGACCACGATGCCGCTGGAAGCGCAGGCGGATGCCCGGGGGCCGGGGGCCCTAGGCACTGTCTGACAAACGATCTTGGGCGGGTTCGCGGAGCCAGAGGATGAGTGCCGCGAGGTGGAGTCCGGCCTTGTAGCGGGTGGCCAGTT
>NZ_JBEXVL010000028.1:0-71875 GCF_040638805.1 Streptomyces sp. NPDC005925 | reverse complement strand
CGGCTGGCTGCACACCTACAATCACCACCGCGGACACACCGCGCTGAAGGGCCAACCACCCGCCAGCCGCGTCCCCAACCTCACGGGTCAGTACAACTAGGGTCTGTCGTTTGGATCAGGCCGGCTGTGGGACGCGGTGCTTCGCAGCCGACCCGAACGGGGTCCGGCACGCACATCTGCCGCGTTGCCGTCGGCTGCGAACGCTCCGCGTTGACGCTCTCCTCCGCCTTGCAGCCGCACGCACCAGACTTCTCCGGGCGCCGGCCGAGCGTGGCGGCTGGGAACGCTGGGACCGCATACAGACCTGGCCGGCGGACCGCCGCCAGATGTTCACGGCCGGCTTGCCGAACTGACCGGCGCCTGGTCCGAGAACAGACTCAGCGGACGTTCCCGGCGCCGCGTTCGTCCTCGGTGGCCCGGAACCGGCAGGAGCCGGTTCCGGTCCGGATCAGCATGCGGCGGAAGCGGCCTTCGCTATCCAGACGTCCAGCTGCTCCTGGGTGGTGCTGGGATCGGCGACCAGCACGCCCAGGTCGTCGCCCTCCACGACGGTTGTGGCGACGGCCGGGCACCGGTGGCAGCCGTCCACCCCGATTTGCGCCCACCACTTGCACTGAGTGCGCAGATGGCACCGCGGCACACTCCGGCTCTCGGCCGCCGGTGTCGCCGCCACCCGCTCCACCAGGGTGCAGTCATTGCCCCTGCGGTGCAGACAGTTGCTGACACAGTGCGACGCGAAGCGCAGTACCCGGGTCGGCTCGACATCCTTCGGGACGACCGGGAGGACATCCCTGGCCGGCACGGGGTCGGCGAGGTACACGACCTCCGCGTTCTGCCCGGAGCGCACGCCCAGTACCACCGACTCCGGCGCCTCGGCCTTGCCGCTCGGACACCACAGTCTGCTTGTTCCGGAACGGTCCGCGGTGCTCATCTCGACCTCCTCATCAGTCCAGTGGACCTGCTACACGATCTGGCCGGCGCAGCCTGCGGGGCAGGAGGAGACCGTGCGCTCCTGGTCGACGGCCATGGCGAGGTGCGTCTGCAGCTGCGCCGAGGTGATCTGCTGGGGCCTGGGCGACGCCTGCGCTGCGGACGCAGTGCCCGCTCCGCCGAGAACAAGCGCGGCGGCCGCGACGGTGGCGGCGGTACCCCCGGCAGTGGGGCGACCCGTGTACTTCATGACGAACCTCCTGGATTGACCTGCGGTGCAAGGACGTACCGGCACGCTAGGACGTCCCGGAGGTCTTCACCGGCAGTTCCAGCGGCTGTTCGCAGGCGGTCCGGACCACTCGAACGGTGCCGAGCCCGGCCTGCTCCGCTCGCCGGCCCGCCCCGGAGGTGACGGACTGCCTGTCCTGTTCCCGCAGCCGACGCAAGGAGTCCCGAGCGGGGGGGCCTCCATGTCTTTCGTCAAGCGAGGCGTGACCCGCGTGTGGTGGACGATCGCTTGTCCCGCCGGGCGCCGCGAGGCGGGGTCGATCACGGTCGCCGGGTAGCGGAAGATTTCGCCGGCCGGCGGCAGACAGGTGATGTCGCCCGACGTACTTTCGGTTGACCTCGGTGGCGGTGAAGTCGCGGCCGATCGCCTGCCCGCCCCACCAGTGGCCGGGATCCGCGGCGAGACGGCGCACAGGCCACCGGGTACACGCCGGGGCAGGAAATCTCCGCCGGAATACGGGCTCTTTTGAGTGCTCGACGGCGACCGCCGTTCCTGAAACGCTGCGCTTCGGGTGGGTCAATATCTACGGCCGCGAGGTGAGGGTTTGACACGTCACACGGAAAGTGTTTTTGCTGCGACCGGCGGGACGCAGCCAGTTATCGCACTCGGCCCAGCATCTCATGCTACTGTCGATCTCAGTTGCAGTTGTGGTTCCCAAGAACTTCAAGCGCCTTCGTCGGCATTTTCAGCCGCTGGCGGCGTTTTCGTATGGCCGGTCGTTTTCCGGGCGGGGCATCATCGCGGCGACCCGGCATCCGTGCATCGCGGGTCCCGGCGTACTGCCCAAGAGGAGATATGACGTGGCGTCAGGCACTGTGAAATGGTTCAACGCAGCCAAGGGTTTCGGCTTCATCGAGCAGGACGGCGGGGGGCCCGACGTGTTCGCCCACTTCTCGAACATCGCCGCCCAGGGCTTCCGCGAGCTGCTCGAAGGCCAGAAGGTCACGTTCGACATCGCGGCGGGCCAGAAGGGCCCGACGGCCGAGAACATCGTCCTCGCCTGACGCCGACGCGCACTTCGTAGCTGGGGCCCGCATCCCTCGGGGTGCGGGCCCCAGCTACGGACATTTCCCGCAGTGGTGCGACCTGCGGGACGAGAAACGTCCGTGGCCCGTCGCTCCAGGACACGCGCCTCGTCCACGGTGCACTCGGTAGGCGTCCGGGATTTCACACCCCTATGGCGTCAGAAATTCCGTCGATGCAATCCGCACCAGATCCACTGCACTTCTCATCCTTTTTCGCAATCCATTCGGTCCGTTCTTGTGATTCCCCGCGCTGCTTCCGCTGCGGGAATTCCTTGATACGTGCCGTATCAAGGAAGGTTCTCAATGAACTCCGCACGAACCAATGACCGTTCTTCCCGCCGCAGCCGTGGCGACGGCCCCGCGTTCGGTTCCAGCGCCGGTTCGAGGCGGAGCAGCCGTTTCGGCTCGTCCGCCCCGAGCCGTTCAGGAGCTTCGGGCCGTTCGGGCGGCTACGGCCGGAGGCCCGCAACGCTTCAGGGGGAGTTCGCCCTGCCGGAGACGATCACTCCCGCGCTGCCCGCGGTCGAGACGTTCGCCGACCTCGACATGCCCAAGCAGTTGCTGGCGGCGCTGACCGTGCAAGGCGTGCGCGTTCCGTTCCCCATCCAGGGCGCGACCCTGCCCAACACCCTGGCGGGCCGCGACGCCCTGGGACGCGGGCGCACCGGTTCCGGCAAGACCCTCGCCTTCGGCCTGGCCTTGCTGGCCCGCACCGCGGGCCGGCGCGCCGAGCCCCGCCAACCGCTGGCCCTGGTCCTTGTGCCGACGCGTGAGCTGGCCCAGCAGGTGACCGACGCGCTCACCCCCTACGCCCGCTCGGTGCAACTGCGTCTCGCCACGGTCGTCGGAGGAATGTCGATCGGCCGGCAGGCCAATGCGCTGCGCAGCGGTGCCGAAGTCGTCGTCGCGACACCGGGCCGGCTCAAGGACCTCATCGACCGCGGGGAGTGCCGGCTGAACCAGGTCGCCATCACCGTCCTGGACGAGGCGGACCAGATGGCCGACATGGGCTTCATGCCCCAGGTCACCGCGCTCCTGGACCAGGTCCGCCCCGAGGGCCAGCGCATGCTGTTCTCCGCCACCCTCGACCGCAACGTCGACCGACTGGTCCGCCGTTACCTCACCGACCCGGTCGTCCACTCCGTCGACCCGTCCGCGGGTGCGGTCAGCACGATGGAGCACCACGTGCTGCACGTTCACAGCGCGGACAAGCACTGGACGACGACGCAGATCGCGGCGCGCGAAGGCCGCGTGATCATGTTCCTGGACACCAAGCACGCCGTCGACCGGTTGACTCAGGACCTGCTGAACAGCGGGGTCCGGGCCGCCGCCCTGCACGGCGGCAAGTCACAGCCGCAGCGCACCCGAACCCTGACCCATTTCAAGACCGGGCACGTCACCGTGCTCGTGGCCACGAACGTCGCCGCCCGCGGCATCCACGTCGACAACCTCGACCTCGTCGTCAACGTCGACCCGCCGACCGACCACAAGGACTACCTGCACCGCGGCGGCCGCACCGCGCGCGCCGGCGAGTCCGGCAGGGTCGTCACCCTGGTCACCCCCAACCAGCGCCGCGACATGACCCGTCTCATGACCGCCGCCGGCATCATGCCCGAGACCACCCAGGTCCGCTCCGGCGAAGAGGCGCTCGGCCGGATCACCGGCGCCCAGACGCCCTCCGGCGTCCCCGTGACGATCACCGCGCCGGTCGCCGAGCGGCGTCAGCGCAGCACGTCGTCCTCACGCGGCCGACGCAGCCCCACCTCGGCCGCCCGGCGCAGGACCCGGCAGTCCTCGTTCGACGCGGCGGCGTAAGGACTTCGTGTTCAGGTTCCGGAATCCGGCCCACCTCCGCAGGAGGCACGTCGTGACGACGGTTCAGATGCCGCCCCGCTCGACGGGCGCCGCCCGCAGGCTGGGGACGCCGCGGCGTCCGGGGAGGGGGCGGCGGACTCCTCTCAGGTGGCGGTCGGCAAGGGGCCGCGGGAGAACGGCGATCTTCCCGGCGGTGCAGGCGGGTTCAGTGAGGAGCTCCTTGAGAGCGATCGCGTCCGCGCGCCAGGCAACGTCGATGTGCAGTTCCGTCAGGCCGTGCGCGCTCCCCGAGCCCTCTGCGGGGCGTCCTCGGCCTGGTCGAAGACTTCCCGGTGTCCTGCCAGGAAGCGGGCAGCCGCGTCCACCGCGCGGGCGCGCAGCCCGCTGACGTACAGCGATTGCGGCAACGGTGGAGGCGTGTCCGACGCCCGCCCCGGAGCCAGTGCCGACGGAAGGCCAGGCCCGTCGGCGGCATCCCACCCGGCGATCTTGGCTTTGGGGCCTCCCGAAAGCCGACCGCCGTCACGCCCCCGACCACAGCCGGTAACCCGCGAGCAAGGGCGCTGCTCGGCGTTCGGAGTGCTGGTCCTGCGGGCGGTCGTCAAGTCGATCTCCTCACACCTGCAACCTTCCATCTGTTCGGGTGGTTTGGTTTACGTCATGTCCCGAGTTTTCCGTGGTCGGCCCACAGGCGGTGCGGCATGTTGAGGCGGTGGATCTCCCGGGGCAGGAACCGATGACCGATGCGGTGGGTGAGACGGCGCTGTGGACGCTGTACCACCGCTCCCTGGCAGCCCGCGATCCCGAGTGCGGCCTGGCGGACCCCAAGGCCGTCGAACTGGTCGAGGCCCTGGACTACCCGTTCGCGCAGCGTTTCGGCACGGACAACCGCGGATGGGCCCGGGGCATGGCGGTGCGGGCGCGGTGTTACGACCGTGAGGTGCGCGCCTTCCTGGCGCGGCATCCGCGCGGCACGGTGGTCTGTCTGGGCGAGGGGCTGGAGACGCAGTTCTGGCGAGTGGACAACGGCACGGTGCGGTGGCTGGGGGTCGAACTCCCCGAGTCGGCCGCACTGCGTCGCCGGTTGCTCCCGGACACCGACCGGTGCCGGACTTTGACCGGTTGCCTCCTGGACGAGCGGTGGACGGGGGAGGTCGACGCCTCGGACGGTGTCCTCGTCCTGGCACAGGGTGTGCTGATGTATATGGCCTGGGATTGTGTGCGGGCCCTGGTGGAGGCGTGCGCAGTGCGTTTGCCGGGGGCGCAGTTGGTGTTCGACACCCCACCGGCATGGTTCGCCGCAGGCACCGTCCGTGGCTGGTTCCGCTACCCGGCCGGGTACCGGCCACCGCCGATGTCGTGGGGTATGACACCCGCGCGGCTGCGCGAACTGCGGGCCTGCCCGGGGGTGGCTGCCGCGTGTGCCCGGGCTGCGCTCGTACGGACCCTTGTCCGTGACCCGTCTGCTCTTCGCACCCGTCCCCCACCCCGGCCGGCCCGCCGCCGCCCAGCCACCCCACACCCGCGAGGAGCCCTGATGACCACCCTTCCTGACGAAGCCGAGTACAGCTGCGTGATGCCCACCAACATCGCGGCGATCCGCGCCCTGGACAAAAGCGGTGTATTCGTCAGAGAAGCGCGACTGCGGCACTTCGCGCACATCGACGGCATCTGGCACGACATGCTCCAGTACTCCGTCCTTGAGGACGACTGGAGAGCACTGCGCCAGAACATGCCGGTCCGTGCGACGTGCACTCCCACCGCGAACTGATGCGGTTCGAGGTCGTCTTGGGAAGAGGTGCGGGACTACGACTGGATAGCGCCGATACGGCGGAACAGCTTGCCGGAGTTCGTCATCGCGCCTGCCTTCCTTTCAGCCGATGGGCGGTACGGCCTTCTTGTTCGGCGCGGAGGTGACGGACTCAGCCGCCGACGTGTATGCCGGGGCGGCGGTCGGGGTCGGGTTCGTTGCGGCGGATGATCTCGCGGGTGACCGGAGCGGTGTCGCCCCGGCCCAGGAGAAAGTAGCGGAACATGTGCTTGAGAGGGCTGCCTTCGGCCCAGGCGAGGTAGCAGTGCGGCAGCACGCCGGTGGCATCGCGCAGGGCCAGGAGGATGGCGGCGATGGCGTTGGGCGCGGCCGGGGCATGGGCGCGTAGGACGCGGTAGCCGTCGACTTCGATGCCGTGGACGGTGAGGGTGTCGCTGAAGTCGGAGGGGTCGACGACGTCGATCTCCAGGAAGAGCACGTCGGCGGGGCCCGGTACCGGGTTGGTGCCGCGTTGTTCGCGTTCCTTGGCGCGGTACTCGGCGAGGTCGCCGGCCCGGCGGCGGTTGGCGATGATGTTGAGGGAGTCGTCGTGGGCGAGGCTGTCGGAGATGAACCGGCGGGCGGCCTCGTCGAAGACGATGCGGTCGGCGCGCAGTTCGGTGGTGCGGGAGATGCGGGAGATCAGCGACACGGTGAGGATGCCGATGATGAAGACGCCGGATATGGCGATGCCGTCCGGCTTGTCGATGATGTTGGCGATCAGGGCGTAGAGCAGGACTGTGGTGAGCGCGGCGAAGCCGGCGGCGGTGGGGCGTCGGCGGTTGCGTGCGGTGGAGACGGTGACGGCGAAGGCGCCGGCGACCATCATCGCCAGGATGCCGGTGGCGTAGGCGCCGGCCTGCTTGTCGACGTCGGCGTCGAAGGCGATGGTGATCAGGATGCACAGGGCGGTGTAGACGAGGACGACCGGGCGTACGGCGCGTCCCCATTCGGGGGCCATGCCGTAGTCGGGGAGGTAGCGGGGCACGATGTTGATCAGTCCTGCCATGGCGGAGGCGCCGGCGAACCACAGGATGAGGATGGTGCTGATGTCGTAGAGGGTGCCGAATGTCTCTCCGACGTGTTCGTGGGCGAGCCAGGCCAGTGCGCGGCCGTTGGCGGCACCGCCGGGCTCGAACTGCTCGCGGGGGATGAGCACGGTGGTCACGAAGCCGGCGGCCAGCAGGTAGAGGCTCATGATGAGCGCGGCGGTGGTGAGCAGCTTGCGCGTGTTGTGGATCCGGTCCTGTAGGCGCTGTTCGTCGTCGGCGCCGTCGGTTGCCACCAATGGCATCATGCTCACACCCGTCTCGAAGCCGGACAGTCCCAGCACCAGCAGGGGGAAGGCCAGCAGTGCCGGGCTCGCGAGATCGACGAACCCGCCGAGGTCGGTGAGGGAACCGGTCCACGCCGACCAGGCTCCGGGGGTGGTGAGCAGATGCGCCGCACCGGCACCGATGACGACGGCGTTGAGGGCCAGGAAGACAGCGACCAGGGGAATGGCCACCTTGACCGCTTCGCTGAAGCCCAGCAGGAACACTCCACCCAGGATCAGCAGCAGCACCACCGTCAAAGCGACCTCATGGCCGTGCAGGGCGGCAGGGAAGAAGGGGTTCTCCACCACGTGCACCGAGGCGTCCGCCGTGGACAGGGTGATCGTGATGATCCACGACGTGGCCACGAAACCGAGCAGGACCAGCACGAACAGCTTGCCCCACCAGAACGGCAGGAGATCCTCCAGCATCGCGACCGACCCCGCACCGTGAGGGCTCTCCCTGGCAACCTTCCGGTACATCGGCAGCATCCCCAGCAACGTCAACGCCACGATCAGCAGGGTCGCCAGAGGTGAGACGGCCCCGGCGGCCACAGCGGCGATCGCCGGCACGTAGGCCAGACTGGAGAAGTAGTCGACGCCGGTCAGGCACATCACCTTCCACCAGGCATGCGACTCGGTGTGACTCCCGCCGGCCGCCGGCCCCAGCGGCCGCACCCGGTGCCGCAGCAGCCACCGGCCGGCTTTGCCTGTCGGCTGCGGCCGCAGAGCTGGACTGTCCACCGACTCCGGCACGGTCGGCCGGTCGGCGCCTGGCTTGTCCCCCATGTCCTTCCGTGCCCTCCCTTGTCTGACCACCGAACCAGCCGCGCGGACTTGCTCCGACGGCAGGCGGAAGGTCGCCGCGATGCGGCCTCCCGGTCCCACTGCCCGGGAGTGAGGGACACATGAGTCAGCGGATGGTAAACCCCTGCGTCAACGAGGCGCTGAGGGCGGACGGTTCCGCCGGCGCCGAGGCTACGGTTCCACCCGCACGACCCCTCCCGTTTCCAGGGCCGCCCACGGAGCACCGTCGGGCCCCAGCATGATGCCGTGCGGCTCGGACGACGGTGACGGCAGGCAGTACTCGGCGATCTCGCCGCCGTCGGTGATGCGGCCGATGCGGTTGGCCCCCCATTCGGTGAACCAGCACTCGCCCGCGGCGGCGGCCACGATGGCGTGGGGCCTGGCCGTACGGTCGGGAAGCGGGAACCCCGTGACCTCGCCGTCCACCGACATCCTGCCGACCTGGCCCGCAGGCGGCTGGTGGGCCGGCGGGTGCCGAGTGTCCGCCCGGTGCGGTGGGCAAGGAAGTCGCCCGTGGCCGCGGTGCATGCGGCGGTTGTCATCAGCAGCGGCAGGCTGAGCTGTCCGGCACGGGCCAGCGCGCCCGCGGTGAGCAGCAGGGTGAGGGTGGGGATGAAGGCCCCGACGAGCAGGATCGACTCGGCCAGGACTGCCGCGGCCACGAGGGCGTAGGCGGCTGGGGGCGACGCGTGGCCGAGGGCGGTGGTCAATGTGGTCACCGGTTTGCTCCGGCCGGAGTGCGGGCCGGGCCGGGTACGGGCGCGGGCAGCGTGAGCTGCCAGACCTTGGCGGGGGGAAGGTTGGCCCACACCGTCCAGCAGCCGGTGGCGTACTGACGCCCGTCCGTGTACGGGCGAGTGGCGGCCGGTGTTCGAGGGTATGGCGGGGTGGGGCGGTGGCAGCACGTACGGTCTTCCGGTCAGCAGGAGCCGGCGCGAGCACCCCGCCCTTAAATATGTCATGCACCGGACATACGCACGCAGTGCGGTGTCGAGAAGAAAGGGCGCCGACGCCATGACCAGATCCGCCTCCCGCACCTCGTTCCGGGCGTGCCTCGCGTTGGGCGCCGCCCTGGCGTCGACCGCGCTGGGCACCACGGCGAGCGCGGCCATGCCCGCCTCGGCAGCGCACGGCGCCGGCCCGCAGGCGCACGCGGCCGCCGCATCCGGCTGCCCGGTCGTCTACTTCGACCTGGGCGAGACGCTGGTGCACACGGCCGAGGACGGCAGCACCGGCTACCTGCCGGGCGCGGCCGCCTACCTGCGCGAGCTGCGGGCGCGGCACATCACCGTCGGCCTCATCACCAACGTTCCGTCCTCGTGGGGCGCGACCGACGCCGAGCGCGCGGCGGTACTGAAGAACGAGGTCGACGGCGCCTGGACGGACTCCGCGCCGTTCGCCTGGGAGGACTTCGGCGACCGCATCCTGACGCCGCGCACCGAGGAGGAGCGCAAGCCGGCACCGGCCCTCTTCGAGCGCGCTCTGGCGGACGCGGACGGCTGCCGGCCGGTCTACGAGTCGGAGACCGCCGAGGAGACCCGCGTCGCCGCCTCGCTCGGCTACGTGGCCTACCAGGTCGGACAGCCGTCCCGGCCCGCCTACCTCCCGGCCCGCCTCATCGAGCTGCTGACCCGCGCCGCCGGCTGACGCCCCGTGGAACAGCGGCGGCAGGCGCCCCCACGCGCCTGCCGCCGCCTCACCCCCGGCCCGCGCCGCGACGCGGAACGGGCGGCGGGGCGCTCTACACGCCGGCCCCCCGGCGTGCGTCCGTGCGCGGCCGCCCGGGCACCTGCGCGTCGCCGGCCGCCGGGGGCAGGCCGGCGTCCGCGGCGGGCCCGTCGGCCGGCCCGTCGGAGCCCGTCCCGCCCGGCGCCGCGGTCGGGCCGGTACGCACCGCCGTGCTGCGCACGACCAGTTGGAAGGCGCCGAGGAGCACGGCGGTGGCCAGGGCGCTGTGCCAGAGCAGGGCGTCCAGGCGACCGGCGGAGAGGTAGGCGCCCACGGCGACGGCGGCCAGGGCGCACACCGCGCGGTCCACGATGGACTCCACCGACAGGAGGGTGGCCCGCGGGGCGTGGGGAGGTACGGCGTCGTTGACCAGCTTGCGCTGTACCGGGTAGGCGAAGCCGGTGGCCACGGCGAACAGGCAGAGCAGGGCGACGACCGTCCATGGCCCGCCGGCCGCCATGCCGGCCAGGGTGCCCGCGAGGGCCAGGCTGAGGACGGACACCCACGCCACCGGCGACAGGCGGCGGCTGAGCCACTGCGGGCGCGCCGAGCCCACGGCCTCCGCCAGGGTCATGGCGGCGAGCACGCCGCCGTGCCAGGACTCGCCGATGCCGTGGTCGATGAGGATCGGCTGGAACAGGTTGACCTGGCAGATCCGGGACAGCGTGAACACCGCCACACCCTGCACCATCACCAGCGCCAGCCACGGCGAGGAGGCGACGCAGCGCAGTGCGGCCCGTGCGTCGCGCAGCACGGTGCCGCGACCGCCGGACGCCCGCGCGGCCTTACGCGCCGGGTGCGCGGCCGTGCCGCCGTCCGCGGCGGGGCCGGCCAGTCGCGGCAGGGCCACCGCGCAGGCCAGTGAGCCCGCCGCGCTCGCGGCGCTCAGGACGTACGGTGCCGAGTGGGCGAGGGCCATGAACGGCCCGACCAGCGGCCAGCACAGCACCTTCGCGGCGAGGCCCAGGGCCCGGGCGGTGCCCTCCGCCTTCAGGTAGTGCGTGCCGCACCGCTGTGCGTGCAGCCCGTCGTACAGGTAGGCGCTGGCGGCCCCCGACGTCAGGGAGCGACCGGCGGCGATGGCGAGGAAGTGGACGAGGAACCCTCCGTACGAGGGGCTGAGCACCGGCATGAGGTTGGCGGCCGTCATCACCACGGCGCCGGCGCGCAGGCAGTTGCGGGCGCCGATGCGGTCGGCGATCAGCCCGGTCGGGATCTCGAAGAGGCAGAAGGCCACGTAGTAGACGCTCTGGATGCCGAAGATCTTCGCGTCGGAGAGGCCGGCCTCCTTCTGGTAGGCGTAGAACACCGGCATCCACCACAGCAGGTTGAAGAGCAGCTGGAAGCCGTAGTTGAGCCGGATGATGCGGCGGGCGGTATCGGTCAGGGGGGCGGTGGGCCGCGCGTCCCGGCGCGGCAGGCGGGCGGTCACAGGGCGTACGGGCGGATCTGGACCAGGTGGAAGTCCCCTTGGTCAGTGAGCAGCCACTCGATGTCCAGGGGGGCGTCCACCTCCGGTGCGCTGAAGTGGGACTGGAGCAGCCGGCTGGTCAGGGACAGGTCGGCGAGCCTGGCCCGCGTGTCGGCGGGCAGCCCCTCGGACCACGAGCCGAGGTCGAGGGTGCGCCCGCCGCCCTCGACGGTGTTGTAGAGGTACTGCTGGGGCAGGACGGCTCCCTCGACGACCTGCTCGGGCGAGCCCGGCGAGCAGTTGAGATAGACGTTGCGGAAGTCCTCGCGCCGGGTGGGGTTGCAGGTGACCAGGACACCGCCGAGCGCGGCGGGGACGTACACCTGGATGATCACGCCCATGTAGGCGTCGTCCAGGGAGATGCCGACCTGGTGGCGCAGCCGCACACTGCGCGGGGAGAGCAGGGACGCCCACACCTGGCGCACCGCGTCGAGGAGTTCGCCGGTGCCGCGGACGGTGGTGACGGAGTCGTAGACCCCGGCCGCGGAGAAGCCCGGGAGGTCCTCGGCGTTGGAGGAGGAGCGCACCACGAGCCGGCTGCCCTCGGCGAGCGGCGTAGGGAAGGAGCGGGTGATCTCCCGGGCGACGGACTCGGGCATCGGGGCGTGCCGGATGAGGTGCTGGAGCTGCAGGCAGAGCGAGTCGAGGACGTCGGTGGCGTCGAGTTCGAGCGCCATCTTCAGCTTGCCGATGCCCTGCTGGAGCGCCGGGGAGGAGGTGAGGAAGCGGTGCTGGAGGGAGAACGGCAGGGCGACGCCCTCCGGGGCCTCGACCATGCCGGCGACGAACGAGGTGGCGGCCGCGCGCAGTTCCGCGGCGGACGGCGAGCGCAGGCCGAGCCGGGTCGCGAGGTGCCCGTAGAGGTCGTCGCGGGGCGGGCGGGGGCGGCCGTAGAAGGCGGTGAGGTCGGCCGTGCGACTGTCCAGCACGTGGTGCAGCTCCCCGAGGTTGGCCGCCTTGGTGCCGTAGCGGTCCCGGTCGGCGCTGCGCAGCCGGTGCAGGGACAGCACGGGCGCGTCCCCCAGCAGCGGCGTTTCGAGGCGGATGCGCTGCTGGTGCCAGACGGGGGCGCGCAGCTCGGGAGCCTCGGCCAGGCGCTCCAGGGTGATCTCGTCCTCGTGCACCCGGTAGCGGACCCAGGCGCCGTCCAGGCCGTCCCGGTCGATGAGGTCTTCCAGGTCGCGGACGATGGCGTTGGGGATGCCCCATCCGGTCGCGAGGACGTTGGTGTGGGACAGCGGGGTGATGGGGGCGGTGTTGATGAATCCGGTCACCCGCTGGACGTCGTCCGGCAGGCAGGGCATGGCGACGATGTCCGACCAGCCGAGCCCGCCGGCCGCCGCCTGGTACTCCGCGGTGGTCCGGAAGTAGCGCAGCCGTCCGGTCGCCTCGCCGGTGTTGAGGGGGGTCCGGGTCCTGGTGCCGAAGAGTTCGTGGCTGAGGATGCGCGGCACCCGCTGCTCGCTGATTGCGGCCAGCTCCTCCTCCTGGCCGTGGTTGGCGGGCTTGAGCAGCAGCGGCAGCCGTCCGTCGACGCGCTCGCGGACGAAGGCGTAGAAGTGCTCCAGCAGCGCCCCGTGCATGGTGTCGGCCTCGGTCGTCTCCAGGACGAGGAAGAGGCGCTCGCGGCCCTCCGTGTCCTCGTCGCTGTGCAGGGACAGCACCCCGAGGAGGAAACGCCGCTCGGGGTCCATGTAGACGGAGGCGTTGAACGCGTCGAGGTCGGCGTCGAGGTCGGCGACGTCCATGCCGAGGACACGGGTGGCGATGTAGTTGACGTGGAAGGGGTGTGCGGCCGTGTCGAGCAGGTGCCAGGTGTCCTCGCGCCGGTCGACGACGACCTTCAGGTACGGGTGGCCGGCCAGCACCCCGGACAGGGTGCGGAACAGCGGCAGCGACAGGTTCTCTCCGACGACCGTGCGGTCGTTCGCGGGTACCGGGGCGTCGGTGGGGAGCAGGGCGGTGGTCATGCGGGGACTCCCTCGGGCCGGACGGCCGGGCGGAAGAGGCGGGCGGCGGGCCGGAACGGCGCTGCGGCGGGTCCGGCGGGCGGCAGCGCGGTGGGCAGGGCGTCCACCAGGGTGGTGAAGTCGCGGAGCACGATGGGTGCGTCGGCGGCGGAGAGCAGGCACAGGGCCGCCATGGTGTTGGCCCCGCCGGCCGGGTCGTAGACCGGCACGGTGCTGCCGTCGGGCAGCGAGCTCTCCGGCACCACCGACAGGGAGCTGCCCTCGCTCAGCGCGACGGCGTCCCGGACGGCGGGGAAGTCCCAGATCCTGCGGTCCGGCCAGGCGGCGCCCCGCCCGTCCACGGCGAGGACGACGAGGGAGCCGGCGGCGCCGCGCGCCTGCGCGGGGCCGAGCACCCGTTCCGGCCAGGCGACCGTGCGGCCCAGCAGGTGGTCCACCAGCATGCCGACGAGGTCGACCCCGTAGACCTCCTCGGTCTGCGGGACGGTCATCGCGCCGCCGAACCGGGCGGCCGTCTCGATCAGCCACATGCGCCCGTCGGAACCCAGCTTGATCTCGGTGTGCGTGCCGCAGTCGCGCAGGCCGAGGGCGTCGACGGCCCGCCGGGCGAGGTCGACGACACGATCCTGGAGGTCCGCGCGCAGCGGCGCGGGGGTGATGCTGGCCCGCTCGGTGAAGGGCTCCACCGTGGGCATCCGGCCGCTGAGGCACACCGGGTGGAAGACGCCGTCGGCCACCACGCCCTCGACGCTGACGTAGTCGCCCCAACCGGGCTCGTCGAACCACTGGGCGGCGGTGCCGGTCACGATCTGCTCGACCACGTAGTGGGCGTCCGCCTCGGCGACGTGCAGTTCGGCGAAGCCCAGTTGGGCGGACTCGGCCATCACCTCGCGGGAGCGGAGCCAGGCGGCGTCGGCCTCCTGCGGGGAGCGGATGATCTGGTGGGCGGTGGAGCCGGCGCTCCAGGCCGCCTTCAGCAGCATGGGCGCGGGCAGGGCGGCGACGGCCTCGTGGAGGTCCGCCCACGTGGTGACGGGGCGGAACTCCGGCTGCGGCAGGCCGTGGCGCTGCCAGGTGCGCCGCATCATGCGCTTGTCGCGGGCGAGCGCGGCGGCGTCCCCGGCCCCGGCGAGACCGAGTGCCCCGCACGCCTCGGCGACGGCCACGACGGCGTACTCGGAGAAGGTGAGCACCGCGTCCGCGCCCACGGCCCGGGCCCGCGAGACGATCAGGGAGACCAGGTCGGACCGTTCCTCGTCGGCGGGGGTGGTGACCGAGGCGCACAGGTCGCCGGCCGTCGCGGCCACCGTCGGCGGGAGCGGGCTGAGCGCCAGCAGGTGCACGTCCGCTCTCGTGGCCGCCCGGGCCAGGACGTAGCCGAGCGGTGGACCACCCTTGGCATGCACCAACAGCACCGTGCTCACGGACGTTCGTCTCCTCAGGTCGTCATGCGAATCACCATGCGCGGTCGCCCGGTCCCTCTGCCTGGTCGTCTGCCGAACTCGCCTCCGGCCCCTCGGGCGTTCACGGGAGGCGTGCGGTGACCCGCCCCGGGGAGATCGCCCGGGGGTCACCGACCGCATACACAAGAGAAGCAGACGCGAGGTGCCCTGACTGCCGCGGTGAGGCCGCTGCCGCTCAGGCAAATGCCTGAGTTGTAAACACCGTTGCGCGAGGGTGAAGGTTTCGTGATCACTTCTGGCGCGCCCCGCCGGACCTGAACTCAGATGCACGGGTCGGGCGGGGGCCGGGCGGGACCACCGGGCGCGGCGTTGCCGCTTCCCGCCGGCCGGCGGACAACGAACGGAAGGGTCGCCGTGGACGATGCCAGCCTCAAGGCGCTGCTGGAGCACCTTCCGGTGTCCTGGTGGGAGGTCGACGCCCGGGGACGGGTGGTCGAGCAGGGCGGTGGCGCACTCCCCGACCTACCCACCGTGCAGCGGTTCGTCGACCGGCTGCGCCGGGAGGACTCGGCGTCGGGGCCCCGCCCCGACGACGTCCGCCGGCCGGTGCAGTTCGACGGCCGGACGTTCGAGGTGAGCCGGGCGCCGGGCCGGGGGCGGGCAGCGGGGCGCACCCTGGGGGCCGCGGTGGAGGTCGGCGCGCAGCCCGCCGGGACGCGCCGGTACGCCGCCTTCGCGGACTTCGCCGACCTCGCCCCGGCCGCGGCCTTCATCCGCGACCGCGACGGCCGCTACCTGTGGGCCAACCACTCCTACGCCCACCTGTACGGCACGACGCCGGACCGCGTCGCGGGAAGCCGCATCGAGGACTTCGACTCCCCCACCGACGCCGCGCAGTTCCGCGCGCTGGACCAGGACATACTCCGCCGGGGAAGGCCAGTGCGCCACACGCTGCGCTACCACCGCTCGGACGGCAGCACGGGCCAGGCGGCCGGGCACCGCTTCCCCGTGGAGGAGAACGGCCGGACCTGCGTGGCCGGAATCTACGTCGACATCACCGAGCACCTCCGGGCCGTCGACCAGCGCCAGGAGGCCGAGGAGAACCTGCGGGCGCTCCGCGACCACAGCGGGCTGCCCTGTGCGCTGCTCGCCCCCGACGGCCGCATCGAACAGGCCAGCACCGCCACCGTCGAACTGTTCCGGACGCGCCTGTCCGACCTGGTCGGCCGTCAGGCGCAGACGCTGCTGGCCGCCACGACCGACCTCTCCCGGCTGCGCCGTGCGTGGGAAGGACTGGTCACCCGCCGCGTCCGGCGGGTGGAGGCCTCCGCGGTGCTGCTCGACGCGGAGGGCCGCCAGCGGCGCGTGTGCGTCCACCTGGCCACGGTGAGCCGGTCCGCCGACCGCCCGGTGCGCGTGTGGGCCGTCGTCACCCACCAGAGCCTGGCCCACGAGCCCCACCCGCCGCTGACCGCGGCGCAGATCCGCATCCTCGCCCTGCTGGCGGCGGGCAGCACCAACGGGGAAATAGCCGCTTCGCTGAGGCTCTCCCGACAGACGGTCGACTACCACCTGAGCCGGCTGCGCGCGCTGCTGGGCGCCGCGACCAGGCCGTCGCTCGTCGCCCGCGCCTACGCCCTCGGCATCCTCGCCCCCGGCAGCTGGCCCCCGCACCCGGCCGCCGCCGCCCACCCCCTCAGCTCCGCCTGAGCCGCCAGGCCCGGCGGTCGGCGCCCGCGCGGGTCCGCGGGCGGGGCCATCGTGTGGACGAGGACGAGCAGTCACTGTTCTTCCAGCGCGGTACGTCGCCCACCGGGCGCCCTGCGACTTTTTCCCCGATGGAAGATCGAGTCGCGGTATCGGACGGTGCCGGAAGCACCGCTGACGGACAGCGGGCCGGGCCGACCCCCCAGCACGGCACCAGGGCCAAGAGGAGAACCCGTCCGGCGCTGCCGCCGAAGTCATGCACTGCTCTCACGTTCCGTCCGATCGCGGGGCCCGCCCCCTTCCCCTCCGTTAGATTGAGTAGGTAACTTAAGGGCATGTCGTTTCCAGATCGGGTCACCAGACCGTTCCTGCGGGTGGTGGACGCCTTCGTCCAAGCATCCGCGGATGACCATGAACTGCACGGATGGGAGATCAAGAAGACGGCGAATCTCTCCGGCGCCGGCACCTACAAGATGCTGGATCGTCTCGAGGACGCCGGCTGGATCACCGGTCGCTGGGAAGAACGCAACCCTGACCCGGGCAAGCCCCCACGTCGGCTCTACCGCCTCACCCCTCTGGGGGAGCCCGCCGCCCGTGCCCTGCTGGCCGAGCGCCGGCCCGAGGCACTGCGCCCCACGAGCGGCCCGAGGCACCTCCCCAAGCCAAACCCTCTGTCCGGTTTCGTGGTTGCCTTCGGCCGACTCGGCTGGCGACTGCCCGGTGGTGAGGCCTGAATGGTCGGCGAAGCGCTCCTGGGCATCCTCATCGCGGCAGTGGTCGCCGAATGCTGCGGCATCCTCGAATGGGCAGCGCGAGTGCTCATCGGCTGGGCGGCCCGGTTTTCCTACGGCCAGGCACCCCGGAGCCACACCCGTCTTGTCGAACACCTCCAGAATCTGGACCGCTGCCCCGGCCAGATCACCAAGCTCCTCTATGCGCTGGGCCTGGTGGCAGAGGGGCTCTTCGCATGGCTGTGCCGCGTGTCCGGGCGCTCGGGCCCACCTGGCTGGGAGAGTGCGCCCCCGAGCCAGTTCTTCGGCGCGGTCATGTCCCTCAGTACCGCCCTACAGGGTTTCGGCGGCGACATTCGTGCGCAGCCCCCCGTCCGACGGAAGGAATTCGCGCGGCTGACCACACGGCTGCGCGGGCTGCTCCGGCACCCGTCCGAGGTGTTCGACGATGACGGCGCGGCAGCGCTCCTGGTGACCACGGGATCGGTGTGCGACGCCTTGATCGATGATCGCAACGAACGCGCGGCTTTGGCTCTCGTCGAAGTCGCCCGACCGCACCTGGAGCGTCTGGGGAGCCACCCGGCGGCCTTCGGTTTGCGCCGCGCCCACGCCTCTGCGCTTCTTCAGCTCGGCTGCCACCGGCGGGCAGAGGAACTGCTGCACGGTCTGATCGAGGAGGAAAAGGCTGCTTTCGGAGTCGAGGACCCGCGGACGTTACGCACACGGCACCTGCTGTACTGGGCCTGGAATGCCGCGGGACGGCATCACGAGGCCGAAGCGGGCCTGCGTGCCCTGGAGAGCAGTCTCTCTTCCGTGCCGGGCACCGACACGCCGTTCCTACGGCATGTCCAGTGCAAGCGCTGGTGGACGGTGGCCGAGCAGCGGCGCACACGCGCAGCAGCGGACGGCTACGACCGGGTCACGGTCGACCGATCCCGCGAGTTGCGACCTGATCACCCCGATACCCTCGACGCCCGGCATTCCAAGGGCAAGATGCTCGTCTACGCCGGAGACGGGCACCAAGCGCACGCGGTTCTTCGCCCTGCGCTGCAGGACCTGCGGCGCGTCGAAGGGGCCCGGCACCCCAACACGCTGGAGACCCGTAAGTACCTGGCCCTGGCCCGCGTACTCATCCGCCCGGACTGCTCCCGCACGCACCGGCGGACACTTCGCGAGCTTCGGCGCACCCTGCGCCGGCAGACCCGCAAGCACGGCCCCGACCACCCGCACACCCGCGACACCCAGCAGTGGCTGGCCCTGCTCACCCGATCCTCGGAGGCCTCATGAAACTCGGACTGCTCACCGCATGCCTGCCCTGGCTATCCCTGGAGCAGGTCGCCGCCTGGGCAGCTCACACCGGCTATGAGGCACTGGAGGTGGCGGCGTGGCCGCGGGACAGTACGCACCTCCATCACGCCGCCCACCTCGACGTCGCCAACTTCTCCGCCGTCGACGCCGAGCGGGTGCAGGAACTGCTGGACGGCCACGCCCTGACCATCCCCGCGGTGACCTACTGCGACAACAACCTGCACGGTGATGCCCGCGAGCGCGACCGCATCCACCAGCACCTGCGGTCCTGCATCGATGCCGCGGCGGCCCTGGGGGTCCCGTATGTCGGCACCTTCATCGGCCGAGACGTCACCCAGTCGGTGGCTGAGAACATGAAACTGGCCGAGCAGCACCTGCCTGCGCTGGTGCAGTACGCGGCTGACCGCAAGGTGCGCCTTCTCGTCGAGAACTGTCCGATGGAGGGCTGGCACCCCGACGGCTACCCGGGCAACCTCGCCTACTCGCCCGAGTTGTGGGACTGGATGTTCGACCTCGGTTTCCACCTCACCTACGACCCCTCCCACCTGCCGTGGCTCGGCATCGACCCGCTCGATGCCCTCCAGCACGCCCTGCGCCGCGACATGGTCGCCCACGTCCAGGCCAAGGACATCGAGATCGACGAACGGGCGCGCACCCGGTACGGCGTCTTCGGCAAGACTGTGTCACGCACCTCACCCGTGGACGTCGGATGGTGGCGCTACCGCATTCCCGGCCGAGGGCAACTCGACTGGAACCGCATCATCGACACCCTCTACTCCGCCGGGTACAACGGAGCCGTCGCGGTCGAACACGAAGACCCCGTATGGGGTGGCACCCTCGAAAAGACGCAACAGGGACTGCAGATCGCCGCCCATACCCTGCGCCCTCTCATCACTCCCGAGGGCGCTGTCAGGTCGGCTGACCGGGTGGAATGATCTCCTGGTCGGTCGTGCCGGGAGGGGTTCGTCCGTGGGCAGCGCGGCGCCGTCGTACGTGCCTCTCTGTCCTTCGTCAAGCGAGGCGCGGGGTTTTGGGTTCGTAGAAGGTTCCGTCGCGGAGCATGGCGAACAGGACGCTGATGCGGTGGCGGGCGAGGCGGAGGAGGGCCTGGGTGTGGGTTTTGCCGCGGGCTCGGCAGCGGTCGTAGTAGGTGCGGGAGGCGGGATCGTGGAGGGCTGCGAACGCGGAGAGGAACATCGCTCGTTTCAGCTGCCGGTTGCCGCCTCTGGGGGCGTGCTCGCCGTGGATCGACGTGCCGGACTGCCGGGTTGCCGGGGCGAGGCCGGCGTAGGAGGCCAGGTGGGCGGCGGTGGGAAAGCTGCTGCCGTCGCCGACGGTGGCCAGGAGGACTGCGGCGGTCCTGACGCCGATGCCGGGCATCGAGGTCAGGACCGGGGAAAGAGGGTGAGCCTCCAGCAGGGCCTCGATCCGGGTTTCCAGGGCCCGGCGTCGCTCGTGCACGGCGGCCGGCGACTTCGCCGGCGACGGGACGATCACGTCGAGGGTGCCGGTGCCGGTGCCGGGGACGACGACTGTCTGCTCGTCGAGTGCGGTGAAGATGTTTCGACCAGCCGCTCGGCCATGAACCGCATCCGCGGCCTGCTCACCCTGGTCCACCCCAGTCTGGAGCGCGTCCTCGGCCCGCGCCTGGATCATCCGGCAGTGACCTTGCTCCTCGAGCGCTACGGGTCCCCGCAAGCACTCCGCAAAGCGGGCCGCCGCAAGCTGGTCGAAGTCGTCCGGCCCCGGGCGCCGCTACTGCCAGGAGGCTGTTGCGAGGATGCCCCCGCCGGCGGTGACCCCCAGAGCGAGCCCGACCGCGCCCGTGGTTCCCCACACGCTCACCGCCTGGTCACGCTCCGGGCCCGCCGGATAGGCGGAGCTGAGCAGACCCAGTGTCGCGGGCACCAGCAGAGCCGCGGCCACCCCCTGTCCGGCACGTGCGGCGATCAATATGGCTGCGGAAGAGGAGAGCGCCGCACCGGTTGAGGAAGCCGCGAAGAGCAGCTGAGCGGTGAGGTACACCCGGCCGGCACCGAAAACGTCCGCCAACTGCCCGCCCAGCAGCAGAAAACCGGCGAAGAAGACCGCGTACGCGCTCACGATCCACTGCAGTGCGACCGAGGAGAAATGGAGGCTCGCTCCGATGTCGGGCAGCGCGACATAGATGATCGAGAAATCGAGCGCCTCCAGCAACTGTGCCCCGGCCAAAGCCATCAGCAAGCGAGCTCCCGGCGTCGGAACGGGAGAAGCAGGCACGCTTGGTCAGCCTCCGTAGGTCACCGGTCCACCCGGGGCAGCAACAGCCCTCTCGAACGCGCGTACAGAACCGTTCAGCGGCCAGACGCGTCGCCACCACCCGGGCACCAGGGATCCGCCCCGTGACACCGTAGAGGCCGATCGCGCTCACGCCACATGCGAATCCGGAAAATCCGACCGAGACGGAAGCCCTCAAGCGCCCGCCTCGCGACGTGAGGCAAAACCCAACGGTGTCCGGATCTGCTCTGTCCGCGTCTCGACCGAGGGCCAGAATCTCGACCGGGCAGATCGCCGCGCTCAAGGCAGGCGATGCCGTGCACTCGGCGGCAGCCTCCCGCCGGCCGGGATGCGGCCGTACCGGTCACAGCCGAAGGTGGCCACATGGCGATCATCGTGTTGCGCGAGCGGCGCAAGGAACTGTCAAAGGACTTCGGCCCGGGCGATGCGCTCTCTCACATCGAGGCGGTACACGCTGCGCCGGCCGACCCGGATGTCCCGGGAGACCCGGGCGACAGGACGTTCTGCGGGAAGCCGACCCTGGACATGGAGCGGGTGGACTACCAGCCCGCAGGACCGGGCGCACCGTGGCTGCCGCCCGACATGAGCAGGTGGGCATGCCGTGACTGCGCTGCCGCGCTCCGGGCGCAGTAGAGGGCCCGGAGCTGAAGCTGCGGGCCCTCGTTCCTCCGTCTCAGGTGAGACCGGCGTGGCGTTGTCCTCTCACCCGTCGACCCGCGGGAAGTACCTGCTCATGGAGTCGCACCGGCCTTCACTGCCCGGCAGGCGCCCGACTGCCCCTTCCCGGAGAGACAGGTTCAGGAGTGGGCGACCTGCAGCTTGTAGACGCTCACCTGCCCGTAGTTGGCGCTGTCGCACGGGGAGGAGTTGCCGCAGTTGGCCTGGGTGTAGGCACCGGCCTTGAAGTAGTTCCCGGACGCCGTGTGCGAGATGGTCGTCTGGAGGACGCCGTTGTAGTAGGCCATGATCTTGCCGCCGCTGACGACGAACTTGCCCTCGTAGACGGTGTGCAGCGCGTAGTTGCTGGTCACGAGCTTGTGATGGGTGTTGTCGCCGTTGGTGATGTAGAGACTGGTGCCCTCCAGACGGAACGTGGTGACGTCGTCGTCGCCGTCGTGGATCTGAGCGCCGACGACCTGCGGCTTGTCGGCGGGGAGCTTGTTGAACGCCTCCCGGAAGGTGAGAGTGTGCGTACCGGAGGTGGCGGACCACGCGGCGTTCGAGGTGCCGTTGCTGGTCATCTCGCGCAGCTCGGAGCGCGGGTAGCCGGATCCGGACGTGGTCACCCCGTTGACGGCGGCGCGGAACTGCACGCCACTACAGGCCGAGTTCACCCTGAACCACGGATCCGAGGAGAAGGTGGCCAGCGCCGGCTGCTTGATCTCGGTGGGCGACTCCTCGGCCCCTGTGGGCAGGGTTTCCTTCCAGTTGGTCAGGTCGAGCTGCTGAGCGGGGTAGTCGCACGGGGCGGCCGCGGTGGCGGTGCCCGCCGTGACGAGGGGCGAGGTCAAGGCGGCCAGGGCGGAAAGCGTGGCCACGCCCGTCGTGGTGATCTTGCGCATTCGGCTCATGTTTCTGCTTCCCTAGGGTTGCCTGTCGGATGCCTTCTCGAGCAGTCAGCAGGGGCGCCAGGTCTCGTACGCGTCGCCGAAGCGCTGCCGCGTACCGCCGGTGTTGCCGACCAGAGCGATCCGTACAGTATCCGGCCCAACTCCACTGTTGGTAGCGGTAGTTGATGGCCGCTGCGGTGTGCGCACCTGACTCCGACCCCGTCGCCGAGCGCCGGCCGCCCGCTGTCCCCCTCGAGCATCGAGCGGGCGCTCGCCGCGATCCGCACCGCGCACAAGGCCGCCGCCATCCCGGCCCCATAAGACCAAGGGCGTCCACAAGGTGCTCTCCGGCTACCGCCAGCGCCTGGCCGTCACCAAGGGCCCGGCCGCCCGCGCCCGCCGGGCCGCGCCCGCCACCCCGGACGCGCCGCGCGAGATGCTCGGCACCCTCGACCGCGAGACGCTCGCCGGGAAGCGGGACGCCTCCCTGCTGCTGGGCTACGTTTGCGCCGCCCACGTCTGCGAGCTCGCCGCACTCGACCAGGCCGACGTGGTGGAGACGGAAGACGGTCTCCTGGTGAACGTCTACCGGCGCAAGCTCAAGCGCCACGACGAAGTCGCCGTGCCCTACGGCTCCCACCCCGCCACCTGCCCGGTGCGGGCCACCCGCACGCTGCTCGCCGCCCTGACCGTCCAGGGGCGTACCCGCCGGCCCGCTGTTCATCCGCATCGACCGGCACGGACGCATCGCCCCGCCCATGACCCGGCACGGCCAGGCCATCGAAGCCCCCTCCGGTCGCATCACTGCGCGTCCTGCTCGTCGCCCACGACGGCGTCGTCATCGCCCTGCGCTACGTCCTCGCAGGCATCGGCGCCACCGCGCCCGAGGAACTGCCCCCGGTCCCGAACGCCTCGGTGTCGCACTGGACGGGCGACGGCCACCGCCTGCGTCTGGCCGCCTGGGGCGACACCGTGGCCGCAGACGGCCACGCACGGCCCCTCGCCTTCACCGTCACCGCAGGCCAGGCAGGTGACGCGCCCGCCTTCGAGACGGTGATGTCCCGCCTCCGCGTCCCCCGCGCCGGTCCGGGCGGGCCACGGACGCGGCCCCCGGCCGTTCTGGCCGACCGTGCGTATTCCTCACGCGCCATCCGCAGCCACCTGCGGCGCCGGGCATCCGTGCGGTCGTCCCGCAGCCCCGACCAAGTCGGCCACCGTCCGCGGCGAGGCCGACTCGGTGGCCGTCCACCCGGCTTCGACAGCGAGGCATACAAGCAGCGCAATACCGTCGAGCGCTGCATGAACCGCCTCAAACAGTGGCACGGCCTGCCCACACGAACGCATCGCCTTGCGGACAGCGCAGCGACTACTCACCTGCGTGCCACTACAAGGACCGACCGCCTCTTCGTCGGGATCACCCCGCCCCCGCGGGGATGATCCCGACAGAAGGCCGACAGAGTCGGTCGGCGACAGCTGCTCCCCGCGCCCTTGCTCCGACGCACGGTCGCAGAACCGACCTGCCCGCAGCCCGTGCGGTGGCTGTGGCGTCCGGGGTGGGTGACTGTTCACGGTGCGAGTGGGCACGCGGTTCCTGTCGGGCGGGCGGGTGTGTCCGTGTCCGGTTCCGCCGTCGAGACCTCAGGAGTCCCCCGTGGTGATCGTCGGAGTGATAGGCGTCCGTGTCGTCCTGGCCGTGCTCGCCTTCTGCTCTCCCGACTGGCCCGGCGCTCGCAGAACGGCGCCCAGCGCGCGTCGGGGCCGGTTCGCGCGCCGGGCCCGTGGCTCCCGGCCCCCTGGGGCGCCTGTTCAGCAAGCCCTTCGGTTCCAGTTCGCGTGGCGTGGGCCGCAGCGGCTCCGCCAACCGGCGGGCGCGTCGGCGTCTGCGGTTCTGACCACCGGGAGAGGAAGGAGTGGACGTGTCCGATGACGAGCTCCTCGACGGCCTGGCGGTGAACGAGCGGCGGCCGGAGAAGCCGGTCCTGCTCAACGCCGACGGCAGCCCCATCGAGTCCTGGCGGGAGAACCATCCCTACGACCGCAAGGTGCGCAGAGCCGAGTACGAGCGGCAGAAGCGGGTTCTGCAGATCGAGCTGCTGAAATTGCAGCGCTGGGTGAAGGACACCGGCCAGCGGATCGTCGTGGTCTGCGAAGGCCGGGACGCGGCTGGCAAAGGCGGCACCATCCAGCGGTTCACCGAGCGGCTGAACCCGCGCGGTGCCCGCGTGGTGGCGCTGGAGAAGCCCACCGAGCGGGAGGCGGGCCAGTGGTACTTCCAGCGGTACGTGACCCATCTGCCCGCCCGCGGCGAAATCGTCTTCTTCGACCGCTCCTGGTACAACCGGGCGGGCGTCGAGCGGGTGATGGGCTTCTGCACGGAGGAGGAGTATCAGCAGTTCCTGCGGCAGGCGCCGATGTTCGAGCGGATGCTGACCGACGACGGCATTCTGCTGGTGAAGCTCTGGTTCTCCGTCTCCCGGGCCGAGCAGCGCACCCGTTTCGCCATCCGTCAGGTCGACCCGGTGCGCCGCTGGAAGCTGTCGCCGACGGACCTGGCCTCGCTGGACCGCTGGGACGAGTACACGACCGCCAAGGTCGAGATGTTCCGCGCCACGGACACCCCGCACGCCCCCTGGACGGTGGTGAAGAACAACGACAAGCGGCGCGGCCGGCTGGAGGCGATGCGCAGCCTGCTCGACCGCTGCGACTACCCGGCCAAGGACCACGCCGCCGTGGGCAAACCGGACCCGCTGATCGTCGGCGCCGCACACACCCTGCTGGAGCCCGGCGAGGAACCTGCCGACCTTTCCCCCACCCCGCTGGCCGGTGACCACGACGGTCCGGGGACCCACCCCGGCCGGGAGGACGAATAACCGCGAGGGGCAGCATGAACGCGCGGGACCGCGGCGACGCGGGGACGCGAGCCGGGGGTCGGCGCCCCGGCAGCCGACGGGCCTCTGGAGATGCGGCTGCGGCGCGGCGCAGCCACTCGACCACTGCACCGCCGACGGCTTCCGCCGGCAGCTGGCCTGGCGGAAGCCGGAGAGCTCCGACACCTACCTCGCCGTCGTGGGCAAGTCGACCGAGCTCGCCGAGAGCAGGAGCACGGGGGCAGTGGGACGGGTGAGCATCTGGACATCTTCTGCACGGCGCGTCGAGGGGGCGCTCCATTCCTGGGCATCAGGCCGGTGGAGTGGGGAGCGTCCCCTGCTGGTAGGCGGTGGCCCGGGCGCGATTCGTGTCAGTGGCTTCGTCGTCGACCATGCGAACGGCCGCTTGCCGCCGCCAGATCAAGTGGGACTCCCTACTTGATGCGGTCGAGGAAGCCGAGCACCCGCTGGTGGACCTGCGTTGCGGTCTGTTCGTCGTAGGAGGGCAGACTGCTGTCGGTGAACAGGTGCCTGTCGCCGGGGTAGAGGAACAGTTCGGCATCCGTCGCCGTCTCGACGATCGCGCGGGCGGCGTCCGCATCGCCCTCACCGGCAAAGAACGGATCCGCGTCCATGCCGTGAATCTGAACCGGGACGTCCTGGGGCCAGGCGGCGCCGAATTCCGAGAGCGGGACGCACGCCTCGAGCAACAGTGCGCCCTTTGCGCCGGGGCGAGTCTGGGCCAGCTTCTGCGCCGGCAGGACGCCGAGCGAGAAGCCGACATAGACGAGCTCCGCAGGCAGCCCCTCGGCGGCGGCGACTCCGCGCGCGGTAACCGTGTCGAACCCGGCGTTCTCGGCGTAGGCGATGCCCTCCTCGAGTCTGTCGAATACCTGCCCCTCGTACAGATCTGCGGCGTGGACGGTGTGTCCGGCCCGCCGCAACTGCTCGGCGAAATCGCGAACGCCGGCGGTCAGCCCGTATCCATGGTGGAAGACCAGCACCTCAGCCATGTTTTTCCCCTCGCACTGCGGTGCCCGGGTGGCGCCGCGGCACGAGTATGGACCACAGCACTGACATCGCCGGGCCCCGACCGGACAGGACCAGGCCGACGGTCCCGGTTCGGTGAGACCAACTTCGAGAGCGACGACTCGTCGGTCTTGGAAGCACAGCCTCAAAGGGACGGCCCGCAACCACCGCGGATCATCCAGAATGGCCCCAGGGTGGACTGCTCCGGCACCTTCGAGGCCGGCGCGGGCGGGTCGGCGGCCCGAGGGCTCGTGTGGACGGCGCGAACGTGTCC
This sequence comes from Streptomyces sp. NPDC005925, assembly GCF_040638805.1. Classification (NCBI taxonomy): domain Bacteria; kingdom Bacillati; phylum Actinomycetota; class Actinomycetes; order Kitasatosporales; family Streptomycetaceae; genus Streptomyces; species Streptomyces sp. NPDC005925. The sequence continues at coordinate 45,572 of NZ_JBEXVL010000028.1, read as the reverse complement.
GACGGTTATGCGCTGTGAGGCGAGCCGCTGGCGGGCTCGGCGTCGGGCTTCATGGACCTCGGGGGGCTGATCTTGTTGCCTTTCCTCGGCGGGGTCAGCCTGCCCGGGTGATCACGACGAAGCCCGCGGTAGCCGTCGTCGAGGAGGACCTCGACGTGAGGAAAGCGCTGGAAGCAGACCAGGCAGCCCGCGCGTGACCTGCCGGGACGGTGGACGGCGCGTGGGGGACGGGTGCCCGGTGGCGGGCGGGAAAGGACGGGCTGACGGCGAACCGCCCGGGGGCGTACTGCGTCCCCGTCGGTGTGACCACGACGACCTCGGGGAGAATGTGACGTGTCCAAGCGGATCTGTGTGGTGCTCGCCGCCGGTGCACTGATGCTGTCGGCGGCCGGCTGCTCCGGCGGTGACGACGAGAAGACGCCCCATGCAGACGCCTCTTCCTCCGGTCCGGCGCCAGGAGCGAGTCGGTCGGCACCGGAGTACGCCAAGTACAGCGACTTCCCCGGCAAGGACTTCGCGACGACCGAGCCGGGGCTGAGCCTCGGGGTACGCGTCAAGCCCATCGACACCGCCTGGAGCCCGGAGCTGGCCGGCGTGTCCGCCGACGCCGGCAAGCACTTCTTCGCTGTCTACGTCGCCGTCACCGGCGAACTCGCCGACCGCGGCGTGAACAACGCAAAGCTCGACTACCTGCGGTTGAAGTACAAGCCGACCGACCCGATCTGCGGGCCCGAACAGAGCGGGTACTGCTTCCGCGACGCCTACCCCAAGTCCCAGCTCGCCGACCTCCAGGAAGTCCAGCAGGACGCCGGCGGCAAGTGGCGCGACTACGCCTGGCACAACATGTCCGTCATGGGCACCAACGTCTCGCAGGGCAGCACCATGCTCGGCGTGGTCGGGTTCAGCGTGAGCGACGCCGAGAAGGCGACCGGCTTCGAGCTGTGCGGACCCACCAAGGCATCCAGCGTCGACACGGACAACTTCGCCTGCGTCCCGATCGACACCCCCGAACGCAGCCAGTAACGGCTCCGAGACCCGCACCGACCCGCGAGAGCCCGCTGATCGCACACGCGAGCAGCGGGCACGGGCAGGAAACGTAGAGGCGGCGCGAACGGGACTGACGCACGGGGTGGTGACATCCGATCTGACCTGCCCGTGGGGCGGCCTGGAAGGATGGTGCTGTGCCTGCCCCGTATCGCAAGGGTTCCGTGACGACGTCGTGCGAGTGGCGCGCAACCGTGAGAAGGCGTCACCCTTGCGCCCATCGCGGAGGGCTTCGGCATCCATGAGATGAAGTGGAGCCGTACGGAGCGAAGGTCCGCTTCGACGCCCCGGCAGGTCTTTCCCCGTCCGGAGCCGTGCGCGGAGCCTGTCTCCGCTCGCTACCCGCCGGGGCCGGTCGTGCGCAGGACGGCGCGGGCGACCGCGCGCAGGGCCGCGACGCCGGTGGTCTCACCGTGCCCGGCGAGCCAGGCGAGCGCGGCGGTGCAGGGTGAAAGCCCTGCGACCTGCGCGTAATCGAGCCCCGGGCGGGGGTAGAACTCGCGGGCCGCCGCCGGCAGGAAGGCGATGCCCTGCCCGTTCGCGACCGCGAGCAGCAGGGTCTCCATGTCGGTGACGAGGGGCCCGTAGCGCACCGGAGTGCCGTCGGGCCGCGGGTTGCCGGTCCAGTGGTTCCACCAGCCGCGCACCGCGTCACCCGGGATGTCCACGAAGACCCGGTCGGCGAGGTCCGCCATGGTGAGCGGTTCCCGCCGCCGGGCGAGTGGGTCGTCCGCGGGCAGGCACACCACCCGCGGCTCGCTGGCGAGTTGCAGGGTACGGATGCCCGCGGGCAGCGGTTGCCGCAGGAAAGCGGCGTCCACCTCGCCGCTGACCAGCGCCTGAACGTGGTTCACCAGGTCCAGGGAGCGCATCTCGAGCTCGCTCTCCGGGTACCGCCGCCGGAACTCGGCGAGAATCCGCCGGGCGTACGGCATCGCGGCCTCGGCGCCGATGAAGCCGACCATCAGCCGCCCGCACCCCCGGCGCGACTGGCTGCGTATCACCTCGCCCAGCCGGTCCGCCGCCTCCACGACGGCGCGAGCCTCGGGCAGCAGCGCCTGCCCCGCCGGGGTGAGCTCCACCCGGCGGGTGGTCCGCCGGACCAGGCCGACGCCCATCCGGCGCTCGAGGGCGCTGATCTGCCGGCTGAGCGCGGGCTGGCTGATGAACATCCGCTGCGCGGCCCGCCCGAAATGCAGGTCCTCGGCCAGCGCCAGAAAGAGCCGCAGCTGGTGCACGCTGGGGTCCGCGACGAGGGAACCGCTCCCGACGGGCGGTTCGCCGGACCTCTGGGTGCCCGCTCCCGCCGCGGTGGTCCGCGTGGCGTCTGCCTGGCTTCCGCCCCAACCGCTTCGGCGCGTCTGCCGGAAGGGGCCGAACTCCCCGCCCGCGCCAGGCCCCCCGTAACAGCCTGTCACCATTTCTCCCGCAGTGCACCGACAGCGTCACCCCCACAGTGCCCTACCGCCTGCCGTCCCCGCAGTCCCTCGCAAGCGTGTTTCCACCCCTTATAACCATCTGAATATCAATATGCCGTGTCATTGCATGAGTTATGCCTTCACATGCGCGCTCTGTGACGGGCACGATGAGTGACACCTCCCGGACAGCCGCCATGGGACGCGGCCGCCGGAGCGCCCAAGAAGGGGGAACGAGCATGTCAGCACGTAAGGTTCTGGCCATGACGGCAGCCGTGGCCGCTCTGATCGTGGGGCCGGCGTTGTCCGGCTCCGCGTCGGCCGAGCCGACGGCCACACAGTCCGAGTACACCCGGCAGTCACTGGAGGCCGGCCTCACCGGCACCCAGGCCGCCTCGCTCCAGCAGCAGGTGGACGAGTATCTGGCGACGCATCCGGACGCCCGCCAGGTGTCGGCCAACCGGCTCACGACCGAGGGCGGGTCCGTGACCCTCCCCGCTCCCGGACAGAGCCCGGCCCGTGACCTCGCCTCGCCGGAGACCGCACTGGCGTGCGCCGGCGGCCACCTGTGCATCGTGGACGGCCGCGGCCGCAACTACGACTACTACTACTGCGGCAGCTACGGCTTCGACGGCGTCGGCGACGGCACCTTCAACAACAACCAGACGACCGGCACTGTCGCCCGGTTCTACAACTCCGACGGCAGCCTGCGCTGGTCGAACCGCGCCAAGGCCAGCGGCACCGCTTCCTGGACCCCTGTCTTCTCCATCCGGCCCTGCTGATCTCCTCGCGAACAGTCCGTCGCCGGGGCGCCTGCTGACCAGGGAGCCCCGGCGGCGTCCCCGCCCGGCGTCGCCGCCGCACTGACGCCGACACGGCGCACGGGCCCCGACCGAGGCGCAACCGGCTGAGCAGCACCCCGGCCCCGGCGACGGCCGCACCGCCCATCCACCGACCACCGGTGACCGGTGACCGGAGACCGGAGACCGGAGACCGGAGACCGGAGACCGGAGACCGGAGAAGAGTCCCAGCCCAGGAGGCCAGACACAGAACGTGGCTGGGCTCTTAGGGGTGGGTGCCGATCTGGGCTGCCTCGGTCTCGTAGATGCCGTAGTTGCGGTCGGCCGGCGGGATGCCGTAGAAGCAGACGCTGTCGACCTGGCCGCCCGTGTTGCCGGCGACCGACGAGCCGAACTGCACGTAGCGGTAGCCGCGGTCGGTGATCGCGCCGTTGGGGTTGTCGATGCCCGCCTCGGTGACCTTCATGCTGATCGAGCTGTTCCAGCCCCGCACGTAGTCGACCATCTTGTACGGGTTGTTCTCCCCCAGTCCGGAGTTCGGGTTGATGTAGTCCGAGCTGTAGCAGTGCACGGTGGCGATGTCGGGCCGGTACGGGCCGGTCAGCAGGGCGCCGAGACCGTCGCCGGCGTCCGCCACGAAGCCGTTGAACCAGGCACCCGAGCTGCCGTAGGTGAAGCCGGTGCCGTCGCCCGACCAGCGGCCGGCGGGCATGTTGATCGCCCACATCAGGTTGCCGCGGCTCTGGTTCGGCTTGTTCTGCCGAATGGTCGCCAGCCGGTTCCAGCGGGCCAGGCCCGGGTTGTTGGGCTGGTGCCAGTCCGGCTCGTTGCCCAGCTCGAAGACGAAGAGGATGTTGGGGTGGGCGTCGATGTACGGCAGCAACTGGTTCAGCTGCCGCGCCGCCAGCCCCGGATCGGGGTCCTCGGACGACTGGATGATCATCTCGGTGAGGCCGGTGCCGAGCAACTGGTCGAGCTGCGCGTCGCTGAACTGACGGTTGTTCGGGTCGCCCCAGAACATCGAGACGCGCACGGTCTGCGGGCGGATCAGTCTGAGGATGTTGACCTTCTGGTTGAAGGAGATGGGCTCGGCGGGGGAGATCACCGCTCCCCACTTCATGAAGTACGCCGCTGAAGCGGGGGTCGCCGTACCGAGTACCGAGACGGCGGCGAGAGCCGTGGTCCCGGCGCCGAGGGTGCCGAGGAAGTGGCGGCGCGACAGGCCCATGGCCGCACCGGACCGCAACTCTTGACCGTGGTCAGTCATTTAGTGGGGTGTTCCCTTCTCTGACGCGTGCTCAAGGAGATGGCAGAACGCCGCGTGACAGCAGGGCTGTTCGCGGCGCCGTCCGAGATTCCCACAGCCCGCCCTTCCGGCCCAGCCCCCGGCAGAAGCGTTCCGGAACCTGAAGACTCAGTGGCCGGTGAACCCAAAAGGCTGACGGCCCGCAGGCAGGCAGGCGACGGTGCCGCGGGAGGGACCGGCTGGGACGTGTCGGTGGACTCGACAGCCGTGCGAGCCCACCGGCACGCCGCCGGCGCGAGGAGAACGCCCCCGGCCGCTGTCGGTGAGTGCTGCACAGCCCGACAAGGCCCTGTCGGGCGGATGACGAGGCCGGGCAATGATCAATCGCTGCCGAGCGCTCCATGCTGGGGGAGGTCGCCGGCTTCGTCCGGCCCGGCACGCACCCACCGGTCGTCCGCCCGGTCCCAGCGGACGAGGCCCTGCGAGGCGAAGGCATCGAGCCAGGGGGCCATCGGCCACCAGCCCCAGCGTCGGCGGAAGATCTCCGCGTTGCGGAGGATCGCGTCCAGGTGTTCCACCGGCGGGCTGCTCACCGGGTGGTACTGGTGGTACGCGGGAGCGCCGCCGAGCCACGTGAGCGGGATGCCTGCTTCCCGGGCCACCTGGCCATAGTCGGTGTCCTCCCCGCCGTACCCCCGGTAGCTCTCGCAGAAGCCGCCGACGGCCTGCCACGTGCCTGCGGTGAGCGCGAAGGACAGCGACCAGAACAAGGAGTGGTCGCTGCTCCTGCGGGCCTCCTGTGGGCCGGGCGCGGGACGGGCGGGATGCGGGGAAGCCAGGAGGGGCAGCTCGGTGAGGCGGTAGCCGGCCGCACCAGGCGGAGGCAGGTACGCGACGGTGCCGCACAACAACGACCGGGCGTGAGCGGGGCAGCCGGCCGCTTCCGCGTAGCGCTCCACGAGCCGGTGCCCGGGGACACAGTCGACATCGAGGAAGATCAGCAGTTCCGCTCCTGCCTCCAGGGCCCGGGCAGCGCCGAGGTTGCGGGCGCGGGCCAGGGGCAGCCCCTCCGGGCCCACCGGGCAGTGGAGGAGGTCGGCAGCCGGTTCTCGGTGAGCGAGGACACCGGCGAGCCCGGGGTCGCCCATGGCAACGACGACGTACGTGTCCGGCGCCTGCGAACCCGCGGCCAGACCGGCCTGCTGCAGAGCGAGGTGCCGGTGCCGGCCGGCCGCCAGGGTGATCACGGCGCTACGCATCAGGACGCCCAGTGGCGCTGGTCCGAGGCGGCCTCGTGCAGCGCGGACGCGGCCCGCGACGCTCCGTCCCCCGGGGCCCATCGATGCCACCCCGCACCGCCGAGAGCGAGCGCGGACGCGAGCAGACCGGGCCAGTCGCGAGGCGTCGGCCAGCGGTCGGCGACCACGGCGAGGTCAGCGCGCCGCAGCGCACGCGCCGTCGCCAGCTGTTCCCCGTAGGGCCGCTCCTGCGGAATGGCCACGACTGGTCTTCCGGCGGCAGCGCATTCGGCGATGGCGTTCTGTCCCGCATGGGTGACCACGACATCCGCCGTACACAGCGCGGGCCACGGGTCGGACGCCCAGCGGCCGTCGGGCCCGCCCAGGGTCGTCCACTGCCATCCGGGTGTCGCCGCCCTGGCGGCCCTCACCGCGTCGACCGGCAGGTCGGCTCCGCCCGACCCCATCATGAGCAGGACCCTCCTGACGGAGAGGGCGCCCCGCGCCTCGCGGTGCCGTGGCCGGCCGTCGAAACGGGAGAAGGCCCCGGTGTGGATCGCCTTGTCACGCCAGCGCGCCGGCCACCCCGGCTCGGGCAGCGACCGCGGCCATGGCGCGATGAGCATCTCGGAAAGGTCGTAGGCCATCTGGTGCGGGCCGTCGTCGCGCCTCCCCCGCATGGCCACGGTGACCACCGGCGTGCCCAGCAACCGTGCGAGCACGGCCACTTCGACCGAGACGTCGGACACGAACAGACGGGGACCGGCCGCACGGATCCAGTCGGCGATCGCCGCTGTCCGCCGGCGGAGGCCGGCATGGTGCAGCGGGGCCCAGTGCAGACGCCCCCTCGCGGTGACATCACGCATCGAGGCCGGACGGCCGTCGTCGTCCCGAGGCAGCTCGACCCAGTCGCCCCGCCACCCGGGAGGCGCTGCGAGAGACGACAGGCCCGTGACCGGGGTCGCGCAGTGCGCGGCGATGCAGAGGGCGCGGTGCAGGTGCCCGCTGCCCTGGTGGTGGACGTAGTAGCCGATCATGTCGCCACCGCGTAGTAGAGGCGTTCGTAGGAGCGCGTCATGACCTGCATGGAGCAGAAATCCTCCGCGTGCCGCCGCGCCTTCGGCCGCGACAGCGCGATCGTCGGTTCGACGACCCGGGCCAGCGCCCGGTGATCGCCGGGTGCCACCAGACGACCGCACTCGGGCGTGACGATCTCCGGCAGGGCCCCGCGGGCGAAGCCGCACACGGGGGTACCGCAGGCCAGGGCCTCCGCGATGACGAGGCCGTACGGCTCGTCCCAGCAGGGGGTGACCAACGCCGCCGCCGAGGAGCCGACCAGGGCCCGCAGTTCCCGCTGCTGGAGGTGCCCCGCGTAGGTGACGTGCTGGTCCAGCCGGGGGCGGATACACGCCTCGAAGTACTCCTCGTTCCCGACGGGGCCGGCCAGTGTGAGGTCTCGTCCGGCCAGGCGTGCTGCCGCGATCGCCAGATGCGCGCCCTTCTCGGGAACGATCCGGCCCGACCAGATCAGTCCTTCACCCCCCGGCCCCTGGGGCCAGCGGTCGGTGTCGATGCCGTTGCGCACCACGGTGGCCGAAGGCACCAGGTGGCGCCAGGCCTTCGCGGTGTGACGGCTGACCGCGCTGAACCGCACGGGGCAGTGGGACGGTGCCTGAATGGCCGATTCGAGCCACGGTGTGGGCGGGGTGTGCAAGGTGGTGACGACCGGGCACGGCACTGCGGCCGCCATCGCCACCGGAAGGTAGTGGAGGCTGTTGTTGTGGACGACGTCGTACTGGGAGGGCGAGTGCGCCAGGTCCAGCATCAGCCCCAGATAGGCGTGATGCTCCGCCAGCCACTGCGGGGCGGCCATACTGGCGTCGTTGCGCGCCGCCTGACTGATCCGCGGAACGCGCAGGGGCATCTCGGTGACGCCCAGGCCCGGATCGGAGCCCGGACCGGCGAACAGGGTGACGTGATGGCCACGCCCGAGCAGGGCCTTCGAGAGCGTCCAGGTGTGCGCTTCGAGACCGCCGGCGAAAGGGTCACGGATCGGGTGGCCGGCGGAAGCGATGAGCGCGATGCGCAAGGGGCGGTTCACAGCAGTTCCGTGTACAGGGTTTCGTGCTCACCGGCGAGACGGACGCGCTCGGTGGTGCGGTCGTCCCTGTCGGCACGCCAGGCGGGACGCTCGTCGTAGGCCGTGCACACCGCCGCGCGCAAGGACATCTCGTCGAGACCCGTCCGGTCGTGCGCGTACGTGAGGCAGGGGCGCTGTTGCGCGTAGAAGCCGCACGAGGGCGCGAGAACGGTGGTGCCCAGGTCGTAGCACGCCTCCAGCCATCCCGAGTGGGTTCCGAACCGGTACGGCAGTACCGACACATCGAGGCCGAGGAGGTACTCCCACAACTCGTCGTCCGTGAAGTAGTCGTGAACGCTCAGGCCGAGGCGGCCCTTCTGCTCCAGGTCCCGCAGCTCGTCCAGGACCCCGGGCGCGTACCAGTGGCTTCGCGGATCGTCCACGTCGGGGTGACAGTCGATACGAAGGATGGCGTCGGGCAGCTCGGCCACCGTGTCGGCAAGGACTCGGATCACGGGGAGGGGGTCCATGTTCGGGCGGATGCTCTTGGCGTGCACGCCGATGGTGAAGCTCTCGCCCGACCTCGGGCGGGGCCGCCCGAGGTCGGGCAGTTCGACTACATGGGGGTGCGGAAGCACCACAGGAGTCCGCCCCCATTGAGAAGCGATCGTGTCGGCGGCGCCCCGCGTCAGGGTGATGAGCCGGTCTGCGGCCGGGATCAGCACATCCAGCTGAGCCCGGTGCTCGCCTTCCTCGTGGTGGTGCGGGTTGGCGAGGTCGTGAACGGTGTAGACGAGCGGCTTCCCGGCCTGCCGCAGTGTCATGGCCAGTTCGTGCAGAGCGCGGGGTTCCTGGGCGTCGAACCCGAAGTGCAGGTGAAAGACATCGAAATCGTCCACGTGGTGCCGCACCCAGCTCGCGTCGAGCATGACGGGAGGCCACCAGCGCTGGGAGCCGCTCGGGACCCCGCAGGGGCGGGGATCAGTCAGTCTGACCACGCGTTCGGCGACGGACGGGTGGGAGAGGTGCCGCACGTAGACGTGGCCCTTCGGTACCGAGGCCACGCGAATGGGGTGCCCCGGTTCCCGGGCCGCAGGTCCGGCGGCGAACGATTCCCGCATCGCTGTTTCCTCCTTTGCCAGGTCCGGCGTGACGCCGGCGCCTTCGCCCACTGCTGGGCAGAGGGCTCACGGACGCCTCGTACGTGGCAGGGGCCTTCGTGGCTCACGCGCGCCGTGTGGGTCGGGGGCGAGAGTTCCGCTGCCCCCAGGGATCCGCCGCGTGGCCGGGGAGCACGCGCCGGGACCGGCCGATCGTCCTCGGGGCCGGGTTGCGCGTGGATGAGCACCGCGTAGTACGGATGCCGGTCGCGATGCGGCCGGACGGGAGCAACCGCTGTCCCGGACGACGAAGGTGCACTTGTCTGTACGTCGCCGTCGGGCCGCCGGGGGCCGGGCCGGTGGAGAACCGGGTCCGGAGCGGGTGGAGAGGGTCTAGAGCGGGTGGGGAGCGGGTGGAGACAGAACCTCGACGACTGGCGTCTGCAGCGCTCGCAACCCCCGCACCCGACGCCCCCGACACCGCCGCGAGGTGGGCCGGTTCTGCTCGACGGACTCGCCGGGGGTTCGGCGGCGGAGCACGGTGTGCAGTTGTCGTCGGTGATGACCGGGAGCCGGCCGCCGTGCTCGCCTTTGAGAGCCGCGGTGTCGAGCCCTCCAAGGCCGACTCCCGGATGTTCTCCCGCTCAGTTTCCGCCACCGCGGCGAAGAACGCCAACAGCAGCGAACGCCCGCCCGGACGTCCCGAGGAGGTCGCAGATGTTGTTGTCGGGGCGGTCAGTTTGCCGCCCTCGCTCAGGTCCGGGATCCTCACCCCGCGCGGGGGCCGGAGTAGCGCCGCCGAGGGCTGGTGCTCTCCCGCCTGGCAGTCAGGACGGCTGGACCTGGTCGAAGAGGGCGAGGGCTTCGGCGGGGTCCGGGCTCACCAGGCGTTCCAGACCGGCCGTCGTGATCTTCGCCCACCGGCCGGCCCGTGCCCACATCTGTTCCTCGAAGGCGCGGACGGCCTCGTCCAGATTTTCGGGGCCGGCGGCGATGGACTCGGCGAGTTCGGCGCCTTCCAGCATCGCGAGGTTCGCGCCCGCCCCCAAGGGGGGCATCAGATGGGCGGCGTCGCCCAGGAGCGTCACCCCGGGGACATGGGTCCAGGTGTGGGACACGGGCAGGGCATAGAGGGGGCGGTGGGCGAACGCGGTGCCGTGGCGGAGGAGGTCGAGGACGGGAGCGGCCCAGCCGTCGAACAGAGCCAGCAGGCTCGATCGCACGGCCTCGATGTCGGCCGGGTCCAGGTCTGTGTGCCGGTCCAGCGGCGCGCGGAACTGGGCGTACACCTTGACGTGGCCGCCGCTGTTGCGCTGGGCGACGAGAGCTCGGTTCACGCCGTACACGGCCAGGGAACCGTCGCCGATCAACCGGGCGAGGTCGGGGTGGCGGGTGTCGACGTCGTCCAGGGAGGTCTCGACCAAGGTGACGCCGGTGTAGTGCGGCGTCACCGACGAGACTGCGGGGCGGATCCGGGACCAGGCGCCGTCCGCACCGACCACGAGGTCGAACGTCTCCTGCCGCCCGTCCGCGAAATGGACCAGTACGCCGTCCCGGGTCCCGGGCACCACCTGCGTCACGTCCCGCCCCCACCGGACGTCGAGCGGGCCGAGCAGCAGGTCACGGAGTTGCCCGCGGTCGATCTCGGGATTGGCCCGGTCGTCCGGACGGGGTAGCCACTCGCGCAGGACGGTCCCGTCCGTGTCCAGGATGCGCATGGCCTGCCCCTCGGGACGGGACAGCGCCAGGAACTCCCCCAGTAGCCCCGCCTTGTCCAGCGCGAGCTGTCCCATACCTTCGTGCAGGTCCAGCGTGCCCCCCGGGGGCCGGGCGTCGGGGGCGGGATCGCGTTCGAGGACGGCGACGGGGCAGCCATGGCGGTGCAGGACGCGGGCGAAGGTAAGCCCGGCAGGGCCACTACCGACCACGGCGATACGATGTCTCATGGCGATACACTGTATTCCTCCAAGACGATGCATCGCAACGAAACGGTGTGACCATGACTGTGTGGGACCGACCGGAGCCGCCGACTCGCCCCGTGCCACTCGACCGGGAGCGAATCGTCGCCGCCGCCATCGCGCTGGCCGACGAGGGCGGGCTGGAGGCGGTGTCGCTGCGCAAGGTCGCCGCCCGGCTGAACGCCGGCCCGATGCGGCTGTACGGATACATCTCCACCAAGCAGGAGCTGTTCGACCTCATGGTGGACGAGGTCAACGCCGAGATCCTCCCCGCGGAACCGCCCGGTGACTGGCGGGAGGCTCTGCGCGTCCTCGCCCACCGCACCAGGCAGGCCGCTCTCCGTCACGAATGGCTCGCCGACCTGCTTGGCGGCCGCCCGGCCCTGGGCCCGAACGGCCTCGCCGTGACCGAGGCCACGCTGGCCGCCCTCGACGGCCTCGCCGGCATCGACACGGTCATGCGCGCCGTGGAGACCGTCAGCGCCTATTCCACCGGGGCGATCAGGCGCGAAATCGCGAACCTGCGGGCCGAACGCGCCACGGGCCTGTCCAAGCGCGACTGGCAGCGCGCCTCCGGCCCGCATGTGAAGAGAATGTTGGCCACGGGCCGCTTTCCGGCGCTGGCCAAAGCTGTGTACGACGGCACGGACGTGGACGCCGGGACATCCTTCGCGACCGGCCTGGACTGGGTCCTCGACGCCGTGGCCGCCCAACTCAACCGGCCGCCGGAGTGACCCTCGGCTCGTGCCGGTGAGCGGGGCCGGCGTCGGAGCAGGGGCCAGGACGAACGCGCCACCGGCCGGCGCCGCGGTCGCCGCAGCGGCAGAAGATCCGTGTGCGTGCCTTCCCACGGATGCGGGATCAGATGGAGTCGGTGTTCGACAGTGACCGAACTGCCCGTGTCCGAGCGGACCGGACCGGGACGGCGACCTGCCGCCGAAGCCCCGTCAGCAGGTCCTGGTCCTGTTCGTGCAGATCAGCGCCTGCTTGGAGCAGCATCTGCTTGACCTGGACGTGGGTCCGGCCCGCCTCGCCCACGAGAATTCGCGATAAGGGCCCAAGCAATTCCGCATGACAATCCGACTTGTCGGCATCCAGCCTCGGACCTCGCGCAAAACCCGTTGGGCGGGCCACCGCGGCCCTGCTACGTTTCCGGAGGCCGTGCGAGAGAACGAGGAGGTGGTACCCGTGAACGCAGTATCGACATGGGTGCTCCCCTCCGGGGTCACGGTCGGGCGACAGGTCGTCCGGGAGCGCCGTTCTGAGCTCTCCCGAAAGGCACGACCATGCATGTCACTTCTGAACGACGTCTCGACGACGGTGTCCTCGAGCGTGAATTCACTCTTGACGAGATCCCCGGCATCTTGTGGACGCCCGCTTCCGCGTCCGCATCCGCACCGGCGCCGCTGATCCTTCTCGGCCAAACTCCCCTCGGGCTGCGCACGATGTACCCCCGACTGGTGGCGCGGGCACGGCGCTCCGCGGCGGGCGGTTTTGCCACGGCGACCATCGAACTCCCGGGAAGCGGCGACCGGCCCCGTTGGCCCGCCGCCGAGCAGGCCCGCGCAGACCTACGCCGGACAATGGAAGTTGGCGAGCCGGTCAGCGACGAGATCGTCGACGCCCTCACCATCCCGCTGGTCGAAGCGGCCGTCCCGGAGTGGCAGGCCGCCCTGGACGTCCTCCTTTCGCTGCCCGGGATCGGCGGCCCGGTCGGGTACTCGGGAGGACTGATCTCCCTCGGGATCCGACTGGCGCTGGTCGAGCCGCGCATTTCGGCGGCCGTTCTGTTCGCCGGGAGTTTCGTACCTCGCGCCATGTTCGAGGAGGCCCGCCAGGTCACCATTCCGCTGCACGTCCTACTGCAGTGGGACGACGAAGGGAACGACCGGCAGGCGGCCCTGGACCTGTTCGACGCCTTCGGCACCAAGGAGAAGACCTTGCACGCCAATCTCGGCGGGCACACCGGCGTCCCGCAGTTCGCGGGGGATGCCGCGGCCCAGTTCTTCACCCGGCATCTGAAGTGAAGCCGGGCCGTCGGGCAACCAGCAGGCGGTAATCCGTCCTGATCAGGTCCCGGCCCCCTGTGCTGCCAGTGCGTGGGCCCCTGCCAACTCGGCGGGGGCCCACGCCCTCTCGGGCGCGGCATGGAGGTCCGGGCATCGTGGCCGGGGCTGCGGTGAGGTCGAGGTAGGGGTTCATGTCCGGCTCAACCGGCCGTAGGGGTGCACCGGGTCCAGAACAGCGGGGATGGGCCCGCCGGTCGGCGTCGGTGAGGGACGTCTGCCACTTCTCCTCGCTCAGGAGGTCCTGGAAGAGGTGAACGAGGCAAGCCGCCCGGACGTGGCACGCGGAACACCGTCATCCTCCAGGATGTCGTGCGGCACTGACCGGGGGCCTGCCTCGCGTGGGCCGTCGAGGCGGGCGCTGTCGCCTTACATCGCCTGCTTCTGCTCCCGCAGTTCGTGGACGGTGGCGGTGAGGGTGCCGTCTTGTTGCTCGTAGTGGGAGAGGGCAGCACCGAGGCCGAAGAGGGTGGGTGCCCATTCGCCGACGAAGATGCCCCATCGGTCGGCGCGGGCGAGGTCGGCGTGGGGGCCGGGCTCGCCCACGAGGCTGACGGCCCAGGTGGCGAAGGAGAGTGCGACGGATGCCATGGCGGCCATGTAGGCGTGTTCGCTGCGGATGCCCATCTCGTGCATCTTCTGGATGATCACTGCGTGCTCCGTTCGTGAGGGGTTTCCGTGACCGTGTTCCTCGCCCCGACTTACCCATTCGTCGCTTTTCCATCTATATGCGTGGAGTGTGACTGTCCCGTAGCCTGGTGCTGCTCGGGGCTACTGCGGAGGTCTGTCATGCCCCGAACCGTGTGGAGCGGCGCCATCTCGTTCGGCCTGGTCACCGTGCCCGTGAACGTGGTCGGCGCTACCGAGAACCACAGCATCCAGTTCCACCAGTACCACCTGGAGGACATGGGCCGGGTGCGGGTGCGGAAGTTCTGCGAGGTGGAGGACCGGGAGGTGGGTTCCGACGAGATCGGCAAGGGTTACCAGCTCACTAAGGAGCAGGTCATCCCCATCTCGGACGACGATCTCAGTAACCTGCCGCTGCCGACCGCGCGGGCCATCGAGATCGAGGCCTTCGTCCCGCTGGGATCCGTGGACCCGATCCGCATCGGCGAGGGCTATTACCTCCAGCCGAAGGAGCAGGTCGCGGCCAAGCCGTACCGGCTCCTCGTACAGGCTCTGGCCCGCTCGTCGAAGGTCGCCGTCGCCAAATACGCATGGTCCGGCCGCGAGCGGCTGGGCCTGCTCCGCGTCCGCGACGACGTGATCGTGCTGCACGCCATGCGCTGGCCCGACGAAATCCGCGACCCCGCCGAGCTCCTCCCGCCCCCGGTCGACCTCACGGACGACGAGATCGACAGCGCGATCGCCCTCATGGACAGCATGACCCGCGACGACCTCGAGGGCGACGAGTTCCGCGACACGTACACCGAAGCCCTCGCCCGGATCATCGAGGCAAAGCGGGAGAACCACGCGCTGCCGGCCGTGCCCGAGGAGACCGAGCAGCCGGGGAAGGTCGTGGACCTGATGGCCGCACTGCAGGAGTCCGTGCAGAAGGCGCAGGCCTCCCGGGGCGAAGGCCCGGCCGACGTGCACAAGATGCCGAAGAAGAAGACGCCGGCGAAGAAGCAGACGGCCAAGAAGACCGCGGCGAAGAAGGCTCCCGCGCGGAAACCGCGACGGAGCGCCTGACCGCCGAGGTAGCCACGTACTTGTCCTTGCGCGCGCCTCCCGTCCGGGCGGAGAGACTGACGGCGCACCTCCGGTGCCCCGGGCCCGGCCGACGTCGCGGCGCGTGTTGTCGAATGGTGTGCGACTGAGGGTCAGGGGCGCTTCGGCGCGGCCTCCCGTGCAGGCGTCACCATCGTCGACCCACCGGGGGCGTCGGGTTGCGCGGGCATCCGAGGCGGCCGGGCGCGGACCGTCAAGGCGTACTGCCCGTCGGACTCGAGCCCGCGCGCTGAGGGTCTGCCCCGGTGCCCGCGGCTCCATCGCCCTCCGACCGCAGGCCCCGTGCGGAGGTGGCGGCGTCCGGCGACCGTCGGGCCTCGGCCAGATCGCCGTACGGACCGTCCAGGGCTGTGGAGGTCCGCCGGTGAACCCCTGCCGGCACCACGCGGCGGACGGCTCCGGCAGGCCGTGGGTGCCGTGCTCAGCCCCCGGATCGGCGCGCAGCCGTGCGGATCGCCAGTTCCGCCTCGGCGAGGCCATCGATCGGGGCCGGGTCGCGGAGCCCCGGCACGCACACCACCTCGCCGTTCTCCAGGGCCGCCTCGGACGCGTCGACGACCTGGCCCACGGGCATCCCGCCGTCCTCGTGCACGGACTCGTCGCGTCCCGGAACGGGCTCCTCACCGCGCGAGCGGTGGAACTCGGTGGCGGTGAGTCCGGGACACAGCACCTGGACGCGCAGCGGTGTGCCGGCCAGTTCCGCGGCCAGGGTACGGGTGAAGGTCACCACGTACCCCTTGGTGCCGGCGTACACCGCCCGCTCGGGCAGCGGGTGGGGCGGCAGCGCGCCCGCGAAGGCCAGCTGCGAGGCCACGTTGACCACGGTGCCGCGACCCTGTTGCAGCATGGCCGGGAGCGCGGCCCGGGTGAGCGCGGTGACGGCGCGGACGTTGATGTCGACGACCTTGGTCATCAGCTGCGGTTCCAGCTCGGCGAACGGGCCGTACCCGTTGATCCCGGCGTTGTTGAGAAGGAATCCGACGTCGCCGTCCGCCGCCCGCCGGACCACCCGCGCCAGGTCGTCGGGATCGGACAGGTCGGACACGAGGGTCTCCACCGTCGTGTCCGTCACCTCGCGCAGCCGCTCCGCGAGGTCCTCGAGCCGTTGCGCACGCCTGGCCACGAGGAGGGTGTCCCAGCCCCGGCCGGCCAGCCGTCGCGCGTAGGCCGCGCCGATGCCGGAGGAGGCTCCCGTCACCAGGGCCGTGCCTTGTCGTGTCCTCACCGTGCGCTGCCTTTCACCGTGCCGGCCTGCGATGCGTGTCCGGTGGCCCGCCGGTCCGGGACCGCCCTCCTCGCCGTCGGATGACCGGTGCACGCCGATCCGTGCCGTTGACCTGCCGAACAGTGACCCGTGACGGGTACCCGTATGCGCGCGTGCCGTACACCGTGGGGAGGTCCGAACGCTGTTCGAAGACCGGCGATCGGGGAACCCAGGGTTCCATGCGCGCTCTCGTCATCAACTGCACTCTCAAGCCCTCCCCGCAGCCGTCGAACACCGAAGCGCTTGCCGCCACGGTCATCGAGGCGCTGCGGGGGTACGGCGTCGAAGTGGACGTCGTGCGAGCCGTCGACCTGAACATCAAGCCCGGAGTCGAGACCGATCTGGGCGAGGGCGACGACTGGCCGGGCGTCCACGAGAAGGTGCTGGCGTCCCAGATCCTGATCATGGCGTCACCGACATGGCTCGGCCGTCCCTCCTCGGTCGCCCAACGGGTCCTCGAACGCCTGGACGCCATGCTCGGCGAGACCGACGGGGACGGCCGCCCGGTCGCCTACAACCGCGTCGCCGGGGTCCTGGTCACCGGCAACGAGGACGGCGCGCATCACGTGATCAGTGAGATCGGTGGTGCCCTGGGAGACATCGGCTTCACCGTCCCGGGCCAGTCCTGGACCTACTGGCACCTGGGTCCCGGGCCCGGCCCCGACTATCTGGACGACGGCCGCGGCCACGAGTGGGCGGCCTCCACGGGCCGTGCGATGGCCTCCAACCTCGTCCACGCCGCGCGAGCCCTCGACGCCATGCCGCTGCCCGCCCCGCCGTCCTGACCCACTGCTGCCGACAGAGCGCGGTCCATGGATGACGCCGAGCCGGCGACGGAACAGCCGGGCGCGGACCGGGCTGGGGAGAACGGCCTGATCTCGGGCAGGGACCAGGACGACGTCAGCTGCTGTACGGCGCCGGCCGGGGTCAGCGGTCGTCCCCCGGGCCGGCGGGCCGGGGGACATCGACCGTTGTCCTCCGGCCGGGGGGCGTGGGGACGCCCGTCCATCGGTACGCGGACGTGGCGCCCCGACGCCGGACAGCGCGGAGGCGACGCGCTACGGCGGCTTGCCACCACCGGACGGCCGCTCCGGCGGGCCGGATGTCTTACTCCGCGTCGGCACGGTCGTTGAGTCCGTACAACACTCTCCTGACCTGCGCGGACGCAGGTCAGGAGAGGTTCAGTGCTCGCAGAGGGAGAATTCTCGCTCGTAGAGCTGCTCGTTGTGTTCGTCGACGAAGAACTTGCGTTCCTGCATGAGTTGTTCTCGGTACTTCTTGGCCTGTTCAAGCGTCATGGTCGAGGTGTCGGACCATGGTTGTTGCGGCGGTACATCGGATGTCGAGACGATCTTTTCCGACGGGTCGACCAGGAAGAACGCGAGAATCTTGCGATATCCCGGGCGGGTGGGATCCGTTAGACGGAATGAGCCGACGCGGTGTTGCAGGATGTTCGGGAACGCCAGGCAGCGGCCCGCCGGGGTCGATGTCGATCCCAGCGTCTGGTTCAGTGCGTCTTCGTCCTCGAGGCCGTAGACCTCACGCAAACCATTGTCGTCGTTCTGTTCGTAGTGCGGGTCGTCGAGTGCCGCCCGGAAACTCAGCCGGCTTTCGGTGATGTTCTCACTGTCCCAGTAATAGATGCCGGTCGAGACGATCCGCTCGTTCAGCATCCCCTCGACATGCCAGGAACCGCCGGCATACCCGGGCTTGTCCGGGGTGAGGTGAATGGTGGCGAGCTTGACGATGACCTGAAGACGGCGGCCACGCAGGTCGACCCGGGCGGATTCGCCGGGCAACTCGGGCGGGGTGAAGGCCGGGGCGTCCGGGATGACCGGGCGGCGGTTTTCCCACCAGTCGTCCTGGGCCTCTTCCCATACGCGGAGGGCTTCTGTGTATTCCCCGTCATCACTGTAAGAGGACTTGTCCGGATGCTGCGGCTCCGAGTCGTACCACCCGTAGGGATCGGCCTCGATCCGCAGGGGCCGCGGATGGCGCAGATCGGTGAGCACGTTCTCCAGCAGCGGGCGAAAGCGCGCGAACAAGTCCGGCAGGACGGAGATCAGTTCGCCATGAGTCTCGGGGTGGACGTTGTTGACGTACGAGCGGAAGGTGACATCGCCGTCGTCACTGACGTCGACGTCCGTGGGCAGCCACTGGAATTTCTCCGAGAACTCGTACGTGGAGTAGCGGTCCGTCGGGTTTTTCCAAGCCCGCTCGGGCGCACCGCTCACCTCTCTCACCAGGCAGAAGAGTGAGGGATGAACCAGATCCAGTACCTGACCGTCGGATCCGGGATGCCAGTCACGCTCCGCTTCGGGGACCTGCTCCAGAACCCGGACCGCCTCACGCAGCCGGGACCTGAGCTTGTCGTCGACCAGTGTGTCCGACTGCCACACCCCGTCGACGGCGGACACCTCGGCGCCCGTCCGCTCGTCCCGCAGCGCGGCGTAATGCCGGAGTTCGGCAAGCACGTAACGAACCTGCGCTTCGGTGAGGCCCTGGGCGACCGCTTCTTGTGTCCACCTGGCGACGATGTCGGCATCGTTCATCTTGTCGAACCACCCGGGCTTCTCCCGGATGAGTGAGCTGCACTGCATCATCTGGAGTTCTCGCAGCGTCCGGGGTGTCGCGAACGATATGGAACGGGAAGCATGAAAGGGCAGCGGGAAAGCAGACAGGCCAGTCAATTTCTCTTGGTCCTTCAGTCGTTGTGCGGTGGCGGGAAGAGTACTTCAGCGGACTGACATCGCAGCCGCGGTCCCTGTCGGCGCTGGTCCCGCAGTCAGAGCTTCCCGTACGTCCAGCCGGACGGACCGCGTCTCCCGCCCGGGGAACTCCGCGGTGTCGCACCACGCCTGCTTGTAATGCGGTCCCGTCCCGTGGCGGGGGCCCCGGCCCGGAAGCGGAGTCGGACCGGCGGGTCGAGCACTGGCGGGTCCCGGGTCGTCATCAGCTTCGACGCCGCATACGCCCGTCCTGGAGCGGAGGGTCATCGAGCACGCTCCAAACGGGCACTACGCCACCAGCGCCGCGCGTGCCCCCGCCGTCGCCTCCCACCCGGACCACACCGATCAGCTCACCCGGATCACGGTGCCCACCCTCGGCATCGGCGCTCCCGCCGAACGGGGATGAGGCCGGCCTTGGGACCGATCAGGACGCCATCGCCCAGCTGGACAGCCGCCCCGGTCCAGGAAGGTGCAGCCCCGGTCACGGAGTTGCCCGGTATTGCCGCGCCATGGCCCTGGCGCAGTGTCACAAAGGTGTCCGCAAACAGTTCCCACCCGGTGTGAGCGGGCGGAAGCATCGCTTCCATGAGGCACGATCACCGGGACATCGCGACTTTCCGGGGGACTTCTCATGGCTTACGCAGTCCGTTCACGCCGTACCACCGCCGTACTCGCCGCTCTCTCACTCGGCATCCTGGCACTGACCGCATGCGACGGCGACGCCGAGAAGGACAAGGCCGGTCCGAGCGCGACAGCGATCCCGTCCTCCGCGGGTTCGGACAAGGACTCCGGCACGCCCTCGGCAACCGGCCCGGGTGACGACGGCAGTGCCGGTGAGGGCCCTTCCGGCAGCGGTGGCAGCACCGCTCCCCCGGCGCAGCCCGGGTCCGACGACGACCAGGACGGAGGCGTGGGCATGTGCGAGACGACCGACTTGAGCTACAGCGTCACCGTCGCGTCCAAGCCCGTCAACCACGCCTTGCTGACCGCGGCCAACAAGGGCGGCGACGCCTGCCTGCTGGCGGCGAACGACCTGGTCATCACGATACCGGGGCTCGACGGCGCCGCCGGGAACATGGGCCCCGACGGCAAGGACTGGATCCTGGAGGCGGGCGAAAAGGCCTATGCCGGAATCCTGTTCTCGCGCGCCGACACCGAGGGCGGCAAGAGCGCCGACAAGGTGGAGATCGCACTCACCGCTTCCGAGAGCCCCGCAACAGTGCCGATCGGCGGTGGCCCCGTCACGGTCAACGACATGCAGGTCACCTGCTTCTTCGGCACTGCCGAGGACGCACTCACCTACTGATCGCCCCGTCCCGGGCAGGACTGCCGTCCGAAGCGTGATCGCACAGGCGATCGGGCGGAGGACGGCGTCTTGACCGGCCGGGCGAGAGCAGGTCCCGTGCCACCCGTCTGCCGAGCCGCATCGTGGCCGGCTGTCGCGCTCACCGGCCCAGTGACGTGCTCAGCCACACCACCCGGTGGGCGACACGCGGCGACAGCACGCCGCCCTCACTCCGCGCTGCACACCGTTTTCGGAACCGCCTTCTTGTCGCCGCTGCGCCGGGACTGCGCGTCCTGCACCAGTTGTACGTCCGCGAGGAGGCCCGGAACGCCGACGTCCTCGTCGCCGGCGGCGGCCCGTGCGACAGTGAGCAGCACCGCCTCGTAGAAGGCGTCCCGCACGGCCGGCGCCATGACGTCCGAGGCGTCGAGGCAGCGGGTCCCCGTACGGAGACGTCGCGTGATCGCTTCTTTCACGCGGCCCTTCTGCGGTTCCACCCCGCGGTTCGCCGAGTAGACCTCCGCCAGCTCGGCCCACTTCTGCTGGCCCTCCCGGGAGGCCAGCCGCCGGATCAGCTCACCGGCCGCGGGGCGGGTGCTGAACAGCGCCGCGAAGTCACCGGTCACCTCGTGCGCCGGGTCCCGGCGGTTGCCGCCGGGCAGGAGCGGGGCGGAATCCGTCAGGCCCGCCTTCTCCGCGTCGTCCTTGTAGAAGGAGGGCGCGAAGGAGCCCTGGTGCTCGAGGGTGCATCCGCCCCAGGCGTCGAACAACAGCCCGCTGCCGTCCGGGGTGTCGCGGTGGTCGGTGAGCAGCGCGTGCTCGGCGACCTCTCTGTTCTGGCCCAGCAGCCCGGCCCAGGCCTCCCAGGCGGTGCGCACCTGGTCGCTCTCCCATCCCCTGCCCTTGCCCAGAGCCCACCTCTCGTAGGCGTCCGGGCCCGCCCGTTGCAGCACGAGGTCCTCGATCCAGTCGGTGCCGGGCCAGCCCGAGGCGCCGTCGTCGCCCATGCCCAGGCACCAGTTCTCCATGGTGGGAGCGGGCGCATCGGCGGCCGGCCTGTTGCCCTCGCGGTACCAGACGATGCTTTTCAGGTCGGCCTTGACCGGAACCCAGTAGACGGGTTCGGAGCGCGAGCCGGTCGACTCCCAGGGGGCGCCGTACTCCTCCGGCCTGTAGAGCCCGTCGAGCGGTTTGAGGAGACTCTGGTCGGCGTACTCGGCGAGTTCACCGATACCCGGCATGATCACGATGTCCGGAGGGTCCCCCGACTGCACCTTGGAGAGCAGTACCTCCCGCTGGGCCGCGGTGCCCTGGTAACGGAAGGGGATGCCAAAGCCCCGCAGCAGGGTTTCGAACCGTTCCTCCTGTGTGCCGGTCCACGTCCCGAGGATGGTCACCGGCTCCGCGTCGTCCTGCTGCACCCATGCCGCCACCACGCCTCCGGCGGCCACCAGCAGCAGGACCACCACGAAGACCAGCATTTTGAACCGTTGGGTCACCGACGCCTCCAGTAGTCGTGGTCGAGGCGAAGACCGAGCCCCAGCACGGGCAGGACGATGGCCAGCAGACTGCCGACGAAGGCGCCCCGGTACACCCCGTCGGTCCAGGCGGCGTCGGTCATCTGCTGCCGGAGCTCTGCCGCCTTCTCCGTCACACGCTGCTGCGCGGCGGCCGGCTCCGCATCGCTTCGCTGGGACACCTCGGTGATCTGCCGCAGATCCTTCATCGCCGCGTCGAGACCGGCCTCGGTGGACGCCGCCGTCATCACCGGCACCACCGCGAGCAGCACCGTGAGGACGAAACCCGCGAGCAGGTACGGATTCAGGTCGCGGCCGCAGCGGTCCCGCAGCACGAACAGCGCCGACAGCAGCGTCAACACCACTGCGGCCAGGGCCAGTTCGGTGATCCACCACCCGCCGCGCTGCAGGCTTCCCATCGTGGACGTGGCTTCGGCGTGCCGCAGCTGGACCCGCTGCAGTGACTCCAGGCGGGGGGCGAGCCCCACGCCGTCGCGGGTGAGCAGCGAGTGCGCCTCTTGAAGCTTCTGTTTCTGCATGAGGCGGTGGTCATGGTAGTGGGACGTGCCGATGGTGAGCGAGTCGCTGTAGGTGGTGAGCAGACCCCTGACCGTGCCGAGGTCCTGGTCCGTACGGTCGGCGATGCTGGACAGGCCCTGGTCGGCGGCCGAGAGCTGGGACCGGTAGGTCTCGCCCGAGCCCGCGACGCCGATGAGCTTCCTCCGCACCAGGTCGTCGACCTCCTGGTCGGCGCGCAGGGCCGCGAGCCGGGTGGCCGCGAGCCCCTGCACGGCCGGCGCCTCCCGGGACGCGAGCGCCTCGGCACTGTGCTGCACCTGGCGGCAGGACAGGAACAGCGTCGTCGATGCCACGCCCGCGAGCAGGAACACCACCAGCAGGTGTGCCTCCAGCAGCCGACGGGTCCGCCAGGGGCTCAGGCGCCCGCGCCAGTACGCGGCGGGCGAGCGTGGGCTCCGGGCGGCGGTGGGTCCGGTCGTCACCGCAGCTCCTTCCCGCAGGCGATGCAGTAACGGGCCTCGCTGCCGCCCGGGGTGGCGCAGTGGACGCAGCGCACGCCCGGCCGCGTACCAGTGGTTTCGGCCGGGGGCAGGCCGGCCCGGGACCCGACGCGCAGGATCATCGAGCCGAGACTGCTGGTGTCCACGTGGCGCAGCCGCACCCGCATCGCGGGCGAGTCCTCGATGTCGGCGACCGTGCGGATCTCGTCCAGTGCCCAGCTCTCACCGCGCCGCGCCGCGAGCCGGGCGGCCTGTCCCAGGTAGTCCTCGGCGGCGTCCCGTTGCTGCTGCTTGACGGCGAGGAGTCCCTGGCGCAGCGCCGTGTGCATCCTGGCCGTGTCGTTGAGGGCCCGTACGCTGCCCGTGCCCGCGGGGCCGGGCGGCGGGGACTGTCCGGGAAGGCGCCAGCGCGCGGTGACCGGCGCGTGGACGTCACCGATGGTGACCATGGCGAACTGGAGCTCGGTACCCAGCGGGTCGGCGTCCGCGTCGGCTGTCAGGGTGAGCAGATAGTCGCGTCTGCCCTGTTCCCACTGGTGGGTGGGGAAGCTCCAGCGCATCGGCGGGCCGGGCAGGCGCAGCCCGCCGAGGAGATACGGCCGGGGTGAGCTCTCGCTGAGCGAGACCTTGCGCACGGTGGGCCGCACGGTCACCTCGATCGGCAGTTGGGGGGTGTGGATCTTGAGCAGCCGGTGGATGGCCTGGGTGATGGCACGGCCCAGCCCGTCGTCCACGAACTCGGCCGCGCCGTGCAGCCGTTCGGCGAGGGTCAGCAGCGGGTCGGGAGCCCAGTCCGCGCCCACGGCGAACACATGGCAGCTGAACTGGCCCTCGCAGGCGTCCAGTTCCGCCTCGAGTCGGGTCTCGCCGGCGGCGCTGCTGCCGTCGGTGATCAGCACCAGGTGCCGTACGGGGACCGGCCGGGCGGCGAGCAGGATACGCGACGCGGCCACCCAGGCGGCGTAGCCGGCCGGACGCGGCCCGTCCCTGTGCAGGGGGAGCGCTCCTGCGACGAAGGCGGCTCGGCGTCTTTCCTCCCGGTCGGCGACGGCCCACGGGGCGTCCCCCCTCGGGTAGCACCGCACCGGTTCGGGGCCGCTGCCGAGCACGGCGAAGGACATGCGGTCGGGCAGGGCGCGCAGTACCGCCGGCAGCGCGTGCCGGACGGCCGCCCGGTTGGGTTCGGCGACGTCCACCGCGATGACCACGGCGAGCCGGTCCGCGGGCAGGTCGCCGGGTACGCCGTCGGCGGCCACGTCGACCTGGACATGGGCCTCGATCCTCGCGCTGCGATCCGGATGCGGATCGCCGTCGAGTTCGACGCTGAGCCGGATGCCGGGCCGCGGCAACCGGATGCCGGGCTGTGGCAGCCGGTCGCGCCCGCTGTTCCTGTCGTACGTCACCGGTCCTCGTCCTCCCCTTCCGTCACCGCGGCACACCGGGTGCCGGTCCGTCTGTGGTGCTGTCGCGCCCGTGCGGTCAGAACGTCGTCTGGGGCCGTATCGCGTGCATGAGGTCGACGAGACACTCGTGGGCGGTGGCCCGTTCCTCGTAGTGGGCCGCCAGTTGCCGGTAACGCCCCTCCAGTTGTCGGCGCAACGCGCGCTCCGGAGCGCTCAGCCGGCGCAGGGCGCGGGCGTCGAGCCGCCCGGCGCCCCTGCCCGGAGAACCGGGCCCGTGGCCGAGGTGGTGCACCGCGTCCAGTTTCCATTCGTGGAGTTCGGTGCCCAGCCGCAGCGCCTCGTCCTCGGACAGGCTCGGTTCCCCGGCGCCGGGGCTGCGGCCGACGAGAGCGGGGAGTTCGGCCAGCACCGCGTCGACCTCGGCGGGCGCGGGCAGCGGATCACCCTCGCCGGGCAACCGGGCGGCGCGGATGCGCAGGGAGGCGATCCGGGCGACGGTGTGGTCCAGGGTGCCCGGCCGGACCCGGCCCAGCACGTCGACGGCCGCCCGGCGGTCGTGAGCGCGCAGCGCGAGCCTGGCCAGGCCGAGGGCGGCACCGCCGTGCGCGGGGTTGCGGGCGAACACCGCCTGGTACAGCGCGGCGGCCGTGGGCTCCGCCGTGTCCTCGCCGAGCCACTCCGTGCAGTACGCCAGGGCCAGCTTGGGCGCGTACTCGCCGGGCAGTTCGAGGTGGACCTGCGTGAAGTGGGCCCGTGCTGCGGCGACCTGTGCCCGGTCGCCGTCGAGGCCGGCCCGGCGCAGCGCGAGCAGGGCGCGGTGCCACTCCAGCCGCCACCGGCGCACGGCGGGCGGCCCGGGGGTGGAGACGGCCGTGGCGAGCTCCTGCTTCGCCAGGTCCCAGTCGCGCCGGGTGTTCCGGCTCAGCAGGACGCGCACGTTGTGCAGGCAGATCTCCACGGAGCGGGGCTTGCCGTCCTCCTGCACCAGGAGCCGGCGCGGGTCGTGGCCGCTGCTCACCTCGAACCGCGCGGCCTGCGGATCGCCCGGATACGGCCTCGGCACCGGCAGGCAGCCGGCGATTTCGGTGGGGGTGGGGGCGCCGGGGTCGAGGGCCGGTGCCACGGGAGGCTCGTACCGGTCGCGGCGGGGGCGGCCCAGCCAGTGCTCGATGCCCGGCACCGTGCCCAGCCGGGCGCCGAGCAGCCGCGTCGACGGCCGGAAACAGTCGGAGGGCTCGGGCGGATCGTTCTTGCCGCGCAGCGCACGTATCTCCCGCAGGGCGCCGCGCAACTGCCCGGCCATTTCCCGGGCGTCGGTGAAGCGTTGCTCCGGGACGCGCCGGACGGCGCGTTCGACGACCCCCTGGAAGGACGCGGTGCCGAGACCGGGTACCTCGGCGACGGCCACGCGGGCGAGTTCCCGCAGGGTGACGCCGACCGTGTGCAGGTCGTGGGCGACGGTGGGCGGGGCCGATGCCGTCTCGGGCGCCATGTAGCCGGGCGTGACGTGGGCGGGCGGCCGGCTCTGGCCCTGCTCGCGCATGCCGCCGAGATCGATGACCTTGACGCCGTCCCTGTGGTGCACGACGTTGGAGGGCTTCATGTCCCCGTAGACGAAGACGCGTTCGCCGCCGGCGTGCAGATGGGCCAGGGCCTCGAGTATCTGGCAGCCGTACGCCGCGACGTGCTCGATGTCGAGGACGCACTCGCTCCGACGGACCTCTTCGAGGACTTTCGCGAGGGTGCCGTCGCCGACGTCGTCCATGACGATGTAGCCGCCGGTGACCTGATCGCCGTCGTGCCGGGCGACGAAGTCGCGGATCTGGACGATGCGGGGGTGGCGCATGGCGACGAGGTTGCGGCGTTCGACGTCGGCGAGCCGGGCGCCGTCGTGTTCGTACCGGTTGAGCAGTCCCTTGACGGCGACCACCTCGCCGAGATGGGTGTCTTCGGCTAGGTACACCCAGCCTTGTCCGCCGTGTGCGATGGGGCCCATGATGCGGTACTGGTCGCGCAGCATGTCGCCCTCGGCGAGCTCGGGCCGGTACGAATAGCGCCGGCCGCACGCCGGGCAGTATCCCTCGAGCGGCACCTGCCCCTCGGTGTAGGGCGGGGCGAAGGTGATGCCGCAGGTCTCGGCCGAGCACTTCATGTGGATGCGCAGCGGCGGCTCGGAGCTGATGAGGCGTTCCGCGGGGGCCCGAGGCTCCCGCTCGGGCAGCGCCAGCAGCTCCCGTGGGCCGAACTCCCGCGGATCCTCGGGCAGGACGGGCAGGGCGGGGGCGCCGGGCGCCCGGCCGCATGCCGCGCAGTAGCCGGTGGGCAGGACGACGCCGCCGCAGCGGGCTCCGGTGAAGAGCCGGTGCGGGCAGAGCCTCGTGCTCGTGTGGTCCTCGTGTCCCGCCCCGGCGTGGCGGGGCGGCGCGTCACCGCTGTTCATGGCGGTTCAGGTCGGCGCGCAGGGCTCTGATCAGCGCACGCAGCCGGGAGAGCTGCTCCTGCGGGTCCCGTACGTCGTCGAGCAGGCGGCGTACGGTCCGGTGCTCGTCGGCGGTCTCGGTGACGGAGCCGAGGGAGGCGCTGCCCACGATGTCGCGGCGGATCGACTGGCTGAATTCCAGCCGCTCCAGGCGGCCGAGCAGGGCGTCGGCGTGGCCCAGGAGCGCGGGTCGCAGGAGCCGGTCGCGGGACGTCGTCCAGCCGGGGCCGCCCGCCCGGCGGAAGACGAGCAGCAGCCGGAAGCCGAGCGCGCGCAGTCGCACCAGGACGTCGATCAGGTCGTCCGGCCGGGGCTCCTCGTCGAGACCGTCGACGACGACGGTGACCGGCCGGACGGGCAGACGGTCGGTCGCCGCCGCGGGCCGGGGCCCGGCGCCGCGCAGCCAGTTCCAGTACGTCAGGTACTCACTGGCGGGGAAGGAGATGCGGCCCAGGGCGTGGTCGATGAGGTCCGACCTGCCGGTGCCCCCGCGATGCGCGACGTCGGCGCGGTGCGACAGATGGCGCAGCGACCGGTCCTTGCCGCTGCGCGGCGGCACCACGGTGATCTTCACCGGGTCCTCGTCGGGGTCGTCGAACCACCGGGTGAGCCGCTCGTGGAAACCGTCGTCCCAGGCTTCGGGGCCGGTCAGCTCCTTGACGACGGGCGAGAGTTCCGCGATGCGCTCGACCGGGATCAGGTACGAGAAGGAGAGCCTGTTGTCCTCGGGCAGCGGTGCGCCCAGGTCGCCGCGCCAGCTGACGACGAGGCCGACCACGCGGGGCGGCCGGCCCTCCCGTGGCCGGGTGCACACCGCGGCGCCGCTGAAGCCGTCGCGCACCACGTCGGCCTTGGTGACGGCGTCGAGTTGCACCCGCTCACCGCTGACGCCGCCGATGCGTCCCCACAGGCTCATGCCCTCGTCGAAGCCCTCCGCGTAACCGGTGGCGTACACCTCCATGCCGCCCCACAGTTTCGGCTCCAGCGGGGCGGGCCGGGCCTGCGGACGGGGGCTGTCCAGGCGCAGTACGGCGACGTCCTCGCCGTGTGCGCCCTCCTTCAGCCAGCCGCCCGGCATGACGCGCGCCGAGACCGGTTGGAGCGCGGTGTTCTCGGCGAACTCCAGCCACATGACGGCGTCCGGGCGCTGCACCACGTGCGCACAGGTCAGCGCCGTGTACTGGTCGACGAGCACGCCGGCGCCGCAGACAGGCCCGTGCGCGTCCTCGCGCCGCAGCCTGAGTCTCCAGTCCGCACGCAGTTCCCCCATGACGTCTCACAGTACGGGCAGAGCGCCGCGTGTCCCTAGACTTGTGGGCGGTGTGGCCCGGCCAATTCTCTTCAGACGGCGGTGTGTTGATATGAGGGACATGGAACCGATCGGGCTCGCTGCCGCCATCGGCGCGGTCCGTGCGGAACTGGCGCAGGCGCAGACCGAAGGCGCGGAGAGCGACTGGCGGTTCAGTGTGGAGCAGGTCAACCTGGAGTTCTCGGTGCAGTTCCACCGGGCCGGCGAGACCGGGGCGGGTCTGCGTCTGGGCGTGGTCGAGGCCCGCCTGGGCGGCACGGTGAGCCACGACGCCACACACCGCGTCGAAGTCGCCCTCAAGCCCCTGCCCCGTCCCGACGGCCACCACCACGAGGTGAGCCGCACGAACCCCGGCGCTCGCCCCGGACCGGCACCGCAAGAGGGCCTCGCACGGGGCTGGTGAACCGCGCGGCGGGGTGGCGGGCATCGGCGTCCTTGGTCGGCCCAGGCACGCCGTCGACGTGCCGGTGCGATGGGTGCCGTCCCGGGCGACGGTGCCGACCCGCACCGGCACGGCGCCCGCGGCCTGCTGCACCGCGACGTCGATCCGGTGAGGATCGTCCGCCCGTCCACGGCGGCGACCCGAGGGAAGAGCTACGCGGCCAGCGTCTCGTCCTCCGGGGAGGCACCCCTGCAGTCGGCGTACTGCTCGAGCAGTGCGTCCGCCGTGAGCAGGGCCTGCTCGGCGGTGCGGGCCCCGGTCATCACGCACAGTGTGTACGTGGTGTCCTCGAGAGCCCGGCTGGTCCGACCCGTGGGCCGCACGTCGTGTTCGATGCGCACCTGCGCGAACCGGGCCAGCACCTCACGCAGTTCCTTCTCCGCCGGAATGATCATGGTGATACCTCTACCCTCGCAAACCCCGCCCGCGGAACGGCCGAACGCCCCGCAGGAGGTGACTTCCTGCCTTCATCGGGTCTGACGGCCACGGCTCACGACCGGGCAGCGTCAAGCAGAACTCCGGATGCCCCGGGTCGAAAGGTCTACTCCACCGTCTTCACTGTCCTTTCGGCCTGTCCGCCCTCCCCGGGCGGTCGCACGAGGGCGAGTGGTCCGGTCGTCCGGCACACGAGGCGGGCCGCCACTCCGCCTCGCCGACGCCGGCTGTCCGGGGCTGTGCCGCGGTGAGCGCGGGCCACCCCTTGGGTCTGTCGTTTGGATCAGGCCGGCTGTGGGACACGAAGACACCCGTGCGGTGTGTTCCTGGACAGCTCCACCACAGCGGAGGTCTTCGCCATGTGCAAGACCCGCCGGTGTCAACGACGCTCATGCTCAATACACCTAGCAGGCAACAGCCTCTTCCATCGTCGCCCGCACCTTCAGCACCGTGTCGACTCCGGTGAGCTCCAGGAGCCGCCGCAGTTGCGCCGTCGGGGCGGCCACGCGGAAGTCCGCCGTCTGGTGGGTGAGGATCAGCAGATTCAGCAGCGTCGAGTCCGCGAAGGTGATGCCGGAGGCGTCCAGAATCACCTTCGCGTGCCTCTTGGCCGCGGTGTCCAGCGCGTCCGCCAGGTGCGTGATCGACTGCATGTCGTAGGAGCCTCGCGCGCCGACCACCCAGGCGCCGCACCATTCGTACTGCACCACCGTGGCCTGGCCCAGGACCTGCACCCGCCTCTCGTCGGCGCCGGTCGAGCGCCCCGTGACCGCCTCATCCGAAGACACCCTCGGATCCCTCCTCTGCCCCACCGAACCGAACCCTGCCACCTGTTACGCGAAAAGTATGTCATGTAT
The DNA here is from genome assembly GCF_040638805.1 of Streptomyces sp. NPDC005925. Taxonomy (NCBI): domain Bacteria; kingdom Bacillati; phylum Actinomycetota; class Actinomycetes; order Kitasatosporales; family Streptomycetaceae; genus Streptomyces; species Streptomyces sp. NPDC005925. Next base: position 16,155 of record NZ_JBEXVL010000028.1, on the reverse strand, counting down.
CAACTGTCCGGCAAAGACGGTCCGTAGATTAGAATGCCGTGCATGGTTGAAGTCCCTGAATCTCACACTGGGTGGACGTTCGTCACCAACCACGCGCGCGTGCTGGCGGCCATTGCCGACAACCCGAACGTCCGGATCCGCGACATCGCCGCCCACTGCCGGCTCACCGAACGCGCCGTCCAGCGGATCATCTCCGATCTCGAGCAGGACGGTTACCTCTCGCACACCCGGGACGGACGTACCAACACGTACCGCGTCGAGCCGGACAAGGTGCTGCGTCATCCGGCGGAAGCGGGCCTGGCGGTGGCGTCACTGCTCTCCCTGCTGGTTCAGGACGAGACCGACCGCGGCCGGAAACCCGGCGGCCGGCCGTCCCGCTTGGTCGATACCAGCGGCCCGCGGTAGCGGCGGAACGGAAACGGGAGGGTGGCACCTGCGGTGAGCCGGCACCGAGTTCGACCCGCACCGACCTGAGGCAGGCATCACGGAAGGGCGTCCTGGGCCTATTCGTGAGGCCGGTGGGAACTCGGAGTTGCGAAGCCCGTGGCCGGCCGGGAACGCCCGGCCGGAGGCGGACGCACCCCGCGGGCGGACACGTCCCTGCCGTTCTCACGCCGAAGGAGACAGCCACCCATGCCCACCAGACTGGCCCAGGTCCCGACCGCCGGACCCGCGCGGACGCCACGGACGCGGACGCCCGACGAGCACCGGGGAGGTGGTGCGTGGTGTGCGGTCTGAGCGGGGAAATACGCTTCGACGGCGGGCGGCCCGATCTCGCGGCCGTGCGGCGCATGAGCGACCGGCTGGCAGCCCGTGGCCCCGACGGTCACGGTATCTGGTCGCGGGACGCGGTGGCGCTGGCCCACCGGAGGCTGAAAATCATCGACCTCTCCGACCGGGCGACGCAGCCGATGACGGACACCGCGCACGAGGTCACCGGAGTCCTCAACGGCTGCATATACAACTACCGAGCCCTGCGCGAGGAGTTGCAGCGCCTCGGCCACCGCTTCAGGTCGACCTCCGACACCGAGGTCGTCCTCGCGGCGTACCGGGAATGGGGCACCGACTGCGTCGACCACTTCCACGGCATGTTCGCCTTCGCGCTGGTCGAACACCGCACCGGTCGACTGATCCTGGGCCGTGACCGGCTCGGCATCAAACCGCTGTACCTGGCGCATGCCCCCGGACGGCTGCGGTTCGCCTCCTCGCTTCCGGCCCTGCTCGCGGGCGGGGACATCGACACCGCGCTGGATCCGGTGGCCGTCCACCAGTACCTCAGCTGGCACGCGACCGTGGCCGCGCCCCGTACCGTCCTGGCCGGCGTGCGCAAGCTGCCTCCCGCGACCGTGCGCGTGGTCGAACCGGACGGCAGTTACCAGGACCGCTGTTACTGGCAGCCGTCGTACACGCGACGTCCTGAATACGCCGACATGGGTCCGAGTGAGTGGCGGGACGCGGTCCTCGACGCGCTGCGCACCGCCGTACGCCGCCGGATGGTCGCCGACGTGCCCGTTGGTGTCCTGCTGTCGGGCGGGCTGGACTCCAGTCTGATCGTGGCCCTGCTGGCCGACGAGGGACAGCGGAACCTGGGGACGTTCAGCGTGGGCTTCGAGTCCGAGGGCGGCGACGAGGGCAACGAGTTCCGGTACTCCGATCTGGTCGCCAAGGAGTTCGCCACCGACCACCACCAGCTCATGGTTCCCTCCGAGCGGGTGTCCACGGCCCTGGACGGCGCGATCGCGGCGATGAGCGAACCGATGATCAGCCATGACGTGGTCGCGTTCCACCTGCTGTCCGAGCAGGTGGCGAAGGAGGTCAAGGTCGTCCAGAGCGGGCAGGGAGCCGACGAGGTGTTCGCCGGCTACCACTGGTACGCCGACCTGGCCTCCGTCTCCCGCGAGCAGGAACCGGACCAGTACGCCCAGACGTACTTCGACCGGCCGCACGCCGATCTCGCCACGATGCTGCAACCGGACATGCTCACCCCCGACGACGTCTCCGGCCGCTTCGTGCGGGAGCACATGGCCGTGCCGGGCGCGGAGACCGCCCTGGACGCGGCGCTGAGGCTGGACACCCACGTCATGCTCGTGGACGATCCGGTGAAACGGGTCGACAACATGACCATGGACTGGGGCCTGGAGGCCAGGGTGCCCTTCCTGGACCACGAACTGGTGGAGCTGGCCGCTGCCTGCCCCCCGGAACTCAAGCTGGCCGAGGACGGCAAGGGCGTTCTCAAGGAAGCGGGCCGCAAACTGCTGCCGCAGGACGTGGTGGACCGCCCGAAGGGGTACTTCCCCGTCCCGGCGATCACGCACATGGCCGGGCCCGTCCTCGAACGGGTCCGCGAGGCACTCGGCGCCCCGGAAGCGCAGCAGCGCGGACTGTTCAGGGAGACCTACATCGCCGAACTCCTGGCGGCACCCGGCACACACCGCACGAAACGCGGGGCGAACGCCCTGTGGCAAGTGGCTCTGTTGGAGATATGGCTGCAGACGCACGGGATATGACCGACGGGCCCGCCCCGCACGGAACCGACGGCACCGGCGCGGCCCCGGCGCGGACCAGCACACCCCCGCCGGTACCGGGTTCCCGGCCGGTACGCCGCGCCGGCCCGGCCGCACGCACCGCGGACGACCGCGCGCCACTGCGTGCCGCCCCCGCCCGTGTTCCGCTCCCCGACGCCCCCGGTCCGTGTGACGCCACGACGCGGCTCACCGCCCACGGTTGCTGGTACCCCTCGGCCGACCCGTCCGGAGCGCGGGTGGCGTTCATCTGCGACCGCGGCGGCGTGCCCCAGTTGTGGGCCGGCCCCGTCGACGGCGACGAGGTGCGGCTGCTCGACTCCGCGCCGGACCCCGTCCGGGAGGTGTCCTGGTCGCCCGACGGCCGCTGGATCGCCTACACCACGGCGCCCGGCGGCGGTGAGCACCAGCGAGTGCTGTGCGTACGTCCCGACGGCACCGGCCGCCATCTCCTGGCGGGGTCCGAGCCCGGTACCTCGGCCTACCTGGGCTGCTGGGCGCTCGACGGCTCGGCGGTCGCGGTCACCGTGGCCGTCCCGGCCGGCCGGACCGTGGCCCACGACGCCACCGACTTCCCGGCCGGAGCCGACGGACACTCCGGGCGCCTGTCGACCCGTGGCCGGCCCGGCGGTGACGGCAGGGCCGTGCTCCTCGGCGGGACGGCGGTCACCGGGGAGGAACAGGGGCCCCTCTCTCCCCCCGGCGCGGCCGGGATCACGGCGTCCGACGATCCGCAGTACGGTCGGGCGCATCCGGCGGGCGGCTTCGAGGACGGGCTGTCCGCCTACCTGATCGACCCCGACGGGCCGGCCGCGCCGGTGCTCCTCGCCACCGAGACGGACGGCGCGACGCTGCGCGTGTGCGATCTGAGCGCCGACGGCCGGCTCGCGCTGCTGCGCCGCGGCCCGCGCGGGCGGCGTGAGGCGGTGGTCGTCCGCACCACCGACCTCGCCACCACCTGTGTCGTACCCGTGGCCGACGGGGATCCGTGGATCGGCAGGTTCTCCCCGCAGGCGGACACCGTCTGGCTGCGCAGTGACGCACAGCGCGAGTTCGCGGCCCTGGTCGCCGTCGGTCTCGACAGCGACGGCAGACCGGGAAGCCGGTCGGTCGTGGCCGAACGCCAGGGCAGCGACCTCGAACTGCTGCAGTTCACCCACGACGTCCGCGCCGCCGCGCTGGCCTGGAACATTCGCGGTGCGAGCGAACTGGAAGTCGTCGAGACGTTCCCGCCCGGCTCGGCCGGGGCCGTCACCGGCCCCCCGCGTCCCGTGCCCCTGCCTCACGAAGTCGTCACCCGGATCGCGGCGACGGGACGGGGCGGACTGGTACTCGCCCTGTCGGGGTCTCAGCGCCGCCCCGGCGTGTGGTGGCTGGCCGGGGGCGCGTCCCCCCTGCGCACCCCGTGGTCATCGAGAGACGGGGACGCCGTTCGTGCGGGCCGCCCGCCCGTGCGACCGGTTCCGCTGAGCCTGACCGCGCGGGACGGGCTGCCTCTCAGCGGCTGGTACCACCGCGCGCGGGGCCGCGGCACCGCGCGGCCGGCACCCTGTGTGATCCACCTGCACGGGGGCCCGGAGGAGCAGGAACGCCCCGTCTTCAACCCGCTCTACCACGAGATCCTCGGGCGCGGCATCGACATCTTCGCCCCCGACGTTCGCGGTTCGTCCGGCCACGGGCGGTCGTTCCTCGACGCCGATCTGGGCACGGGCCGCTTCGCCGCCCTCGACGACATCGCGGACTGCGCCGCCCATGCCGTGCTGGCCGGCCTCGCCGATCCCGCACGACTGGCCGTCATGGGACGCTCGTACGGCGGCTACCTCACCCTTGCCTCGCTCGTCCGGCATCCCGACCTGTTCCGCACCGGGGTCGCGGTCTGCGGAATGTCCGACTTCGCGACGTTCTTCGAGGGCACCGAGCCGTGGATCGCGCAGTCCGCGATGCACAAGTACGGCCATCCCGAACGCGACCGGGAACTGCTGCGCTCCCTGTCGCCCATGAGCCGGATCGACGCGCTGCGTGTTCCGTTGCTCGCCGTACACGGGGAACACGACACCAACGTCCCGCCGGGCGAGTCCGAGCAGTTCGTCAGGGCCGCACGCGAACACGGCCACACCGCCGAGCTGCTCACCCTGCGCGACGAGGGACACGAGTTTCTGCGCGCGGACAACCGGCGGTTGTTCCGCCGCAGCGCCGCGGACTGGCTCCAGCGGCACCTGTGCGGCTGACCGGCCGGCGCAGAGGTGCCTGGAACCGGGCCAGTCGAGGGCCTACCCGCCTCAAGGGACTCCTGGAGCCGCTGCTCGTTGCAAGGAGTCCGGCGTCCGACGAGGTGCGCCCGCAGCGACTGCTCGGCGAGCGCTCACGCCCTCCTGGGACTCGTCACCGTCACCGAGGCGCCGACCTCACGGTGGCTCGCACTCCCGCGGCGCTTCCGTGTCCGGCTTTCCTGCCTGCCGGTCTCACTTCAGCGCCATGTGCAGACGCAGGACGAGCCCCTGCGGCGTCGCACGGATCTCGACCAGATCGCAGAGCTGGTGCATCATCCACACGCCCCGGCCGCCTGTCGGCGCGGCGGGATCAGGACGGCGGCGCCCGGTCAGGGGGTCGGCCAGCCGGCCCCGGTCACTGATCTCTGCGACGAGTTCTTCACCGGTGCGCCACATGCGCAGACGTCCGTGGCCTCCACCGTGGCGCACCGAGTTGCTGGTCGCTTCGCTGACGGCGAGCAGCCAGTCGGTGTGGCGTTCCGGCGGCAGGCCGGCGATCGTGGCCCAGCAGCCGATCTTGTCCCGTGTCCGCGCCAGATCGTGCTCACCGAAAGTGATGACGACAGCGTCGTGTGGCTCGGGCAACGGGACATCGCAGTCGCGGCAGACCTCGTGCGGATCGGTGTAACGGGAGCTGGCACGGTAATGCGCCGAGTCACCGACGACCGGATGGGTGCGGTAGGCGTGTGTCAGCACGTCTTGGGGCAACGCGGTGTCGTAGGGACACAGAATGCTGACCGCGCGTCCTTCGAAGGCCAGGTTGATCAACGCCTCATGACGCGTCGCCTCCCAGGACTCCGCCGGTGTGCGTCCGACCCAGATCGGTTCTCCCACGATCGACACCCGTCTGTGCGCGTTCCGACGGGGTTGGGCGAACTCTTGCAGCATGGACAGGATTCGTCCGGGGTTGCGTCCCGCCTGGGTCATGTCGACCCAGGTGACCGTCCTGCCGTGGTCGCCGAGGGCGGCTTGCAGCAGCGGAAGGTTTCGGCCGGGCACCGCCACCAGCACGCGTTGCTCTTCCCGCAGGGCGTCGCGGACGAAGGCACCGACGCCGTCGAGGTACTCGGTGGCGGTCGCGTAGAACAGGGCCGGGTGGAAGAAAGGGGGATGCCGAGGGGAATCCGCTACTCGCGAGGTCGTCATCGGCCCACGACCTCCACCGCGGGACGGAGTTCGGGGGCCGGATCCGGAAGCCGTCGCGGGGGCGGCGGGGCACGATGAATCCGCAGCGAGGAACCGGGGCGTCCGGCAACCGCGTCGGCCGGCACGGCGGCGTCCAGGTTTCGCAGGGCGGACAGTTCCCGTTCCGGTTCTTCTGCCGGTATCCATCCGGCGACGGCGGCCGCGGCGACATCCCGTATGCCGTATCCGGTCGATCCGGACATCAGCCGACCCGGGCCGCCGCGGAGGCACGCGCAGGGGTGACCGGCCCGCTCCCGGTCGTGGGGGCGGATCGAGCTGGAGTGGTGTCCCGCCGTCGGCTCCCGCTCAGGGGACATGGCGGCCTTCGGCCCTGTCGCCATACTGTCGCCCCCTGCCCGGTCGGATGCGGCTCGCCTCCCATGGAACCACACGGGATCAGGCCGCCTGCCGTCGTCCACGGCCCGGCGCACCCTCACCCGGCCGTCGTTGCGCCGCCGGCGGTCCGACCGGCTCGGCAGGACCACAGGGCACGGCGCCGACGCGGCGGACCGAGGCTCGTACAGACCGTACGGACGTGAACGGTGAGGGATCGTCGCGTCGGTCGAGCGCATACGGCAGACGGCTGCATCGGGCCTGCGCCGGAGCGGGAAAACGGGATCTCACGGACCGTGATGGCACGAGTGCGGTACGAGTGCGGTACGGCAACGGCGCGGAGCGGGTCGGTGACAGGGGCGCCAACGGTGCCCCGGACGCTGTTGCAGCGCGCCGCACGCCCTGACAGCATGCCGCCCATGAACGGTCCTCGGTGGCGCGACTGCCCGTCGCGCGGAGATGTCTCCGTGTCCGGACATCATGCGGGGTCCGACGCTCTGCTCGACAACACCGTGCACGGCATCGAGGCCGTCGCCATCGTGGTGGATGACGACGGCCTCATCGTCACGGCCAACAGCGCGGTGCAGCAGGTGCTGCGCAGAAACCCCGAGGAACTCGTCGGGCAGGACTTCCACGACCTGCTGCGCCGGGACGGCCACGGGCAGGCCGTGCCCCGCTCGCGCTGCGCGATGAGAAAGGCGCTTTTCACTGGGAGCACCCGGCACGGTGAGGCCGGCTGGTTCGCCCGCGGGGACGGTGCCCTCATCCAGTTGTCCTGGCTGGTCACGCCCCACTCACTCGGCACCGGCAGGCCGGGCGGGCTGGCACTCCTGTACGAGCCGACGCAGGGGGACACGCTTCCGGAGGACGACGGGGCGCCGTCCGCACCACTGACGGAACTGGATCGTCTGGCCCTGCTGGCGGAGACGACCACACAGCTCACGTCCACGCTGGACGTGGACGAGACAGTGCACCGGCTGGCGGCCCTGGCCGTGCCCCGGCTGGCGGACTGGGCGGTCGTCGACCTGCTCACCGAACACGACGAGGTACGCCGTGTTCTGGTGGCGCAGTACCGGGACGGAGTCCTGATCGACAGGGACGACCTGCAGGGCCCGATGCCGCCTGTACCGGAGGAGTCCCCGATGCCCCTGTCGCGGGCGCTGCGCGGCGCCGCCTCCTCACTGGCCGGCCCGTCCACCTACCAGGGTCCTCCCGATTCCGGGATCGCACTCGAGCAGCGTCGCCTTTTCACCGCGACGGGCATCCACTCCGCCGCCATCGCACCCATTCGGGGCCTGCGAGACGTGCTCGGCGCCCTGACCCTGGGCCGCTCGGAGTCCCGCGATGTCTTCGGCGCCGCCGACCTTCCGCTGCTGGAGGACATCACCCGTCGGGCCGGACTGGCGCTGGACAACGCGCGCCTGTACCAGCGCCAGCGCAAAGTCGCCGAAACCATGCAGCGCCACCTGCTGCCCCAGCTTCCCACCGTGCCCGGACTGGAGATGACCGCGCGGTACGTGCCCGCTCCCCACGCTTCTTCGGTGGGCGGCGACTGGTACGACGCCTTCGCCCTGACCGGCAGTACCCACGCCCTGGTCATAGGCGACGTCGTCGGGCACGATCTCGACGCCGCAGCCGGTATGGCGCAAGTCCGCAACATGCTGCGGGCCTTCGCGTGGTCGCAGCCGGCCGCCGCTCCCAGCGCTGTCGTCAAGCAGCTCGACGACGCCGTGATGCACATAGCCGAGGTCCCGATGGCGACCATGATCCTGGCCAGGCTCACACTCGGCGACGACAGTCAGTGGCGGCTGCGCTGGACCAACGCCGGCCACCCGCCGCCGTTGCTGGTCACCCATGACGGGCAGGCCCGCTACCTCGACGACGCTCACGGCATGCTGCTCGGGACCGGAGTCGACAGTCCTCGCCCGGACATCCTCACCGTCCTGCCGCCCCGGGCCACGCTCTTGCTCTACACCGACGGGCTGGTCGAGACCCCGCACCACTCCATCGACCATGGACTGAACCGGCTGAGCCGGCACGCGGCCTCCCTCGCCCACCGCCCCCTTGCCGCCTTCTGCGACTCCCTGCTGGAGCAGGTCCGCCCCGACGACAACGACGACGACGTCGCCATGCTCGCTCTGCGCACCCCCGCCCCCGCACAAAGCGGTTCTCCGTAGACCGGCTCCACTCGTCTGCCCGCGGACCGCAGGCGCGGCGAAGAAACTCGGGAATTCGGCCGTGTGTTCTGCCTGTCGGCGGGCACAAGAAGCGGCGGAGGTTGATACATATGGTTCCCTTGCTTCTCGTTCTACTGCTGGCTCTCATCCTTTTCGGCGCGGGCTTCGCGCTGAAGGCCTTGTGGTGGATCGCCGTCATCGTGCTGGTGGTCTGGCTGCTGGGCTTCGTCATCCGGAGCGTGGACAGCGGCGGCCGTAAGGGCCGCTGGTATCGCTGGTAGTCCAGTAAGTACGCATCACGCGAGCCATCGGTGGGCCCCGGACAGTGTCCGGGGCCCACCGGCATGTCCTGCGCCGGAGGAACATGCGGTTCCGCCGAACCTGCGCCTGTGCCCACCGTCACCGGCACAGGCCTCCCGGCTGAGGCTGGTGCAAGCGGTGGAACCCTCTCCGCCACCCGACCCCGGCCCGCACTCAGGCGTCCGGCACCACACGGGCACGGGTCCGGCCGTCGTATCAGGGAATGACGTCTTGTTTGTGAGGGGAACATTGGGGCAGAAGCGGGGTTACCGCGTCGCCGGAAAGCTTTATCAGGAGGTGCTCTCCCATGGCTGCCGACGAGAAGGCCAAGGCGAAGACCGAACAGGTCGAGGGCAAGGTGAAGGAATCCCTGGGAAGCGCTACCGGAAACGACCGGACGGCCGCTGAGGGACGGGCAGAAAAGCGTACGGGGGACGCCCGCGAGACCAAGGAAAAGGCCAAGGACGTGTTCCGGCACTGACCACGCCCCCGCACCGCGCACGCGGAAAGAGGTTTGGCCGGCGCAATGCCGGGAGGGTCTTTTTCGACGGCACGCGTCTCTTCGCCCCGGGCCTTCGCCGCGGCGGCCAACGAGCCCGCGCCTCCACGTTCCCCGGCCACACGGGAGCATGGCGACGGCTGTTCACGGCGCGGTGGCCGTCCGAGGCGAAGGGGCCGAGCCCGTGGCCGTCTGTGACCGTCCGCCGGCCGTACCGGCGACGCGGAAGGCGCCCGGGGCATCCGTACATGGACCGAGGGGGCATCCGCGTCATGGACGATGAGGACGATCACACGGCTCGATGGTGGGCGGCGCTGCGCCGGACGCCCGCGGCCGTCTGGAACGACGACATCACGGACTGGGCCGCCGCGCTGACCTATTACGCGGTCCTGGCCCTGTTTCCCCTGCTGCTGGTGATCCTCTCGATCCTGGGTCTGACCATGCCCACGGCCAAACCCGAAGTGATCGACCGAATGTCGCAGGCCGTCCCTGCCGCGTCCCGCCCTCTGCTGCGCACCACCCTGCGGCAGATGGCCGACCAGTCGTCGGCGGCATGGACGCTGGTCTTCTTCGCCGGGGCAGGTGCCCTGTGGTCGGGATGCAGTTATCTGAGCGTGTTCCGCCGGGCGTTGCACGCCATGCACCAGATCAGCGCGAAACGACCGGTATGGCGCACCGCTCCGCGCATCATCGCGACGGCGCTCGTGCTGATCTCCCTGTTTCTCACGTCGACCCTCGCGTTGCTCGTCACCGGGAGCCTGGCGCGGCGTCTGGGCCGGGCCCTGCATCTGGGTGGTGGACTGCAGGACGTCTGGGACACACTGCGGTGGCCGGTCGTCACCGCGGTCGCCGTCACCCTGGTGCTCGTCCTGTACCGCTCGGGCCCGGCATCCTCCCGCCCCGTCAGGAGCATGGCACCCGGTGGCGCGCTGGCGTTGGTGCTGCTGCTGGCCGTCTCGTTCGGCTTTGCCCTCTACACCGCCCACGTCGGCGCCTATCACCGCCTGTACGGATCACTGGCGGGCGTGGTGGTCTTCCTGATCTGGCTCTGGTTGTCGAATCTGGCGCTTCTCGCCGGCGCTCAGTTCAACGCAGAGCTGATGAAGCCCCCACGGGGAGAGGAGACGGTCTCCGCGTAACGGTGGCGGACCGCTCGTAGCGTCCGGGGCGTCCTACAGCCCGTACCCGCGCGACGGGCATGTCACGGGGTGGGCAAAGAGCCCCGTCCGCGGGCGATCCGTCTCCTGGCTGCGGGCGGAGCAGGTTCCGGCAGCGCTTGCCCGGTCCGGGTTTCCTCTGCTCGACGCGGCTTCCCCGCCCGCCGACGTCTCGGGCGCGGTGGGCCGATCTCCGTCTGCCGGGTTCGCCGCCCGCCCCGGGGAAACCACGGCCCGGGCGGTGCCCGGCCGGTGGGGCGGGCCTTCCAGCCCCGCGAACGGCAGCGGGCGTCCGGCCCACGGGGCCGGACGCCTCCACCCGCCGATGCTCACGCCCACCCTCCGCGCCGCCGCTGCGTGAGGACACGGGGCCGGCGACGGTCAGGCGGTGCTGAGCATTCCTTCGCGCAGGCGCGCCAGGAGCCGGGAGATCAGCCGGGAGACGTGCATCTGGGAGACGCCGAGACGTTCACCGATCTCGGCCTGCGTGAGTTCCTCGACGAACCGCCAGTGGATGATCTTGCGGTCACGCTCGTCGAGCTCGGCGATCATCGGGGCGAGGGCATGGAAGTCCTCGATCAGGCCCAGGGCGGCGTCCTCGTCGCCGATGAAGTCCGCCAGCGCGGTCTCACCCTCCTCGCTGCCGTTGATCGCGGCGTCGAGGGAGGACGACTTGTAGCCGTTCGCGGCCAGCTGCGCCTCGACGACCTCGTTCTCCGGCAGGCTCATCAGCTCGGAGAGCTCCTTGGTCGTCGGTGTCCGGCCCAGTCGGCTGCGCAGTTCCTCGCCGGCCCGGGCGAGCTGGACGCGGGCCTCCTGGAGTCGCCGGGGAACGTGAACGGCCCAGGAGGTGTCGCGGAAGAAGCGCTTGATCTCGCCCACGATGTAGGGAATGGCGAAGGAGGTGAACTCGACCTCGCGGGACAGTTCGAACCGGTCGATCGCCTTGATGAGTCCGATCATGCCGACCTGGACGATGTCCTCCATCTCCTCCGGCCCACGGCTGCGGAACCGGCCGGCCGCGTAGCGGACCAGGGACATGTTCATCTCGATCAGCGTGTTGCGGGCGTACTGGTACTCGGGGGTGCCCTCCTCGAGCACCGCCAGTCGGCCGAAGAACGCCTTCGACAACTCTCGCGCGTCCTTGGGCGCGACCTTGGAGGGATCCGTGATCTCCGCAATATTTACAGCCTGCTCAGCGGACTGCGCGGTCGTCGTCATCATGCGCCCTCCCCATCGATCGGTCTCGTCCTCACCGGTCCGTCGTCCGGCAAGGAGGCGCTTACCCCGGCCCCCGGATCCCATTCCTCGTAGTGCCGTCGGCCTCAGTCCCGCTCTCCGTGGCTTCGTACGACCTCCTTCATCTTGGCCACCGCGAAACCCCACCCCTGCTCGACGGTCGGCTTGGCCGGAACGGCGATCTCGTCGGGGTTGGTGAGGACGTCGAGCAGGACCGGGCCGGGAGTGCGGAAGGCGCGTCGCACGGCGCTCTCCACCTGGTCCGGGTCGGTCACGCGGATGCCGGTGATGCCCATGGCCTCGGCTACGGCTGCGAAGTCGGGGTTGTCGAGCACGGTGCCGAACTCGGGCAGGCCGGACTGCTCCTGTTCGAGTTTCACCATGCCCAGCCGGCGGTTGTCGAAGACGACGAGCTTCACGGGAAGGTCGTACGTCTTGAGGGTCATGAGGTCGCCGAGGAGCATGCTCAGTCCCCCGTCACCGCAGAAGGCCACGACCTGGCGCTCGCGGTCCAGGCACTGGGCACCCAGCGCCTGGGGCATGGCATTGGCCATCGAGCCGAGGTTGTAGGAGCCGATGAGGCGCCGGTCCCCGCGCATCTCGACGAAGCGGGAGAGCCACACCGTGGCCATGCCCGTGTCGGAGGTGAAGACGGCGTCGTCCGCCGCGATCCGGTCGACGGACGCGGCCAGCGCTTCGGGGCGGATGCCGTGGGCACGGTTGTCCAGCGCGGAACGGATGCGGCCCACGACGCCCTTGTCGTGCGAGGGGTCGGCGAGTCGCGTCTGGCCTGTGCGCCACTGGGCGAAGCGGTCCCGCGCCTTGTCCAGGTGGGAGCGGTCACCTGAGTCCGCGGGCGCGGCGCCGAGGTTGTCCAGGAGGTCGCGTACGGTGGCGCCGGTGTCCCCCACGAGCCCGACGTCCACCGGTACCCGGCGGCCGATGTGGGTGGCCTCGGTGTCCACCTGGATGACGGTCCGGCCCTCGGGATACCAGTCCCGGTAGGGGAAGTCCGTGCCGAGCAGCAGCAGGGTGTCCGCGTCCTGGAGAGCCGCCGCGGCGGCGGGGTTGCCGATCAGCCCGGTCTGGCCGACCTGGAAGGGGTTGCCGTCGCCCTCGAAGCCCGCTTTGGCCTTCAGGGTGAGCACCATCGGCGCCGCCAGGCGGTCGGCGAGGGCGAGGACGTCCTCGCGGGCGGCGCGTGCGCCCTCACCGACGAGCAGGGTGATCCGTCCGGAGCGGTCGAGGAGTTCCGCGGCGCGGCGGACGGCCGGCGCGTCCGGCCGGCTCACCGGAGCGTTCAGGGAGAACCGGGCCGGCCGGTCGTCGGTGAGTTCCCGGTCGCCCAGGTCGCCCGGCACGGTGAGGACAGCGACGCCCTTGCGGCCCAGTGCGTGGCGCACCGCCGTCTCCAGCATCTGCGGGAGCTGGTCGGGAGAGGTGATGGTCGCCCGGAAGACGGCCACGTCGCTGAAGAGGGCGTCGTTGTCGACCTCCTGGAAGTAGTCGCTGCCGAGTTCGGCGAGCGGTACCTGACCGGCGATGGCCAGAACCGGCGCGTGACTCTTGGCCGCGTCGTACAGCCCGTTGAGCAGGTGGACGGAACCGGGCCCGACCGTGCCCATGCACACGCCGAGGGTTCCGGTGAGCTGCGACTGGGCGCTCGCGGCGAAGGCTGCGGCCTCCTCGTGCCGGCAGCCCACCCACTCGACGCCCTCGGTGGTGCGGATGGCGTCCGTCAGGGGATTGAGGGCGTCTCCCACGACGCCGAACACCTGGCGCACGTCGAGCTCGCTCAGCGCGTCCACGATGACGCGGGCAACAGTACGGGGCACGTGATTCCTCCAGGTCAGACGGTGAAACGGTCGGGGTCGGCGGCCTGCCAGTCGGCCGCCCAGGACGCGGGCGCCCCGGTGAGCAGCTGCCCCGGCGCGAGCGACTCGTACAGGTCCTCGTAGGAGCGCACGGTGCAGGGGTCGACGCGTCGGCGGAGCATGTGCGGACGCAGTTGCGCGGGGTCGGTGACACCCATGGACGCCATGATCTGCAGGGCGCCGGCCACGGTCGCTTCCTGGAAGCGCTGGACGCGCGTCGTCTTGTCACGGACGTCGAGGGCACGGGCACGGCGCGGGTCCTGGGTCGTGACACCGGTGGGGCAGGTGTTCGTGTGGCACCTCTGCGCCTGGATGCAGCCGACGGCGAACATCATCGCCCGTGCGGCGTTGCCGTAGTCGGCACCCTGCACCATGCGTTTGACCAGGTCGGTGCCGGTGGCGATCTTGCCGCTGGCCCCGATCTTGATCCGGTCGCGCAGGCCCGCGCCCACGAGGGCGTTGTGCACGACCTGCAAGCCCTCGGTGAGCGGTGCGCCGACATGATCAGCGAACTCCAGCGGCGCCGCACCGGTCCCGCCCTCGGCGCCGTCCACCACGATGAAGTCGGGCGCCGTGCCCTCCTCCAGCATGGCCTTGCACACGGCCAGGAACTGCCGGCGCGAGCCCACACACAGTTTGAACCCGGTGGGTTTGCCACCGGACAGCTCACGCATGCGGGCGATGAAGAGCACGAGTTCGCGCGGGGTGGAGAACACCCGGTGGTACGGCGGGGAGACGACCGTCCGCCCCGCGGGCACGTCCCGGACCCGGGCGATCTCGTCGTTGACCTTGGCGCCCGGCAGGACACCGCCGATGCCGGGTTTCGCGCCCTGCGACAGTTTCAGGGACACGCACTTGACGTGATCGTGTGCGGCCTTGTCGGCGAACTCGGCCGCGTCGAAGTCGCCTTCGCCGGTGCGGCAGCCGAAATATCCGGTGCCGATTTCCCACACGAGGTCGCCTCCCGGACGGAGGTGATGCTCGGAGAGCCCACCCTCCCCGGTGTCGTGGGCAAAACCCCCCGCCGCGGCACCCCCGTTGAGCGCGAGGATCGCGTTGGCGGACAGCGAGCCGAAGCTCATCGCCGAGACGTTCAGCAGTGCCATGTCGTACGGACGACGGCAGTCCGGGCCGCCGATCCGTACGCGTGGCGGGTTCTTCGGCACCGGGCACGGCGCCATCGACGGGACCAGGAACTCGTGACCGGGCTGGTACACGTCCCGCTCGGTGCCGTACGGCTCCTCCGCGTCGAGACCCTTGGCGCGCTCGTAGACGATGCTGCGCACGTCCCGGTCGAAGGGGCGCCCGTCGTAGTTCCGCTCGATGAAATACTGCTGCAGCTCCGGCCGTATGCGCTCCATGAGGAAGCGGGCGTGGCCGAGGACGGGGTAGTTGCGCAGCACCGAGTGCCGGCGCTGCACCAGATCCCGGACACCCAGCGCACTCACGAACGTGAGTGGGAGTGCCGCGAACCACCAGGCGGGCGAGATGACGACCGCCGCGGCCAGGGCCCCGAGGGCGGTCACCAGAGTCAGGACGATCATTCCCACACGTGTCACCCCTGCCGCATTGCCCGATTGCCGATCGCCATGCGCGACAGCGGGCACGTGACCTTCTCCGTTGTCGTGGCAGCCGGACGGGCCCCGTGGACGGCGAAAGGGTGACTGTCCCGTCGTCTCCTGCGGGCCGGGAGACAGGCGGCCGCAAGGATGCCCGTCTCCCCGGGTTCGCCGGACGATCACTCTCCCCACAGCACGGTTTCCCCGGTTCGCGCAGGCCTGACCTGGGCGAACCGGGGAAACCGTGCTGTGGCAGTTCCGTACTCCTTGTCGACAACCGAGGTGAACCATGACGCAGGATCTGACCCCGAAGTACACGGTGCCCGGCATCGAGCGCGAGGCGGCCGGCCGGCTGATCGGTCTGCTCCGGCTGCGCCTGCACGCGCTGAACGACCTGCACCTCACCCTCAAGCACGTGCACTGGAACGTGGTCGGCCCGCACTTCATCGCCGTCCACGAGATGATCGACCCGCAGGTGGACCGGGTCCGGGACATGGCCGACGACGTGGCGGAGCGCATGGCCGCTCTCGGCGGCGTCGCGCAGGGAACACCGGGAGTGCTCGTCGCCGAGCGGACCTGGGACGACTACTCCATCGGCCGGGCCGACGCGATCGCCCATCTCGGTGCGCTCGACCTCGTCTACACAGGAGTGATCGAGGGCGTCCGTGCCGCGGTCAAGGAGGCGGGTGACATCGACACCGCCACCGAGGATCTGCTCGTCGGGCAGCTGCGCGACCTGGAGCAGTTCCAGTGGTTCGTCCGTGCCCACCTGGAAAGTTCGGGCGGCACGCTCGCCACCGGGCAGGCCCGCACGGAGGAGGAGGCCGCGGCCAAGGGAGCCGAGCTGGGCTGAGCAGCCTTCCACCGACGACCGGCGGCCACGGTTCCGCCCCGGGGGGAGCCCGGCCGCCGGCAGTGGCGAGCATGATCCCACCCGCTAGGCCTTGTCTGATAATTGATCTTGTGGTGGGTCGTGGTGAGCTGACGGATGTGGCGTGGGAGCGGATAGCACCGCTGCTGCCGGGTGTTGACGGGCGGGG
>NZ_JBEXVL010000027.1:0-75806 GCF_040638805.1 Streptomyces sp. NPDC005925 | reverse complement strand
GCTAACCCCGCCACCGTCGTCCGTCAAGCCCCGTATGCTTCCGGCCCGCCCCCCGGCCCGGTACGGAGGGTCCCCTCCGTACCGGGCCGGATGCCTTCACGGACGCGGGCCCTGTCGGGCGCACCGGGTCCGTCAGACACGTCGCGTGTCAGGCGTTTCAGGGGCGGCGCCATGCGCCGTCCGCCGTGCGGGGCCGGCGGCCGTGGGGAACCCTGGAGCCAGGCGTGGGGAACCCTGGAGGTGGCCGCGTGGCGATGGACCCCGTCGAGGCTCTGGACCGGATCGCCTTCCTGCTGGAGCGGTCCCTGGCGCCGACGTACCGCGTACGTGCCTTCCGCACCGCCGCGCGGGCGATGGCGGCGCTGGGCGCCCAGGAGGTCCGTGAGCGCGCCGCGGCCGGGTCGCTGGAGTCGCTCAAGGGGGTGGGCCCGAAGACCGCGCAGGTGGCGCGCGAGGCGCTGGCCGGGGAGACGCCCGGCTACCTGCGCAGGCTGGAGGACGAGGCGGGCGATCCGGGGCCGCGGGCCGGCGACGGGCTGCGGGCGCTGCTGCGCGGGGACTGCCATCTGCACTCCGACTGGTCGGACGGCGGCAGCCCCATCGAGGAGATGGGCCGGACGGCGGCGGCGCTGGGCCACGAGTGGGCGGTACTCACCGACCACTCCCCCCGTCTGACGGTCGCCAAGGGCCTGTCGGCCGAGCGGCTGCGCACGCAGCTCGACGTGGTCGCGGAGCTGAACGAGACCTGGGCGCCGTTCCGGCTGCTGACCGGCATCGAGTGCGACATCCTCGACGACGGCTCCCTCGACCAGGAGCCGGACCTGCTGGACCGGCTCGACGTGGTGGTCGTGTCGGTGCACTCCAAGCTGCGCATGGACGCCCGCACGATGACCCGCCGCATGGTGGCCGCCGTACGCGACCCGCACGCGGACGTGCTCGGGCACTGCACCGGGCGGCTGGTGACCGGGCGGGGGCGGCCCGAATCGGAGTTCGACGCCGACGAGGTGTTCGCGGCGTGCGCGGAGACCGGCACCGCCCTGGAGATCAACAGCAGGCCCGAGCGACTGGACCCGCCGCGCCGGCTGCTGCGGCGGGCGGTGGACGCGGGCCTGCTGTTCTCCGTCGACACCGACGCGCACGCCCCCGGCCAGCTGGACTGGCAGATCCTCGGGTGCGCGCGGGCGGAGGAGTGCGAGGTGCCCGCCGAGCGGATCGTCACGACGTGGCCGGCCGACGAGCTGCTGGCCTGGACCCGGGAGCGGCGGCTGCCCGACGGCGTGGGCAGCCCCTGACGTGGTACCCGACCCCCGCCGTACATCCGGCCCGTACCTGCCCGCCCCACCGCTTCGAAGGGAGAACGTACGCATGGAAGCACGCGCCGCCCTGTTCGACGTCGACGGCACCCTCGTCGACACCAACCACCTGCACGTCACCGCCTGGTGGGAGGCCTTCCGGCAGGCCGGGCTCCGGGTGCCGATGCACGCCCTGCACCGCGCGGTCGGGCTGCCCTCCACGGACCTGATCGCCCAGGTGCTCGGCGAGGAACGCGACACCGGCCGCGACGAGGCGATCAGTGCCGCGCACAAGGCGCTCTACGGGCAGTACTTCGACCGGCTGCCCGCCCTGGACGACGCGGGGCGGCTGCTGCGCACGGTGGCCGGCGACGGATGGCGGGTCGTGCTCGTCACGTCGGCGAGCGGGCCGGAACTGTCGGCGCTGCGGCGCGCCATCGACGCCGACGACGCGATCACCGCGACCGCGAGCGCCGAGGACGTGGCGCAGGGCAAGCCCCATCCGGAACCCGTCGAACAGGCCCTGGAACTCGCCGGCGTGCCCGCCGGCCGCGCGGTGCTCGTCGGCGACACGGTGTGGGACATGCGGGCGGCAAGCCGGGCCGGGGTGCGCTGTGTGGCCGTGCTGTGCGGCGGCCTCCCGCGCGCCGATCTGGAGGAGGCGGGCGCGGACGCCGTGTACGACGATCCCGCGCACCTCCTGCAGTCCCTGGCCGACAGTCCTCTCGCGGCGTGAGGGGCGTGATCCGCCGCACGGTCCGGATATCCCCCGCATGATCGGATACCCGCCCCCGCATGACGCGAGCGACGGAAGCGGTGGGCAGGGAGGCACGAGGTCTTGTCGAGTCGGGGCGGGCCGCGCTGCGCGGCCCGGGCCGGGAGCGGGACCTCCTGGTGCAGTCCCTCAAAGCGGCGGGGGCGGCGCTGCTGGCGTGGGTGATCGCGGACGAGTGGCTGCGCGACCCGATGGCCCTGATGGCGCCGTGGGTGGCGCTGGTCCTGGTGCAGGCGACGGTCTACAGCTCGCTCCGGCGGGCCGGGCAGCAGTTCGCAGCGATCTGTGTGGGGGCGCTGCTCGCGTCGGGGGCGCAGTTGCTCGCCGGCGACGTCCTGGTGGCCCTGGCGCTGTCCGTCCCGGCGCTGATGCTGCTGGCGAACTGGCACCGCTTCGGCGACCAGGGCGTCTACGCCGCGACCACCGCCCTGTTCACCCTCGCCTCGGGCACCGTGAGCGGCGCGGCGGTGGCCCACCGGCTGGGGCAGGCGGCGCTCGGCGCGGTGATCGGCGTGACCGTGAACGCGCTGGTGCTGCCCCCGGTACACCTGCGGGACGTGCGGGAGAACCTCGCGGGGCTCGCGAAGCAGACCGGGGACGTCCTGCACGAGGTGGCCGCCGATCTGCGGCGCGGCGACTGGGACGCGTCGACGGCGGCCGACTGGTCGTACGCCGCGGCCCGGCTGGAGCGCCGGCTCGAGGGGCTGCGGTCGGCGCGCGGCTGGAGCCGGGAGAGCCTGTGGCTGACGAGGCGCTGGCTGCATCTGGTGTACCGGGCGCCGGCGTCGCTGCCCGACGAGGCCGAGGACGAGCGGTGGAGCAGGATCACCGGGCATGTCAGGACGCTGGTGCGGACCCTGGCGGTGTCGGCCGACGACAGCCGTACGCCCGTGCCGCCCGAGGCCGGGGCGCTGCGCACGTACGCCCGGCTGCTGGAGCTGATCGGCGAGGCCTGTCACGCGTGGAGCGAGTGGCCGTCCGACGCGCGGACGGGCCCGGACGCGGAGCCGGACGCGGAGCCGGACGCGGAGCCGGACGCGGGTTCTGCCGCCGAACCCGCCGTGGCCTCTGCGGGAGGCCCTGCCGCGGACCGGGCGGCCATGACGGAGTTGGACGAGCTGCACGAACGGCTCCAGCTGAGTCTGCGTGACCATGCCGGGCAGGAGGCGGCCCGCGCGGCCGTCCTCGGGACGCTGCTGCTCCAGGCGGAGAACATCTGGGCGGAGACCGAGCCGGGCGGACACCGGGAGCGGCTGCCCGGGTGACGGGCGGGCGGGGTGACGGGAGGCCCCGGCGACGGGGTGACGGGCGGACGGGGCGACAGGTGGACGGGCGAACGGGTGACGGGGTGAGGGCGTGAGGGGGTGGTGACGTGGCAGGCGGCAGGCGCGGTGGCGGTGCAGGCAGGGAGGCGTGACGCGGATCACCACGCCTGGCGGCGGGCCCGGGAACACCCACCAGTAATTGCCCGTTGAACCAATCGTGGGTACAGAGGGGACCGTGTCCCGGGTCGCACCCCAGGGCCGCTCCTTCGGAACGAGACCTGCGGAGACCTTCGCCGCGGGGCGCCACCGCGACCGTGCCCACCACTGAGCCGCCCCGGCCGTGATTCCCCCGTCGCGGCCGGGGCTTCCCCGTTCTCCGGGTCGGGGCCCGCCTTCCCGGAAACGCCCTGGACGCGTCGGCGTTGACTTCGAGAGCACTCACACACATAGCGTCCCGGGCATGAACGACATCGACAGCCCCAACGACAACGGCGCCGCACAGCGCCCCCTCGGCTCCGGTTTCGGTGCCCGGAGCACCGCCGACGACGTCCTCGCCGGGCTCGACCTGACCGGGAAGCTCGCCCTCGTCACCGGCGGCTACTCGGGACTCGGCCGGGAAACCACCCGCGCCCTCGCCGGAGCCGGAGCCCGCGTCGTCGTGCCCGCGCGCCGCACCGCCGCCGCCCGCGAGGCACTGGCCGGCATCGACGGCGTCGAGGTGGACGAGCTCGACCTCGGCGACCTGGACAGCGTCCGCACCTTCGCCGACCGGTTCCTCGCCACCGGGCGCTCCCTGGACTTCGTCATCAACAGCGCGGGCATCATGGCCTGCCCCGAGACGCGGGTCGGGCCCGGCTGGGAGGCGCAGTTCGCCACCAACCACCTCGGTCACTTCGCCCTGGTCAACCGCCTGTGGCCGGCGATCGAGGCCGGGGGCGGCGCCCGCGTCGTCTCCGTCTCCTCCCGCGGCCACCACTCCTCCGGCATCCGCTGGGACGACGTCCACTGGGAACGCGACTACGACAAGTGGGCGGCGTACGGGCAGGCCAAGACGGCGAACGTGCTGTTCGCCGTCGAGCTCGACCGGCTCGGCCGGGGCACCGGGGTCCGTGCCTTCGCCCTGCACCCCGGTGGCATCCTCACCCCCCTCCAGCGGCACCTGCCGAAGGCGGAGATGGTGGAGCGCGGCTGGATCGACGAGGCCGGCAACCCGCTGAACCCGGAAGGCTTCAAAACCCCCCAGCAGGGCGCGGCCACCCAGGTGTGGGCGGCGACCTCGCCCCGGCTCGACGGCCTGGGCGGTCTCTACCTGGAGGACTGCGACGTCGCCGAACCCGCCGGGGAGGACGGCGGCCGGGGCGGGGTCAAGGCCTGGGCGACCGACCGGGAGCAGGCGGCCCGCCTGTGGGAGCTGTCGGCGGACCTGACGGGCGTGAACGCCTTCGCCGAGTGAGACGACGCGCGGCGCGCCGGGGAGGTGACATCGCGGCCCGCCGGGTACCCGGGCACCTCCCGCGGGGTGCCCGGGTGTGCGGGCGCCTCCCCGCAGTCGGCGGCCGAGAGGAGCTCATGGTGAGCAGCGCAGCGGGCGGCAGGATCGTGGTCACGGGCGCCACCGGCAACGTGGGCACCAGTGTGGTGCGGCTGCTGTCGGAGGATCCGGCGGTGGGGTCCGTGCTGGGCCTGGCCCGGCGGATCCCCGACTGGTCGCCGCAGAAGACGGAGTGGGCCTCGGTGGACCTCGCGTCCCCGCGGGTTGATCTCGTCCCCCGGTTCGCGGGGGCCGACGCGGTGGTGCACCTGGCGTGGGCGTTCCAGCCGACGCGCGACCCGGCGGCGACCTGGCGCACCAACGTCCTCGGCTCCATACGGGTGTTCGAGGCGGTCGCCGAGGCGGGCGTGCCGGCGCTGGTGCACGCGTCGTCGGTGGGCGCGTACTCGCCGGGCCCCAAGGTCCGCGCGGTCGACGAGTCGTGGCCGACGCACGGCTGGCCGGACGCCGCCTACTGCCGGGAGAAGGCCTACCTGGAGCGTGCGCTGGACACGTTCGAACGGGATCATCCCGGCATCCGGGTGGTGCGGATGCGGCCGGCGTTCCTCTTCAAGCGGCAGTCCGCCAGTGAGCAGCGCCGGATCTTCGGCGGCAGGCTCCTGCCGGGGCCGCTGGCCCGGCCCGAGTTGCTGCCGTTCCTGCCGGACGTCCCCGGGCTGCGGGCGCAGGCGCTGCACACCGACGACGCCGCGAACGCGTACTGCCTGGCGGTGCACTCCGACGTGCGGGGTCCGTTCAATCTGGCGGCCGAACCGCCGGTGGACGCGGAACTGCTGGGCGGGCTGCTGGGCACGCGCCGGGTGCGGATGCCGCGTACGGCGGCCCGGTCGGCGATCGCCGCCGCGTGGGGGCTGCGTCTGCTGCCGGCCTCGCCCCATCTCTTCGACGCGGTGCTGCGGCTGCCGCTGATGGACTGCACCCGCGCGCGTGCCGAACTCGGCTGGCGGCCGGTACGGGACTCCACCGAGGTGCTGGAGGAGTTCCTGCGGGGTCTCAAGGAGGGTGCGGGCGCGCCGACGGAGCCCCTGCGGGGCCGCAAGGTCGGCTGACGGGGCCAGAAGGCAGGCCCGCCGTCCCGGGCGCGCGGGGTCGGCCGGACACCCGGCTCCGGCGTCCGGTCAGGCGGAGGACTCGTCCGGGACCGGCTGTTCCGGGTTGCTGCCCGAATCGTGCGGGACACCCTGCCGGCCCGCGCACGCCTCGTCGTCGGCAACGTTGTCGACTGACGGGCAAAAGGGCAGGGGCCCCCGTCCCAGGCGCCCGGGGGCGGGCCGAACACCTGGCTCCGGCGTCCGGTCAGGCGGAGGACTCGTCCGGGACGGGCTGTTCCGGGTTGCTGCCCGACTGGTGCGGGGCACCCTGCCGGCCCGTGCCGGCCTCGTCGGTGTCGGGGACGTCCTCGGAGTCCGTCTGCTCCCCCTCGGCCGCAGTGTCCTCGGGGCGCCCGACGGGCACCTCCCAGGGGTCCTCGCCGGAGTCGGCCTGCTGGTCCTGCAGATCCCGGGGTACGGGCTGGGGCGTGTCGCGGCGGTCGGCCACAGCGTGCTCCTTCCGTCGTGCGATCACACCGGGTACCGCCGGGGCGCGCCGCCAAACCTCAGTGCGGCGCGCGTTCGGCCAGCGCGGCGTGCCACGCGGGCGGCGGGCCCTCCGGCTCCGGCTCGGCGCGGCGCCCGCCGCGGGCGAAGAAGTCGGCGAGCGGCAGGATGGCGGCGCCGACGGTGACCGCGTCGGGGCCGAGACGGCCGAGGTCGATGGTGACCTTCCCGGCCGGGTGCCGCAGCGCGTACGACACGGCGTGGCGGCGTACGGCGGGCAGGAAGCGGGTGCCGAGCTGGAGGCCGGCCCAGCCGCCGATGAGGATGCGCTCGGGCTGGAAGAGGTTGATCAGGTCGGACAGTCCGGCGCCCAGGTACTCGGCGGTCTCCTCCAGGACGGCGAGCGCGACGGGGTCGGCGGCCTCGCCCTCGGCCGGGTAGGCGGCGGCGAGCATCGCGGTGAGCGCGGTCTCCTCGTCGGTGTCGGCGGGCGGCCGTCCGCCCTCCTCGCGCCACCGGGCGAGCAGCGATTCGGCGCCCGCGTAGGCCTCCAGGCAGCCGAGCGAGCCGCACCGGCAGCGGCGCCCCCTGACCCGTACCGTCAGATGGCCCCACTCGACGGCCCGGCCGTGCTCCACCTCGGGGGTGACGAGGCAGGCGCCGACGCCGGAGCCGAAGAGGACCACGAGCGCGTTGCGGGCGCCGCGTCCGGCGCCGAACCACATCTCGGCCTGACCGAGGGTCTTGGCGCCGTTGTCGATGAAGTACGGGACGGTGCCGGGCAGGTGGGAGCCGGTGCGCAGCAGCGCTTCCAGCGGTACGGCGTCCCAGCCGATGGTCTGTCCGTGCACGACGGCGCCCCGGTCGGCGGTGCGCTCCACGATGCCGGGTACGCCGATGCCGACGCCGAGGAGCCGGTCGGGGGCGATCTCCGCCGCCGCGAGGACTTCGGCGATGCCCGCCCTGATGTGGTCGACGATGACGTCGACGTCGTAGCGCTGCGGGGTCAGGGGGCGCTCGGTGCGGGCGAGTTCGGTGAGGGCCAGGTCGAAGAGTTCGATGCGGACCCGGGTCTCGCCGACGTCGACGCCGATCATGTGGCCGCTGGTGGGGGCCACGCGCAGCAGGGTGCGGGGCCGGCCGCCGTCCGAGTCGACGCTGCCGGCCTCCTCGACCAGGCCGTCGGCGACGAGGTCGGAGACGACGTTGCTGACGGAGCCCGAGCTCAGTCCGGTGGCCGGGCCCAGTTCGAAGCGGCTGAGAGGGCCGTCGAAGTAGAGCCGTTGCAGCACCGCCGTGCGGTTGGCCCGCCTGAGGTCGCGTACCGTGCGTCCGTTCCGCCCCGCCATGTGGCTCCTTCCAGCCCCTGCCCGGCCTGCAACATACCCTTGCGGCCCGCCTCGGCGCGACTTTCCTCAACCCCTTAATTCATGCCGTGAACTTTGCGGCGGGGCGCCTCGCGCCGTCCGGTGTCCGGCACGGGGCGCCCGCCCCGACGCGGTGCCGGGCGGATCCGGGGCGCGACCGGAGAGCATTCCGCGGGGAAACCCATTGGCCTCCCCCGCCCGGGGCTCCCTACCCTGGCACCACCAAAACCTAGGACCCCTAGGTTTCCCTCCCGGCCCTCTGGAGCCCCACCGTGAGACCACTCACCGAGCAGGACGTCCGCGCCTCTTTCATCAACTGCTCGAAGGGCGAGGCCAAGCGGCTCGCCGTGCCGCGCGATCTCGGTGAACGCCCCTGGGAGGATCTCGACTTCCTCGGCTGGCGGGATCCCGGGGCACCCGACCGGAGCTATGTCGTCGTCGAACGTGACGAACGCCTCGTCGGTGTCGCGATGCGTTTCCAGCCCGCGCAGCGCGGCCTCCTGCACCGCAGCATGTGCTCGCTGTGCCTGACCACCCATCCGCGCGGCGGCGTCGCCCTGATGACCGCGCGGAAGGCGGGTCCGGCGGGCCGCGAGGGCAACTCGGTCGGTGTGTACATGTGCACCGACCTGGCCTGTTCGCTGTATCTGCGGGGCCGCAGGGTGCCGGAGAGCGGCGGCCGTTTCGAGGAGAGCCTCACCGTGGACGAGCAGATCGCCCGCGCGACCGGCAACCTCTTCGCGTTCCTCGACAGGCTGACCGCCTGACCGCGCGCCCCGGCTCCGCACCCGTCGCCGTCCCCCTGCGGCCCCGCACCCGGGCCGCCGCGCGGGTGCGGACGCCCGCGGTCGGCGTCGCATACGTTCGATTCGCCGGTGGACGGGGAACAGCCCACAGGATGCGAAAGGTACGTGAGGTGACGGCGACCGTCGTGGAGTTCGCGAAGCGGCACCACGACCCCGTGCTGGAGCAGACCCTGCGGTCGGCGTTCGCGGCGACGGTGTCGTACGTCATCGCGCTGCGGCTGAGTCCCGAGGCCGCGCCCCTCACGGCGCCGCTGACCGCGCTGCTGGTCGTGCAGGTCACCCTGTACGCCACGCTCACCACCGGCTTCCGCCGCGTGAACGCGGTGGTGACCGGCGTCCTCGTGGCCATCGCCTTCAGCCTGCTGGTGGGTCTGACGTGGTGGAGCCTCGGGCTGCTGATCGTCGCCTCGCTGGTGGTGGGACGGTTCGTACGGGCCGAGGAGTTCGTGCCCGAGGTGGCGATCAGCGCGATGCTGGTGCTCGGCGTCACCACCCACGGCGACACCGCGTGGGCCCGGGTGGTGGAGACGCTGATCGGCGCGACCGTCGGGCTGGCCTGCAACCTGCTGCTGGCGCCGCCGGTGTGGGTGGAGGAGGCCGGAGAGTCCATCGAGGGGCTGGCCCGCCGGGTGCGGCAGCTGATGCTGCGCATGGGCGAGGAGGCGGCCGGACAGACCCCGGTGCACCGGGCGGCGGCCCGGCTGCACGAGGCGCGGCGCCTCGACCACGACATCGTCGAGGTGGACGCGGCCCTCAGGCAGGCCGAGGACAGCCTGCGGCTCAACCCGCGCGTCCGTGAGGGCCTGCTGTACCGGGTGGTGCTGCGCACCGGCCTGGACACGCTGGAGATCTGCACGGTCGTCCTGCGGGTGCTGGCCCGTACCCTCACCGACCTGGCGAAGGAACGCGAGCCGGAGCCGCTGTTCCCGACGGACACCGGCGCGACGGTGGAACAGCTGCTGTCGGAGGTCGCCGACGCCGTGGTGAGTTTCGCGGTGCTGGTCACCTCCAGCACCAGCTCGGACGCGGAGTCCGCCGAGGAGCGGCTGGCCGCCGGGCTGCGCCAGGCCGCCTCGACCCGCGACCGCCTCGCCCGGCTACTGCTCCAGGAGGTGCGGCGCGACTCCCGGCACTGGCAGCTGCACGGCGCGGTCCTGACCGAGGTGAACCGCATCCTCGACGAGATGGACACCGAGCACCGCTCGCAGCGGCTGTTCGAGGAACTGGACCGCAACGCACGCGAGCAGCGCGAGAAGCGGCCCCGGATCACCGAACTGCGGGAGTGGCTGAGCCGGAACCGGAAGGACACCGCCGGCCGTCCCTGGTGACGGACTCCGCAGAGGACGACGCTGCACGAGGCCAGGACGAGCAGAGGAGACGTCGGCGCGGACGGGCCGGCGAAGGAGGGGGCGTTCGGATGACCGACGGCACGGTGCGCATCGACGGCAACACACTGCGGCTGCCGGGAGGGGTGGCGGTCCGGTTCATCCGGACGCTGCGCCTGCCGGAGACCGGTACGCATCCGCTGCCGCCGGGCCTGGGCGAGTTCCCGGTCCGCCGCGTCACCGACTACCCCGGCACCGTGCCCCAGGAGTGGCTGGCGCGTGGCGGGGTGATGCTGCCGGTGTACCTGCGTGAGGCGATGTGGCTGAGCTTCGCCGGCACCACGGAGCCGGCCGCGCTCCAGGTCGGCGTCGGCAAGGTGTGCGCGATCTCGGGCCGCCCGTGGAGCGACCGCCTGACGCGCCGGACGCAGAACTACGTGGTGCTGCCGCGTCAGCCCTGGCTGGACGGCATCAAGTCGGGGAAGGGCACGGTCCGCCAGTTCGTGGCGGTGCCGCTGGGCCTCGGGGCGACCGTCGAGGGTCAGGTCACCGGCGAGGAGACGTGGGGTGGCGTGCAGCTGCAGACGTTCCCGCTGAACGACCGGGAGCTCGCCGCGTGGCGTGCGGAGGAGGCGCAGCGCCGTGCCGAGCGGGCGCGCGCGATGCCGCCTCCGTCCGCGCCGGGCGCCGCGTACGGGGCGGCCCCCGCGTTCGGAGGGGCCCCCGCGTTCGGGGCGGCACCCGCGGCCCCTGCCGCGCCACGGCGCGCCGGCGCGGCGATGGGCCTCGGCGTCGGCGGATCGATGCGGCAGGAGGTCTACAAGGACGACCGCAAGCGGGGCGACTGGGCCGAACAGCCCGCCGGCCGGGTGTTCGTGCACCTGGTGACGCCGCCCGAGTGGCGCCGTATCACCGGCGAGGCCCCGCCGCCGTCGCCGGTGGACCGCGCCGCGTACACGCGCGCGGGGCTGCCCTGGTACGACTACTACGACGAGGACGCCGAGGATCTCGCCCCGACGGGCACCCTGCAGGGCGTGAAGCCGGTCGGTGACTGGCTCGGGGACGATCACGAGCCGTGGGAGCCGACGGTGCCGCAGCAGGTGCAGCCCCTCAAGGACGCGCCGGGCGCGCCGGTCGAGGACGGCACCTGGTAGCGGGCCGGAAGGGCGGCTCAAAGGGGGATTGCACCCGGCGGACGATCCGCGACAGGGTGACGGTCACGGCCGGGACGGCGACTCGACGACCTGAGGTGCGGACATGAGCAGTGGTGACTGGAGCAGGCGCCGGTTCGTCGGCACGCTCACGGGATCGGCCGCCGCGGTGGCCCTCCCGGGCTGCTCCGACAGCTCGCCGCCGAGCGGGCCGCCCGCCACCCGGGCCCGCGCGAAGACCCCGGCCGGGGCACGCGGGCGCAAGGGTTCCGGCCCGCTCCACCTCGGCACGTACACGTCGGTCGACGGCGGCGGCACGGGCGTCGGGCTCGCCACGTACGACACCGTGACGGGACGGATCACCGGCACCGGGACACTGTCCGGGATCGGTGATCCGTCGTACCTCGCGGTACACCCCGACGGCCGGACGCTGTACGCGGTGAACGAGCGCGCGGACGGCGCCGTGACCGCCGTGCGGCTGTCCGACCGCACGGTCCTGGGCAGCCGCGGCACCGGCGGATCGTCGCCGTGCCATCTGTCGGTGCACCCGGGCGGACGCTGGCTGTTCAGCGCCAACTACGGTTCGGGCAGCGTGGCCGTGCACCCGGTCGACGCGGCGGGGGCGCTCGGGGAGCGCACCGACCTGGTGACGCACTCCAGTCCGGCGCCGGGCCCCGGGCAGCGGGGCCCGCACGCCCACCAGATCGTGACCAGCCCCGACGGCGGCCACGTCCTCGCCGTGGACCTGGGCACCGACACCGTGTACACCTACCGGCTCGACGCGGAGGAGGGCACGCTCGGCGAGGTCTCCCGGGCGGGCACCCGGCCGGGCGCGGGTCCGCGTCACCTCACCTTCCATCCGGACGGGCGGCACGCCTACCTGGCCAACGAACTCGACAACACGGTCACGGTGTGCGGGTACGACCCGGACACCGGCCGGCTGACGGTCGGCGCCCCGCAGTCCACGGGAACCGGGTCCGGCACCAGCTACCCGGCGCAGATCGTCGTCACCCTCGACGGGGCGTACGCCTATCTCGCCAACCGCGGGCACAACAGCCTCACGCGCTACGCCGTCGAGCAGGGCGGCGCCCGGCTGCGGCTGCTGGACACGGTGCCCGTCGGGGGCGACTTCCCCCGGCAGCTCGCCCTCTCCCCCGGCGGGAACCTGCTGTTCGCGGCGAACCAGAGGTCCGGCACGGTCAGCGTGTTCCACGTGGACGCGGACAGCGGGCGACTGGAGCTCGCGGGCACGCCGTTCGCGTCACCCGTCGCCGTCTGCGCGCTGCCGCTGTAGGCCGCGCGGGCAGGCCGCGGGGCTCGCCCGCGACAGCATCAGGTCCCGACGTCGCCACGAGCCGCGCGACGTCGTCCGCCGGCCGGTGGACGGGCAGTCGTACGCCGCCCCGCGCGGGCCCGTTCGGCGGCGGTCGGCACCGCCGTCCCCGCACGGGGCGGCGCCGGTCGCCGGTCGAGCGTCAGACGGAGACGACGCCCAGCAGGGCGCGGGCGCACAGATCGCGCACCTGGCGCCGCGTCAGCTCGGGGTCGCGCAGCCACTCCAGGCAGACCGCCGTGGTGAACGCCAGCCAGCCGCGCACCGCGAGCCGTACACCGGGCTGCTCCCCGTACACGGGCCCGAACTCCGGGTCGGCGGCCAGCGCCGCGAGGATCTGCCGCTCCTGGGCGGCCAGCGCCCGCCGGTAGACCCGGCGCACCGACTGGTCGCCCGCCGCGTCGGCGCGGTGGAAGGCGCGGTAGCCGTGCGCGTGGGCCTCGACGTACTCGAGGTACGTGTCGAGTCCGGCCGTGAGCTGCTCGCGCACCGGGATGCCCGGCACGGCGGCGGTCAGCCGCAGCATGCGCTCGCTCTCCCGTTCCACGACCGCCGCGAAGAAGTCCCGTTTCGTCGGGAAGTAGTGGTACAGCAGCCCCCGCGACACACCGGCGATCTCGGCGACCTGCTCGATCCAGACCTCGTCGTAGGGGTTCTCCGAGAACAGCCGCGCCCCGACGGACAGCAGCTGCTCCCTGCGCTCCCCGGTGCTCAGCCGGCGGCGCGTGCGCTCGCCCTGGTTCGCGGCCATCCCCGCACTTTACTTGACGGGGCTTCACGGACCGGTCGAGACTGAAACCCGTTATTGAATCCACGTACAACACGTGTGTGGACACCAAACGTCCGTACGACAGCACGTGTGCGGGACCTCACCGTGCCGCCGGACCAAGGGAGATCTCGACATGGCGCAGACGACCGGGGCCGGACTGCCGAAGGGTTTCCGGGACGCCGGGCAGGGCTGGCCCGAGCTGCACCGCATACCGCACCCGCCGCGCCGGGTCCCGCTGCTCGGCGACGTGCTGGGCGTGAACCGGCGCACTCCGCTGCAGGACTCCCTGCGGATCGCGCGGGAACTGGGACCGATCTTCCGGCGCAACGCCTTCGGCAACGAGTTCGTGTTCGTCTGGGGAGCCGGCCTCGTCGCCGACCTGGCGGACGAGTCGCGGTTCGCCAAACACGTCGGGCTGGGCATCGCCAACCTGCGGCCGGTCGCCGGGGACGGCCTGTTCACGGCGTACAACCACGAGCCCAACTGGCAGCTCGCACACGACATCCTGGCCCCGGCGTTCAGCCGGGAGGCCATGGCCGGCTACCACCCGATGATGCTGTCGGTCGCCGGGCGGCTCACGGACCACTGGGACCGGGCAGCGGCGGCGGGCGGCTCCGTGGACGTGCCCGGCGACATGACGAAGCTGACCCTGGAGACCATCGCCCGCACCGGCTTCGGGCACGACTTCGGCTCCTTCGAGCGGGACCGGCCGCACCCCTTCGTCACCGCCATGGTGGGCACGCTCGCCCACGCGCAGCGCCGCAACACCGTGCCCTCGCCACTGGCCCGACTGCTGCTGCGCGGGGCCGGCCGCCGCAACGCCGCCGACATCGCCCACCTCAACCGCACGGTCGACGAGCTGGTCCGCGAGCGCCGCGGCGGCGGGGACGGGGGCGGGGACCTGCTCGACCGGATGCTCGCCACCGCCCACCCCGTGACCGGCGAGCGGCTCTCGGCGCAGAACGTGCGCCGGCAGGTCATCACCTTCCTCGTCGCGGGCCACGAGACCACCTCCGGCGCGCTCTCCTTCGCGCTGCACTACCTCTCCCGGCACCCCGACGCCGCCGCGCGCGCCCGCGCCGAGGTGGACCGTGTCTGGGGCGACAGCCCGCATCCGGGCTACGAGCAGGTCGCCAAGCTGCGGTACGTGCGCCGGGTGCTGGACGAGTCCCTGCGGCTGTGGCCGACCGCGCCCGCCTTCGCCCGGGAGGCACGCGAGGACACGGTGCTGGCGGGCGAGCATCCGATGCGGCGCGGCGCGTGGACGCTGATCCTGGTGCCCATGCTGCACCGCGACCCCGCGGTGTGGGGCGCGGACGCCGAGGAGTTCGACCCGGACCGCTTCGACGCCAGAGCGGTACGCTCCCGGCTGCCGCACGCCTTCAAACCGTTCGGGACGGGCGCGCGGGCCTGCATCGGACGGCAGTTCGCGCTGCACGAGGCAACCCTGGTGCTCGGGCTGCTGCTGCGCCGCTACGACCTGCGCGCCGACCCGGACTACCGGCTGCGGGTCACCGAACGTCTCACGCTGATACCGGAGGGCCTGCGGCTGCACCCGCAACGCCGCACCCCGGCCCGCGCGCCCGGCGACGCGCCGGGCACCTCGCCGGACACCTCGTGGGAGGACGCGCGGGGCACCGGAACGCATCGGTGAGCGCCGCGCCGTCGGGGACGGCCGGCCGCGGCCGTGGCTCCCGTCGTCACTGCCGTGCGAACAGTTCGAAGGACACGGCCGCCCCGCCGCCGAACCGCCGGCCCGACTGCTGCGCGAACGACGTCAGCAGGCCCCTGGCGTACGTCTCGGGGTCCTCGTCCGTCAGCGCCTCGATGTAGGTGCGGTGTTCGAGCAGCGAGCGCACCGCACGCTCCATCCCGGGCGTGGCGTCCACGGCGTGGGTGGGCGAGGAGGAACCCGCGACGGCGACCCAGCGGACGCCGTCCCAGGGTTCGAGGCCCTGCCCGGCCAGTTCGGGGAAGATCCAGCGGTTCCCGGCGTCGCCGGCGGCGTCCAGTACGGCCCGGCCCAGCGCCACGTGGTCCGGGGTGTTCCAGGCGACACCGCCCCAGGTGTCCCGGTGGTTGAGGGTGATCACCAGTTCGGGCCGGTGCCTGCGGATCGCGGCGGCGAGGTCCCGGCGCAGCCCGACGCCGTACTCGATCACGCCGTCCGGGTAGTCGAGGAACTCCACCCGGGACACGCCGACGACGGCGGCGCTCGCCCGCTGCTCCCGCTCCCGCAGCGCGGCACACCGCGCCGGCTCCAGCGTGTCGATCCCCGCCTCGCCGCGGGTCGCGAGGACGTATGTGACGTCCCGGCCGCCGTCCGTCCAGGCGGCGACGGCCGCGGCGCAGCCGTACTCGAGGTCGTCCGGGTGCGCCACGAGGGCCAGGGCCCGCCGCCAGTCGTCGGGCATCGGCCGGAGCTCGGTGGGGGCGGGTTCGGTCATGTCCGAAGAGTAGGACGGCGGGCGCCCGGTCACACCTCGTCGTGGGCCAGGTCGAGGAGCCGGCCGAGGACGCGCGGGCCTCCGACGCGTACGCCGTCGTGTTCGAACTCGTCGGTGACCCAGGTGCGCAGCCCGCGGATGGCACGGGCGGTGGTGAGGGAGTGCGCGGTGTCGACGTACATGTCGTCGTGGTAGACGGCGGCCGCGACCGGTACCTCGTTGGCGGCGAGGCGGGCCGGGTCGTACAGGGGCCGCCAGTCGGTGCGGGCGGCGAGCAGTTCGGCGGTCTCGCGCAGCGGGCGCAGTGCCGGGTCGCAGTCGAACATCCAGGGGTGGATCGTTTCGCCCGTGAAGAGCACCGGCTCGTCGCCCGCGAGGGCCTTGGCGGCGTCGAACCTCGGGAATGCGGCACGCACCCGTTCGGCCGCCCAGGCGGTGGGCCGCGCGTCCTGGGCGTAGATCGACTCGTGGACGAGCGCGTACAGGGGGTGGCTCGCGTACGACAGCTGGGCCTGGACCTGTTCGAGGAAGGCGTCGGAGAGGGCCGCTCCGGAGGGGGTGCGGACGAAGGCGTCCTGCAGGAGGTGGTGCAGGCGGTGGGTGCCGTCGCCGGTGCCGAGGAGGATGCCGAGCGACTGGAAGGCCTCGACGGTGAGGCGGTACCCCCCGGGCAGGGTGACGTCGTGGGTGAGCAGGTGGTCGGCGATGCGCCGGGCGCGTTCGACGTCGCGGGGGTAGCGGGCGTAGTGCGCGACGGCCTTGCGTTCGATGCGCGGGTACGCCGCCCGGTAGACGTCGTCGGCGTGTGCCGTCAGGGAGGGCAGACCGCCGGTGATCAGGGCGGTGCTCAGGCCCTCGGGGGCGAGCGACAGGTAGGTCACGGTGCAGAAGCCGCCGAAGCTCTGGCCGAGGACGGTCCAGGGGGCGCCGCCGGTCAGCTCGCGGCGGATCAGCTCGCAGTCCCGGACGATGGAGTCGGCGCGGAAGTGCGTGAGGTAGTCGGCCTGGTCGGCGGGGCCGCCGCGCAGCGGGAGGGTCTGGCGGCCCGCGGGGGTGGAGTGGCCGGTGCCGCGCTGGTCGAGGAGGAGGACGCGGTGGTCGTCGAGGGCGCGGGCGAGCCAGGCCTGCTTGCCGATGAAGCGGTTCGCTCCGAAGCCCGGGCCGCCCTGGAGGTACACGAGCCACGGCAGGTCCCGGCCGGCCCTGTCGCGCGCGACGACCTCGCGGGCGTACAGCTCGATCGTCTCCCCGGCCGGGGCGTCGTGGTCGAGGGGCACGGTGAACCGGCGGTCGGTGAGGACGACTCCGGGCTGGCGGTAGCTGTCGGTCAACGAGGGCTCCCGGGGCAGACGGATTTTCGGTCAGTGCCCCAGTTCAGCACATGACCTTGCGGCAGCACTCCCGGGTGCCGGGGAAATCTGCCGGGTCGTCAGCGGGCGGACAGGCTGGAGCGGCGTACCACCAGCTCCGGCTGGAGCACCACCCGGCGGTGCTCGTGGGGGGTGGACGCGTCCTCCGACTCGGTCTCCTCCAGCAGCAGTTCGGCGGCCATGGCGCCCATGGTGACGGCCGGCTGGCGTACGGAGGTGAGCGGGACGGCCGCGGCGGCGGCGAACTCGATGTCGTCGTAGCCGACGATGGCCAGGTCGTCGGGGACGCCGACACCGGCCGCGTACATGGCCTGCAGGACCCCGAGGGCGAGCAGGTCGTTGGCGCAGAAAACGGCGGTGGGCCGGTCGGCCAGGCCGAGGAGGCGCGCGCCGGCGTCCCGGCCCGCGGCGACGTCGAGGCGTTCGGTGGGCAGTTCGCGCAGCGCGTCGGGTCCGAGTCCGGCCTCGGCGAGCGCGTTCAGGGCGCCGATGCGGCGGTCGCGCACCTGGTGGAGGCCGGGCGGGCCACTGACGTAGGCGAGGGAGCGGTGCCGGGCGTCCACCAGGTGGCGCACGGCCAGCGCGCCGCCCGCCACGTCGTCGACGGAGACGGAGCACCCGGTGGTGCCCTCGGCGACCCGGTCCACGAGGACGAAGGGGATGCCGTGCCGGCGGAACGCGGCGATGTTGTGGCCGGTGGCGTCGGCCGGGGTGAGCAGGACGCCGCGGACCCGCTGCTCCGCGAAGTGCGACAGGTACTCGGCCTCCTCGTCGGCGTTCTGGGCGCTGTTGCAGACCATCACGCCGAGCCCGGCCTCGCGGGCGGCCCGCTCGGCGCCGCGCGCCACGTCCACGAAGAACGGGTTGCCCATGTCGAGGACGAGCAGGCCCATGATGCGGCTCCGGCCCGCGCGCAGCTGGCGGGCGGACTCGCTGCGGACGTAGCCCAGCCGGTCGATCGCGGACAGGACGCGGGCCCGGGTCCCGGTGGCGACGGTGTCCGGGCGGTTGATGACGTTGGAGACCGTGCCCACGGAGACTCCGGCGGCGCGGGCGACGTCCTTGATACCCACGGACTGGGCCATCGGGCGAGGACCTCCAGGGTGAGCAGCGGGGAGCGGGCGGGCGGCCGGACGGCCTTCACAGTATCGTCATGCCGCCTGCTGAAGACGTGGCCGGGCGGCCGGAAAGCCACTGCGTGCAGCGGCGGGGCGGTGGTGCCGGGCCCGCGCCCGGTACGCCGCGTGCGGCACCCGGGGACCCCTCGGAGCGCGGCGCGCGTCCTCGGCCCCACGGCGGCGTGCCGGTCACGGTCCTCGGCGGCCAGGCACGCGGGAACTCTGCGGCGTACCGTCGCCGTCCTCGGCGACACGCGCGCGCGAGCACTCACCGGCGTGCCGTTCACCGTGCTGCGCGGCCGTGTCCGCGCGTTTCCGGACGGTCCGGCCGCGCGGACCCCGGGCGGGAAGCAGACGCGCCGCACCGGTACCGCCGCCTTCCTCCGCCTGGACGGGGACCCGTTCCTAGAAGGTGAACCTGTCGATGTTCTTCGCGTCGAACACGGTGGGCCTGCCGAGGCTGATCACGCCGCCGCTGCCGATCGTGTACTCGCCCATCGGCCCGGCCGTGAAGGTCTCGCCCTTCTTGCCGGTGATCTGCCCGGAGACCAGGGCGACGGCGGTGCGCGCGGCCAGTTCGCCGAGCTTGGCCGGGTCCCACAGTTCGAACGCCTCGACGGTGCCGTTCTTGACGTACTTGCGCATGTCGTTGGGGGTGCCGAGGCCGGTCAGCCGGACCCTGCCCCGGTACTTGGAGCCCGACAGGTACTGGGCTGCGGCCTTGATGCCGACGGTGGTCGGGGAGATGATCCCCTTCAGCTTCGGGTGTTCCTGGAGCAGGCCCTGGGTCTGCTGGAAGGACTTCTGGGCGTCGTCGTCGCCGTAGGCGACCTTGACGAGCTCGACGTCCTGGTACTTGGGGTCCTTCAGTTCGTCCTTCATGAAGCCTATCCAGGCGTTCTGGTTCGTCGCGGTCTGCGCGGCGGACAGGATCGCGATCTCGCCCCTGTAGCCGATCTGTTCGGCGAGCAGTCGTACCTGGGTGCGGCCCAGGTCCTCCGACGACGCCTGCGACACGAAGGCGTTGCGGCACTCCGGCCGGGTGTCGGAGTCGTAGGTGACGACCTTGATGTCGTTGCTCATGGCCTGCTTGAGGGCGGTGCACAGGGCGCCGGGGTCCTGCGCGGAGACGGCCATCGCGTCGACCTGCTGCTGGGTGAGCGTGTTGACGTAGGACACCTGGCCGGAGGTGTCGGTGCCGCTGGACGGGCCGACCTCCTTGAAGCGGGAGCCGAGTTCTCTCAGGGCTTTCTCGCCTCCCTTGTCGGCGGTGGTGAAGTACGGGTTGTTGACCTGCTTGGGCAGGAAGCCGACGGTCAGGTCCTTCTTCAGCGCGGTGTCGGGGTCGGCCTTGCCGCCCGGCGCGTTCGCGGCGCTCTCGTTGTCCACGTCGTCCTTGGTGGTGCCGGAACAGGCGGTCGCGGCGAGGGCGAGGGCGGTGACGGCGGCGAGGGCCGCGCCGGTCCGGCGGGGGGTCCGGCGGAGGGATGACTTGCGCATCACGGCGTCCTTTACGAGGAGGAGAGCGGGGGCGGAGACGGGCGGGGAGGGCGGCTTGCGGCTACGGCGCCGGGGCGGGCCGCTCGGCCGGTGGTGCCGGGGCGGCTCCGCGTCCGGCCCGCGCCACCGCGACCTGGCGGGCGACGCGCGGACCGAGCACCGACAGGACGAGGAGCACGCCCGTGACGACGATCTGCGACTGCGCGGAGACGTCCTCGAGGCTCATCACGTTCTGCAGGGCGCCCAGCAGGAACACCCCCGCGATCGCGCCGCCGAGCGTACCCCTGCCCCCGTCGAAGTCGATGCCGCCCAGCAACACCGCGGCCACGACGGACAGTTCGAGGCCGGTGGCGTTGTCGTAGCGGGCGCTGGCGTAGTGCAGCGCCCACAGGACACCGGTGAGGGAGGCCGTCAGACCGGTCAGGGTGAACAGGAGCAGCTTCTGCCGCCTGACACGGATGCCGGCGAACCGCGCCGCCTCCACGTTCGCGCCGATCGCGAACAGCGACCGCCCGAACGGCGTGGCGTGCAGCGTCACGACGGCGACGGCGAGCAGGACGAGGAAGGGCAGGAAGGCGTACGGAACGAAGGTGTCGCCGAGGCGTCCTGCCGCGAAGTCCAGGTACGGGGCGGGGAAGTCGGTCACCGCGTCGGAGCCGAGCACGATCTGCGCGACGCCCCGGTAGGCGGCCAGGGTGCCGATGGTGACCGCGAGGGACGGCAGCCCGAGCCGGGTCACCAGCAGCCCGTTGACCAGGCCGCACACCACACCGAGCAGCAGGCAGAGCGGGATGATCGTCTCGATGGCCATGCCCTGGTTCCACAGGGCGCCCATCACGGCGCCCGACAGGCCGGCCGTCGACGCCACCGACAGGTCGATCTCCCCGGCCACCACGAGCATCGTCATGGGCAGGGCGATCAGCGCGATCGGCAGGGTGTTGCCGATCAGGAACGACAGGTTGAGCGCGTTGCCGAAGCCGTCGACGAAACCGAAGGAGGACAGCAGGACCACGACGAGCAGGGAGCCGACGACCGTGTCCCAGCGGACGGCACGCGCGAGTGCGGAGTCAGCCATGGCGGGCGTTCCTCTTCTTCAGGGCGGCGGCCACGCGCACCGCGACGATCCGGTCGGCCGAGATGGCGAGGAGGAGCAGAATGCCATTGATCGCGAGCACCCACACGGAGCTGACGCCGAGTGCGGGCAGCACACTGTTGACGGAGGTCAGCAGCAGCGCGCCGAGCGCGGCGCCGTAGACGCTGCCGGAGCCGCCGGTGAAGACGACGCCGCCGACCACGACCGCGCTGACGACGGTGAGTTCGTAGCCGGTGCCGGTGCCGGAGTCGACGTTGCCGAACCGGGCCAGGTACAGGGCGCCCGCGAGCCCGGCGAGCGCGCCGCAGAAGGTGTACGCGGCGAGGATCCGTCTGCGGACGGGGATGCCGGCGAGCCGGGCGGCCTCGGGGTGGGAGCCGAGCGCGTACAGCTCGCGTCCGCTGCCGTAGTGCTTGAGGTGGTACGCGGTCGCCACCAGCACGGCCAGGGCGATGAGGGCCGGCCAGGGCACGGCCGAGATGCCGTCGGAGCCGAAGTCGACGAAGCCGCCGGGCAGGTCGGCCGCGGTGATCTGACGTGCGCCGACCCAGAGGGAGTCGATGCCGCGGATGATGTAGAGCGTGCCGAGGGTGACCACGAGCGCGGGCACCTGGCCGACGCTGACCAGCAGGCCGTTGAGCAGCCCGGAGCCGACGCCCGTCAGTACGGCGAGCAGCACGGCCACGACGGGGTTGCCGCCGCCCTGGAGGTGGACACCGGCGGCGAAGGCGCTGATGCCGAGGGTGGAGCCGACGGACAGGTCGACGTTGCGGGTGATGACGACCAGGGACTGACCGGTGGCGACCAGGACCAGGATCGTCGCGTTCAGCAGCAGGTCCTTGACGCCCTGCTCGGACAGGAACGCGCTGTTGCGGGCCTGAGTGACGGCGATCATCACCAGGAACACGGTCGCGATGGCGAGTTCACGCATCCTGAAGACCCGGTCGACCAGCCGCGTGCCGCTGGACCGGGGCACCTCGCCGACCGGGGCTTTGCCGGGGGCGGTCACCATCATGCTGCGGCCCTCCGAAGGGGTCTCGTGTTCACGTTCGTACGGTCGGCGCGGCGCTGCGCGGGTCACGCGGCGGCCCCCGGGGGCTTCGCGGCCCTGCGGCCGGTCACCCGGCGGACCCCTCCCGGAGCCGGCCCGGGGGTCGTACGGCCTGTCATGCGGCCCTCCCGGTGGCGGCGGCCATCACCGTCTCCTCGGTGGCCTCGGCGCGCGGGATCTCGGCGGTGAGCCGCCCCTCGTGCATCACCAGCACCCGGTCCGCCATGCCGAGGACCTCGGGCAGGTCGGAGGAGATCATCAGGACGGCCACGCCGTCGGCGGCCAGCTCGCTCAGCAGCCGGTGCACCTCGGCCTTGGTGCCGACGTCGATGCCGCGGGTGGGCTCGTCCACGATCAGTACCTTGGGGCGGGTCGCCAGCCATTTCGCGAGGACGACCTTCTGCTGGTTGCCGCCGGACAGCGTGGAGACGGCGTCCGCGATCCGGGCGTACTTGACGTGCAGTCTCACGGCCCAGTCCAGGGAGCGGTCGCGCTCGGCGCCGCGGTCCATCAGCCCGGCCCGCGCGGTCGTCCGCAGTCCGGTGAGCCCGATGTTGCGCTCGACGGACATGCCCATCACCAGGCCCTGGGCGCGCCGGTCCTCGGGAACGAGGGCCAGCCCGGCGGCCATCGCCTGGGAGGGGGCGCCGCCCACGAGGGTCCTGCCGTCCACGGTGACCTCGCCGGCGTCGTGGCGGTCGATCCCGAACACGGCACGGGCCACCTCGGTGCGACCGGCGCCGACGAGTCCGGCGAGGCCGACGATCTCACCGCGCCGCACGTCGAAGGAGACGTCGGTGAACACGCCCTCCCGGGTCAGCCGCCGGACGCTGAGGGCGACCCCGCCCGGAGTGACCGCCCGCTCGGGGTACAGCTCGGCGAGGTCGCGGCCGACCATGCGGCGTACCAGGTCGTCCTCGGTCATGCCGTCGAGCGGTTCGCCGGCGATCCGGGCGCCGTCCCGCAGGGTGGTGACCCGCCCGCAGATCCGGAAGATCTCCTCGATGCGGTGCGAGACGAACAGCACCGCGGCGCCCTGGTCGCGCAGGGTGCGGACGACGCCGAAGAGGCGGGCGACCTCACTGCCGGTGAGGGCGGCGGTCGGCTCGTCCATGATCAGGACGCGCGCGTCGAAGGACAGGGCCTTGGCGATCTCCACGATCTGCTGGTCGGCGATGGACAGGCCGCGCGCGGGGCGGCCCGGGTCGAGTTCGACGCCGAGCCGCTCCGTCAGGGCGAGGGTGGCACGGTGGGTGGCCCGGTGGTCGATGCGCCCCAGGGTCCGCCGGGGCTGCCGGCCCATGAAGATGTTCTCGGCGATCGACAGGTCGGGGAAGAGCGTCGGCTCCTGGTGGATGACGGCGACACCGGCGTCGCGCGCGTCGCCGGGGCCGTGGAAGACGACCGGTGCGCCGTCGAGCAGCACCTGGCCCGCGTCCGGCCGGTGCACCCCGGCGAGGGTCTTGATGAGGGTGGATTTTCCGGCGCCGTTCTCGCCCGCCAGGGCGTGCACCTCGCCGGGGAGCAGCTCCAGGGAGACGTTCCGCAGGGCGCGGACCGCGCCGAAGGACTTGGAGACGTCCCTGAGCGCCAGGGCCGGGGCCGGGGCCGGGGCCGGACCCGTGTCGGACGGGTGGGTCATGGGGGCTCCTCGACAACGCCGTCCGGAGGGCCGTCCCGACGTCGTGAAAGGTTTCAACTCGATGGCCGGGACGTTAGGCAGCCGGGCCGCACCGCGTCAATGGCCCTGGTCGAAAAACGTCCGGCGGGTCATGCAACGCCCAACGGTGTGATAGCGGCTGGGGCAGTGACCTCGTCCCCACAGCTTGACACCTCGGGGAGCGGATCGTACTTTCCGGTTCTGAATCGTTTCACGTTGGTCGTCAGGACCCGACGTCACAGGAGCCCCACAGTGACCGAGCTCAGCGCGGTGACGGCCGTGAAGGCCGCCCTCACGTCCCAGGCAGTGGAGACGCCGTCGTGGGCGTACGGGAACTCGGGGACCCGCTTCAAGGTGTTCGCCCAGCAGGGCGTCCCCCGCGACCCGTTCGAGAAGCTGGCGGACGCCGCGAAGGTCCACGAGTTCACCGGCGTCGCCCCGACGGTCGCCCTCCACATCCCGTGGGACGAGGTCGAGGACTACGCGGCGCTCGCCGCGTACGCCGGGGAGCGCGGCCTGCGGCTGGGCACGATCAACTCCAACACCTTCCAGGACGACGACTACAGGCTGGGCAGCATCTGCCACCCGGACGCCGCGGTGCGCCGCAAGGCCGTCGGTCATCTGCTGGAGTGCGTCGACATCATGGACGCGACCGGCTCGAAGGACCTCAAGCTGTGGTTCGCGGACGGCACGAACTATCCCGGCCAGGACGACCTCCGCGCCCGTCAGGACCGGCTGGCCGAGGCCCTCACCGAGGTCTACGAACGGCTCGGCGACGGGCAGCGGATGCTGCTGGAGTACAAGTTCTTCGAGCCGGCGTTCTACGCGACCGACGTCCCGGACTGGGGCACGGCGTACGCGCACTGCCTGAAGCTGGGCCCGAAGGCGCAGGTCGTCGTGGACACCGGGCACCACGCCCCG
Source organism: Streptomyces sp. NPDC005925 (assembly GCF_040638805.1). Taxonomy (NCBI): domain Bacteria; kingdom Bacillati; phylum Actinomycetota; class Actinomycetes; order Kitasatosporales; family Streptomycetaceae; genus Streptomyces; species Streptomyces sp. NPDC005925. The sequence goes on along the minus strand of NZ_JBEXVL010000027.1, from coordinate 51,473 downwards.
GGTACGAACATCGAGTTCATCGTGGCCACGCTGCTGCGCGAGAACAAGCTCGGCGGGTTCGACTTCAACTCCCGCTTCTACGCCGACGACGACCTGATGGTCGGTGCCGCCGATCCCTTCCAGCTGTTCCGGATCATGTACGAGGTGATCCGCGGCGGCGGCTTCACGCCGGACGTGGCGTTCATGCTCGACCAGTGCCACAACATCGAGGCGAAGATCCCGGCGATCATCCGGTCGGTGATGAACGTGCAGGAGGCGACGGCGAAGGCGCTGCTCGTGGACCGCGACGCGTTGGCCGCCGCGCAGGCTTCCGGGGATGTGCTGGAGGCCAACGGGGTGCTGATGGACGCGTACAACACGGATGTGCGGCCGCTGTTGGCGCAGGTGCGGGGGGAGATGGGCTTGGACCCCGACCCCCTGGGGGCGTATCGCCGGTCCGGGTGGGCCGAACGGATCGTCGCCGAGCGGGCCGGGGGCCGGCAGGCGGGGTGGGGCGCGTAGGCGTCCGCCCGGCTCTGTTTCCCCGCGGGCCGCGGGTCCGTCGTGGCCGATCGCGACGAGCGGCGGAGCCGCACACCGAGACAGTCCCGCGCGCCGTCGGGGCGCTTCCCCTCACCCCTCGTCCGAAAGGAACCGTCACGCCATGTCACCCCACCCCGAGGCCGAGGCCCTCCTCGCCCGTTCGCACCGGCTCGGTTCCGATCCCCGTAACACCAACTACGCCGGGGGCAACACGTCCGCGAAGGGTACCGGCGTCGATCCCGTCACCGGTGGTGACGTCGAGCTGATGTGGGTGAAGGGGTCCGGGGGAGATCTCGGCACGCTGACCGGGGCGGGGCTGGCCGTGCTGCGGCTGGACCGGCTGCGGGCGCTCAGGGGCGTGTACCCGGGCGTGGAGCGCGAGGACGAGATGGTCGCCGCGTTCGACTACTGCCTGCACGGCAGGGGCGGTGCCGCGCCCTCCATCGACACCGCCATGCACGGGCTGGTGGAGGCCGCGCACGTCGACCACCTGCACCCCGATTCGGGGATCGCGCTGGCCTGCGCGGCGGACGGCGAGGAGCTGACCGCCGAGTGCTTCGGCGACTCGGTGGTGTGGGTGCCGTGGCGGCGGCCCGGTTTCCAGCTGGGGCTGGACATCGCCGCGGTGAAGGAGGCCAACCCGGGCGCCGTCGGATGTGTTCTGGGCGGGCACGGCATCACCGCCTGGGGCGAGACCTCCGAGGAGTGCGAGCGCAACTCGCTGCACATCGTCCGTACCGCCGAGAGGTTCCTCGCCGAGCGCGGCAGGCCCGAGCCGTTCGGGCCGGTGATCGAGGGGTACGAGCCGCTGCCCGGGGCGGAGCGCCGGGAGCGGGCCGCCGCGCTCGCGCCGTACATCCGGGCCGTCGCCTCCCAGGACCGGCCTCAGGTGGGGCACTTCACCGACTCCGGCGTGATCCTGGACTTCGTGGCGCGGGCCGAGCACCCGCGGCTGGCCGCGCTCGGCACGTCCTGCCCGGACCACTTCCTGCGGACGAAGGTACGGCCACTGGTGCTGGACCTGCCGCCGACGGCGCCGCTGGACGAGGCCGTGGCCCGTCTGAGGGAACTGCACGCCGCCTACCGCGAGGAGTACGCCGCCTACTACGCGCGGCACGCCGGGCCCGACTCCCCCGCGATGCGCGGCGCCGACCCGGCGATCGTGCTGGTCCCGGGCGTGGGCATGTTCAGCTTCGGCAGGGACAAACAGACGGCGCGGGTGGCGGGCGAGTTCTACGTCAACGCGGTCCATGTGATGCGGGGTGCCGAGGCCGTCTCCCGTTACGCGCCGATCGAGGAGTCGGAGAAGTTCCGCATCGAGTACTGGGCGCTGGAGGAGGCCAAGCTCCAGCGGATGCCGAAGCCGAAGGCACTGGCCACACGCGTGGCGCTGGTGACCGGCGCGGGCAGCGGCATCGGGAAGGCGGTCGCGCGGCGGCTGGTGGCGGAGGGCGCGTGCGTGGTCGTCGCCGACCTGGACGGGGACAGGGCCGCGGCCGTGGCGGCGGAACTGGGCGGCTGCGACAGGGCCGTCGCCGTGACCGCGGACGTCACGAGCGAGGAGCAGATCGCCGGCGCGTTCCGGGCGGCTGTGCTGGCGTTCGGCGGGGTGGACCTGGTGGTGAACAACGCCGGTGTCTCGATCTCCAAGCCGCTGCTGGAGACCGGCGCGGAGGACTGGGACCTCCAGCACGACATCATGGCGCGCGGCTCCTTCCTCGTCTCGCGCGAGGCGGCCCGCGTGATGACGGCCCAGGGCCGGGGCGGCGACATCGTGTACATCGTGTCGAAGAACGCGGTGTTCGCCGGCCCGGACAACATCGCGTACTCCGCGGCCAAGGCCGATCAGGCACACCAAGTACGGCTGCTGGCCGCCGAGTTGGGCGAGCACGGCATCCGCGTCAACGGCGTCAACCCGGACGGTGTGGTGCGTGGTTCGGGGATCTTCGCGGGCGGCTGGGGTGCGCAGCGCGCGGCCGTGTACGGGGTGCCGGAGGAGAAGCTGGGCGAGTTCTACGCTCAGCGGACCCTGCTGAAGCGGGAGGTACTGCCGGAACACGTGGCGAACGCGGTGTTCGTGCTGACGGGTGGAGAGCTGAGCCACACGACCGGGCTGCACGTGCCGGTGGACGCGGGCGTCGCGGCCGCCTTCCTCCGGTGAGCGCGCTCGTGAGGGCGTACGCCGCGGTCGATCTCGGCGCGTCCGGCGGGCGCGTCATGGTCGGCCGCGTCGGCCCCGGCACCCTGGAGCTGACCGAGGCGCACCGCTTCCCGAACCGGCCGGTCCGGCTGCCCGAGGGTCTGCGCTGGGACGTCCTCGGGCTGTACGCCGGGGTGCTCGACGGACTGCGGGCGGCCGGGGAGCTGTGCGGCGGGCGGCTGGACTCGGCCGGCGTCGACAGCTGGGCCGTGGACTACGGCCTGCTCGACGCGGACGGGGCGCTGCTCGGCAACCCGGTGCACTACCGCGACGCCCGGACGGAGGGCCTCGCGGAGCAGGTGTGGGCGACCGTGCCCGCGGCGGAGCTGTACGCGGCGACCGGGGTGCAGTACGCGCCGTTCAACACCCTGTACCAGCTGACGGCCGCCCGCTCCACCGCGCACTTCGCGGGCGCGCGGCGCCTGTTGCTGATGCCGGACCTGCTGGTGTACTGGCTGACGGGCACGCAGGGCACCGAGCTGACGAACGCCTCCACGACGCAGCTGATCGACCCACGCACCCGTGACTGGGCGTACGGCGTCGCGGACCGGCTCGGGATCGACCTCGGCCTGTTCGCGCCGCTGCGGCGGCCCGGTGATCCGGCCGGTGAGCTGCGGCCGGAGGTGCTGGAGGAGACGGGGCTCGCCGGGCCCGTGCCGGTGACGACGGTCGGTTCGCACGACACGGCGTCGGCGGTGGCCGCCGTACCGGCCACGGGCGAGCGGTTCGCGTACATCTGCACGGGTACCTGGTCGCTGGCCGGTCTGGAGCTGGACACGCCGGTGCTCACGGAGGAGAGCCGGGCCGCGAACTTCACCAATGAGCTGGGGCTGGACGGCACGGTCCGTTTTCTGCGCAACATCATGGGCCTGTGGCTGCTCCAGGAGTGCGTACGGGTCTGGGGCGAGCCTGATCTCGGCGAACTGCTGAGGGCGGCGGCGCGGGTGCCGGCGCTGCGGTCCGTGGTGGACGCGGGCGACGCGGCGTTCCTCGCGCCGGGGCGGATGCCGGAGCGGATCGCCGGGGCCTGCCGCGCGTCGGGGCAGCCGGTGCCGCACTCCCCCGCCGAGGTCACCCGGTGCATTCTCGACTCCCTGGCGCTCGCACACCGCAGGGCAGTCGAGGACGCGCAGCGGCTCGCCGGCCGGGAGGTGGACGTCGTGCATGTGGTGGGCGGCGGCACGCGCAACGCCCTGCTGTGCCGGCTGACCGCCGACGCCTGCGGGCTGCCGGTGGTGGCGGGCCCGACGGAGGCCGCCGCGCTGGGCAACGTCCTGGTGCAGGCGCGGACCGGCGGGCAGGTCGGTGATGTGGCCGGGATGCGTGAGCTGTCCGCCCGGACGCAGCCGCTCACGCGGTACGAGCCGCGCGGCGGAACCGCCCGCTGGCGGGCCGCGCAGGCCCGGCTCACCGGGACGTGACGCCAGACTCCCGGCATCGCGGCGGCCCCTCCTGGCCGAGATGCCCTCTCGTCGCCGGGGCCGGTACTACTCTGCACCCGTCCGACGATCGCCCGACCGAGGAGCCGCGATGCGTGTCGCCCTGTTCCTGACCTGCGTCAACGACACGCTCTATCCGGACACCGGGCGCGCGGTGGTGAGACTGCTGAACCGGCTGGGGGTCGAGGTCGACTTCCCGATGGCGCAGACCTGCTGCGGCCAGGCCCACTACAACACCGGGTACCGGCACGAGACCGAACCGATGGCCCGGCACTTCGCCGAGGTGTTCCGCGACTACGAGGCGGTCGTGACGCCGTCCGGGTCGTGCGCGGCGATGGTCCGGGAGCTGTATCCGCGGCTGGGCGAGCGGGCCCGCGCCGAGGGCCGTGGGCAGTCGTTGGCGGCGGCGCTGGCGCCGGTGGTGCCGAAGACGTACGAGCTGACGGAGTTGTTGGTGGACGTGCTGGGGGTGACCGAGGTGGGCGCGTACTACCCGCACCGGGTGACGTACCACCCGACCTGTCACGGGCTGCGTGGGCTCGGCCTGGGCGAGCGCCCGCGGCGGCTGCTCCAGGCAGTGGAGGGTCTGGAGCTGGTGGAGTTGCCGGGTGCCGAGGAGTGCTGCGGCTTCGGCGGCACCTTCGCCCTGAAGAACGCGGACGTCTCGGCGGCGATGGGCACGGACAAGGTGCGCAACGCCGAGTCGACCGGCGCCGACGTGCTGTGCGCGGCCGACAACTCGTGCCTCATGCACATCGGCGGGACGATGACCCGCCTCAAGACCGGCATGCGGCCGGTGCACCTGGCGGAGATCCTGGCCAGTACCAAGGAGGAGCCGGCCCCATGAGCGGAACGCGCCCGAAGGGCCCGAGGGGAAGGGCAGGAACCGGCTCATGAGCGGAACGCGCCACGGAGCACCCGGCGCCGCCGGCGGAACGTTCCTCGGCATGCCGGCCTTCCCGAAGGCCGCGCACGAGGCCGTCCACGACGCGACGCTGCGCGCCAACCTGCGGCACGCCACCCACACCATCCGCGCCAAGCGGGCCGCGGCCGTCGCGGAACTGTCCGACTGGGCGACGCTGCGGGAAGCCGGCAAACGCATCAAGGACCACACGCTGCGCCATCTCGACCGCTATCTGGTGCAGTTGGAGGAGTCGGTGACGGCGGCCGGTGGCGTCGTCCACTGGGCCGCCGACGCCGCCGAGGCCAACCGGATCGTCACCGAGCTCGTCAAGGAGACCGGCGAGTCGGAGGTCGTCAAGGTCAAGTCGATGGCCACGCAGGAGACCGGCCTGAACGAGGCGCTGGAGGCCGAGGGCATCCGCGCCTACGAGACCGACCTCGCCGAGCTGATCGTGCAGTTGGGCAAGGACCGGCCCTCGCACATCCTGGTCCCGGCCATCCACCGCAACCGCGGCGAGATCCGCGACATCTTCACGCGCGAGATGAGCGCGTGGGGCCGCCCGGCTCCCGAGGGCCTGACCGACACGCCCGCCGCACTCGCCGAGGCGGCCCGCCTGCACCTGCGGGAGAAGTTCCTGCGCGCCAAGGTCGGTGTCTCGGGCGCCAACTTCATGGTCGCCGAGACCGGCACCCTCGTCGTCGTGGAGTCCGAGGGCAACGGCCGGATGTGCCTGACCCTGCCGGAGACGCTGATCTCGGTGGTCGGCATCGAGAAGATCGTGCCGGCCTGGCGGGACCTGGGGGTGTTCCTGCAGACCCTGCCCCGCTCCTCCACGGCCGAGCGCATGAACCCGTACACGTCGATGTGGACCGGTACCACGGACGGCGACGGCCCGAAGGCCTTCCACCTGGTGCTGCTGGACAACGGCCGCACCGACACCCTCGCCGACGACGTCGGCCGCCAGGCCCTGCGCTGCATCCGCTGCTCGGCCTGCCTCAACGTCTGCCCGGTGTACGAGCGGGCGGGCGGGCACGCCTACGGCTCGGTCTACCCCGGCCCCATCGGCGCGATCCTCAGCCCTCAGCTACGGGGCACGCAGAGCGAGATCGACGCCTCCCTGCCGTACGCGTCGTCGTTGTGCGGCGCCTGCTACGAGGTGTGCCCGGTCGCCATCGACATCCCCGAGGTACTGGTCCACCTGCGGGAACGCGTCGCGCAGGGCGGCCGGGTCACCCGCGAGGGCGAGAAAGTCGTGTTGAAGCCCGCCAGGGGCCACGCGGCGGAACGGGCCGCGATCAGGGCGACGCGCTGGGCACTCACCCGCCCGGGCGTGCTGCGCGCCGGCCAGCGCCTCGCCTCCCGCGGCCGTCGGCTCGTACCGCGCACACTGCCGGGCCCGGGCCGGGCATGGACCGACACCCGCGATGTTCCGGCACTGCCGGCGGAGCCGTTCCGGGACTGGTGGCTGCGGACGGACGGCGGAAAGAAGGACGTGACGTGAGCGGGCGTGGAGTGAGCGGGCGTGGAGTGAGCGGGCGTGGAGTGAGCAGCAGGGAACGCGTCCTGGGCCGGGTGCGACGCGCGCTCGCGGACGTGCCGGTCGAGGAGGCCCCGGTCGGGCGGGACCGTCCGCGGGAGCACGGCGCGCGCACGACGGCGCAGACGGTCGACCTGCTCGCCGAGAACCTGGCGGACTACCGGGCGATCGTGCACCGCTGCACGGCGGCCGGGCTGCCCGCTTGCCTCGCGGGACTGCTGACCGCGCGGTCGGCGCGGACGGTACTCGTCCCGCCGGGCCTCGACCCCGCCTGGACGGCGGAGGCCGACGCCGAGCGGGTGACGGACCGGACCGGGACCACCCCGCACGAACTGGACCGCGTGGACAGCGTGATCACCGGCTGCGCGGTGGCGATCGCCGAGACCGGCACGATCGTGCTGGACGGCGGCCCGGCCCAGGGCCGGCGCCGCATCACGCTGATCCCCGACCACCACATCTGTGTCGTCCGCGTCCCGGACCAGGTCGTCTCCTCCGTCCCCCTGGCCCTGGAACGCCTCGATGCGACCCGGCCCCTGACCTGGATTTCGGGCCCGTCGGCCACCAGCGACATCGAGCTGAACCGCGTCGAGGGGGTGCACGGCCCCCGTACCCTCGAGGTGGTGCTGGTGAGCGGGCCGGTGTCCTGAACCTCGACGGGACGTCCGCCCCTCCCCGGGCCGCCGAGGTGACCCGGGGGAGGGGTCCGACGCGTGACAGACCAGGTGAACAAGCGCTTAGATAGGCCGGGATATCGCGCAGACCTGGAGGCCCCGTTGCTGTTCACGTCCGTCGACGACGTCTCCGCCCGTCTGGCGGAGGCCGGCTACCTGGCGTCCCCCGCCGTCGCCACGACCGTCTTCCTGGCCGACCGCCTCGGCAAGCCGCTGCTGGTGGAGGGCCCCGCCGGCGTCGGCAAGACGGAACTCGCCAAGGCCGTCGCGCAGGTCGCCGGCGCCCGTCTCGTACGGCTCCAGTGCTACGAGGGCGTCGACGAGTCCCGCGCGCTCTACGAGTGGAACCACGCCAAGCAACTGCTGCGCATCAGCGCGGGCGGCGACGAGACGTGGGACGAGGCGCGCACGGACATCTTCAGCGAGGAGTTCCTGCTCTCCCGCCCCCTGCTGACCGCCATCCGCGGCGACGACCCGAAGGTCCTCCTCATCGACGAGACCGACAAGGCGGACGTCGAGGTCGAGGGCCTGCTGCTGGAGGTCCTCAGCGACTTCCAGGTCACCGTCCCCGAACTGGGCACGATCACCGCGGCGCGCCGCCCGTTCGTCGTGCTCACCTCCAACGCGAGCCGTGAACTGTCGGAGGCGCTGCGCCGCCGCTGCCTCTTCCTCCACATCGGTTTCCCCGAGGAGGCGCTGGAACGCAGGATCGTACGGCTGAAGGTGCCGGACCTGGAGGAGGCGCTGGCGGCGTCGGTGGTCCGGGTGATCGGCGCTCTGCGGGCCATGGATCTGCGCAAGGCGCCCTCGGTCGCCGAGACCGTCGACTGGGCGCGCACCCTGCTCGCGCTCGGTGCCGACCGGCTCGACGAGTCCGTGGTACGCGACAGCCTCGGCGTCGTCCTCAAGCACCAGGACGACGTGCTGAAGGCGGCCGCCAAGCTCGACCTGGACGCCGTGTGACCGGGCCCGCGCCCGGCGGCACCGGTCCTCTCCGAGACACCGGTCCCCTCCGCGACGGCAGTGGCGGCGGCGGTAAGGGCAATGGTGGTCGTGAGGGCGGCGGTGTCGGCGGTGTCGGTGAGCGGCTGACGTCGCTGGTCGGGGCGCTGCGCGCGCACGGCGTCCGCGTCGGCACGGGTGAGACCGTGGACGCGGCGCGCGCGGTGACGGCCCTGGGGCTGGCGGACCGCGAGCTGCTGCGCGAAGGGCTGGCCGCGACACTGCTGCACACGCCGGACCAGCGGCGCCTGTTCGACCCGGTCTTCGACCTGTACTTCCCGCGGGCCGTCGGCGGCCCGGACGGCGAACCGGCGGGACGCGAGGAACTGCGGGACCGGCTCGCGGCGGCGCTCGCCGACGACGACCGGGCACAGATGGAACGGCTCGCCGCCGAGGCGGTCGACGGGTACGGCGGGTACGGCTCCTCGCCCGGCTCGGACGGCTGGTCGGCGTACCAGACGCTGGACCGGATGCGTCCGCAGACGCTGATGGCCCGCGTCCGGGACGCGGTCCGGGGCTCGGGGACCACGGGTGCCGGGTTCACCGACCGGCTGCTGGAGGACGAGATCCGGCGCCGCATCGAGGCGTTCCGGCAGATGGTGGGTACGGAGGCTCGCAGGCGGGTCGCGGAACGGCGTGGCCGGGACGAACTCGCCCGGCGCGCCGTGGGCACGACCCCGGACCGGATCGACTTCCTGCTCGCCGGAAAGGCCCAGCTGGCGGAGTTGCGCAGGACGGTCCAGCCGCTGGCCCGCAAGCTCGCGACGCGGCTGGCGGCACGCCGTCGGCGGGCGTCGCGCGGCTCGATCGACCTGCGGCGCACCCTGCGCGGGTCGCTGTCGACGGGCGGGGTGCCGATGCGTCCGGTACTGCGCCGTCGGCGTCCCGCCCGGCCCGAACTGGTGCTGCTGTGCGACGTGTCCGGCTCCGTGTCCGGTTTCTCGGACTTCACGATGCTGCTGGTCCAGGCACTGCACGACCAGTTCAGCAAGGTGCGGGTGTTCGCCTTCGTCAACCGCGTCGACGAGGTCACCGGCCTCCTCGTGCACGGCACGGCCGACCCGGAAGGGCTCGGCGCCCGCATCCGGGACGAGGCGACCCTGACGGGCTGGCACGGCAGCAGCGACTACGGCACGGCGCTGGGTGAGTTCGCCGAGCGGTACGGCGATGCCGTCGGCCCGCGTACGACGGTGTTCGTCCTGGGCGACGCCCGCACGAACCAGAGCGACCCGAATCTGCCGGCCGTCCGGCAGATCACCGCACGCGCCCGCCATGTCCACTGGTTGAACCCCGAGCCGGTCTCCCTGTGGGGCACGGGGGACTCCGCCGCCCCGGACTACGCCGAACTGGTCGGGATGCACGAGTGCCGCACCACCCGCCAGCTCGGCGCCCTGGTGTCCCGACTGCTGCCGGTGTGAGACCGGCCGGGCTCACACGCCGGCCGGTGTCACGCCGGTATCACTGCCGTCGGCGTCCCGAATAACGGCGCCCTCCCCGGGGAGCCCGTGAGCCCGAGGCGGCCAGGCTCTCAGGGGCCGCGGAAACCGCTGTAGCCCGTGGGCGCCGCGTCGCGCCTACGCCTTCGCGTAGTCCGTCGCCATGCCTCCCGCGAAGTCGTAGAGGACCACCTGTTCGTCGCCGGCCACCCAGGCGTCGTGACCCGGGGTGCAGACGAACGCGTCGCCGGGTCCGACCTCGCCCTCGGCGCCGTCGTCCATCCGGATGTGCATGCGGCCCTGGACGACGTACCCGTTGTGATGGACCTGGCAGCTGTCGGTGCCCGCGATCGGTGCCACGGACTCGGACCAGCGCCAGCCCGGCTCGAACGTCGCGACGGCGAAGTCGAGCCCGGACATGTGAACGGCCTCGAGGTGACCTCTGGGGAAGTCCCGCCGTTCGTCCGGCTTGTCGAGCGTCTTCATCTCCAGCATGACGCTCCTCCTTTCCGGCTGTGTTCCATGCGGCCGGGGCCGGTCTCCGTCTGCCTGGAGGGGCCGGCGGTTCCACCGCCCCACCACTTCATCCTCCGCCCGGCAACCCGGGACTGCCAAACGGGGGAACCGGGGCGATACGGGGACCGTGGCGATACGGGAATCCACGGCGCGATCCGGCGGCCCGGGGCCCAGCTGTTGCCCAGGTGCTGGTCGCGGACGCGCACGCCGGCGCAGTCACGGACACGGAAGCGGACGCAGCCGTGGAAACAGTCGCAGTCGCGCAGCACACGCAGTCACGCGTCGGGGCCGCAGAGCCGGGCGAAGCGTTCCGCGTCGATGTTGCCGCCGGACAGGATGAGACCGATGCGGCGCGGCAGCGGGCCCGCGCGACCGCTGAGCAGCGCCGCCAGGGGGCTGGCACCGCTCGGCTCCAGGGCGATCTTCAGGCGTTCGAAGGCGAAGCGCATGGCGGCGCGGATCTCGTCGTCCGTAACGAGGGCGATCGCGTCGACGAGACGCCGGTTGACCGAGAACGTCAGCTCGCCGGGGATGTGCAGTGCCTGGCCGTCGGCGATCGTGCGCGGGACGGGGATGCCGACGCGGTGTCCCGCCTCCAGCGACCGCTTGGTGTCGTCCCCGGCCTCCGGCTCGACGCCGATGACGCGGATACCGGCGTGGATGCCCTTCGCCGCCGTGGCACTTCCGGCGATCAGTCCGCCGCCGCCGACCGGTACGAGCAGGGCGTCCAACTCGCCGGTCTCTTCCAGGAGTTCGAGGGCGGCGGTGCCCTGTCCGGCCATGACGTCCGGGTGGTCGTACGGCGGGATGAGGCTGAGGCCGCGTTCGGCGGCGAGGGCTTCGGCGAGCGCGACGCGGTCGCCTGTGTAGCGGTCGTAGGTGACGATCTCGGCGCCGTAACCCGCGGTGGCGTTCCGCTTGGACGGCGGTGCGTCCTCGGGCATGACGATGACGGCGGTGCTGCCGAGTTCACGGGCGGCCAGGGCCACGGCCTGGGCGTGATTGCCGGACGAGTAGGCGGCGATGCCCCTGGCCCGTTGTTCCGGGGTCAGCCGGGAGGCGGCGTGGTAGGCGCCGCGGAACTTGAACGCCCCCACCCGCTGGAAGTTCTCGCACTTCAGGTGGACCTCGGCGCCGACCAGCGCGTTCAGGGTGCGGGAGCGCAGGACGGGAGTGCGGTGTACGACGCCCTCGAGCCGGGCGGCCGCGTCACGGACGTCGTCGAGGGTGACGGGCGGGGTGGTGGTCGTCACGCATGTCCTCCGGCAGGGGTGTGAGGGCTCGCACTGGCGGCTTTACGGTCGGTGTCGGGGTACTGGTCACGGTACTTGTCACCGTCCGTTCCCGGAACGCGGTCCGGGTCTGCTTCCGGGTCCGCGATCTGGTCGTTTTCCCGGCCCCGCTCACTCGCCCGTGCCCGGCACAGGTAGCTGTACGCGCAGGCGCGGGAGATGCCGAGCCGGGCCGCGACCTGCTCGACGGAGCGGCGAGCGGCGAAGACCCCGCGCGCGTCCACGCCCGACGAACCGGCCGACAAACCAACGGACCGACCGACGGACCGGCCGACGGATCGGTCGACGAACCGGCCGACGGATCGGTCGGCGGACCGGCTGGCGGACCGGCCGACGAACCGGCCGGCGCCGGGCCCACGCCGGGCCACCCGGCGCTACACGCTGGTCAGCAGCTGCGGTGACAGCTCCTTGATCATGGTGTTGGACCAGCGCATCTGCCGCAACGTCCGCGGATGGCAGGCGGTGGCCAGGGCGAGGAGTCGGTCGTCCCGGGTGGCCTGCGCGGCCTGGGCGAGCATTTCCCAGTGCAGGGAGTTGCGCGCGGCGGCCAGGTGCAGGTCCGTCAGGTCGCGCAGGAGCAGCAGGCCCGTCTGCGGGCGTCGCCCGAACACGTCGGCCGCCTTCTCCCGCAGCGCGCCGAGGACCCCGGATGACGGGTCGTGCCGGGCGCCGCCGAGGTCGAGGTCGTACGCGCGTCCCGTCTCGGCCAGCCGGGTGCCGTGCTCGTGGGACCACCGGGCGAGGTCGGTCAGCACGTGGTGGATCTCGTGGTCGGCGCGGTGCCGTTCGGCGGCTGTCACCAGGTCGCGTTCCAGGTCGAGTTCGCCGTCGTGCAGGGCGCGCAGGGTGAGGCTGATGCCCGTCATGCCGTACTCCCCTCGCGCGCGCCCCGGGCGTCCCGGCCCGCGACCCTGCCCGCGTCGGCACCGGCCTCGGCAGTGCCCCGGCTCGCGACGAGGGTGACGCGGGCCGCGCACGTCTTGAACAGGGGCTGTTTGGACACCGGGTCCCAGTCGGTGATGGTGCCCTCGTTCGCCGCCCGGCCGTCCCCGTGCCCGGGCGGGCCGCTGCCCTCGGGCGTGTCCCAGTAGCCGTAGTGGAACGGCAGGAAGACCATGCCGTCGCGGATCGCGGTGAGTTTCAGCCGGGCCCGTACCGCTCCGCGCGGGGTGCCGATCCGGACCAGGTCCCCGTCCGCGAGCCCCTGTCGGGCGGCCTCCGCGGGGGACATCTCGGCCCACACGTCGGGTGCGGCGGCGTTCAGTTCGGGGGCGCGGCCGGTCTTGGTGCGGGTGTGGAAGTGGTACACGGTACGACCGGTGATCATCTGGATGGGGTACTCCCGGCTGGTGTCCTCGTGGAGCGGCACGTACTCCGCCGCCTTGAGGACCGCCTTCCCGTCGGGGTTCAGGGACCGGTACTCGACCACGTCCATGGACGCCCCGGTGACCAGGTCCTTGCCGTAGGTCTCGCAGACGTGGGAATCGGCGAAGGCGAAACCGTCCGTGTAGAGGCGCTCGGTGCCGTCGGGGGCGTCGTCGGTGCAGGGCCACTGGATGCCGCCCACGTCGCGCAGCCGGTCGTGGCTCAGGCCGGTGTAGTCGCAGGGGCGTCCGGCGCTGCACCTCTGCCACGCGCGGAACGCCGACTCGGGGTCGCGCCAGCCGATGAGCGGGCCGCCGTCCTTGTCACGGAAGTCCATGCGGGCGGCGTAGTCGAGGAAGATGTCGAGGTCGGGGCGGGCCTCGCCGGGCGGTTCGACGGCCTTCTCGGACAGGTGCACGGTGCGGTCGGCGTTGGTGAGGGTGCCGGTCTTCTCGCCCCAGGTCGCCGCGGGCAGCACCACGTCGGCGAGCTGGGCGGTCTCGGTGCAGAACAGGTCCTGGACGACCACGAACAGCCGCTCCTGCCGGAGGATCGAGCGGATGCGGCGCAGTTCCGGCAGGGACACGGCCGGGTTGGTCCCGGTGATCCACAGCATGCGGATCGAGCCCTGCTCGGCGTAGCGGAACATCTGCATCGCGTGGGTGGGCGGCCCGTAGTGCGGGATGGTCTCCGGGGCGACGTTCCACACGTCGGCCAGGTCGGCGACGTGCGCGTCGTTCTGCCAGTTGCGGAAGCCGGGCAGGTCGCCGTTGGCGCCGCACTCGCGGGTGTTCTGCGCGCTGGGCTGGCCGTTCATCTGGAGCAGGCCGCGGCCGGGGCGGCCGAGCATGCCGCGGATCAGGTGCAGGTTGTTCACCTGGACGGCGGCGGCGGTGGCCTGGTGGGACTGGTAGACGCCCTGCAGGACGGTCGACAGCAGTCGCCGCGCGCCGCCGAGCAGGTCCGCCGCCCGCTCGATCTGGGCGGCGGGAACATCGCAGATGGCCGCGGCCCAGCGCGGTGTGCACGGCTCGACGGCTGCGGCGAGTTCGTCGTAGCCGACCGTGTGGGCGTCGATGTAGTCGCGGTCGGTCCGGCCGGTGCGGATGATCTCGTGCAGCAGCGCGTTGAGCAGGGCGACGTTCGTGCCCGCGCGGGGGGCGAGATGGACGTCGGCGCGTTGCGCCACGGGCGTGTGCCTCGGATCCACGCACAGCAGCGCGGGTGGGTCGTCACCGGCGAGGCGGTCCAGGACGCGCATCCACAGCACGGTCTGGGTCGCGGCCATGTTGTGTCCGAAGAGGGCGATCGTGTCGGCGTGGTCGATGTCCGTGTAGGAGCCGGGCTGTCCGTCGGAGCCGAAGGTCTGCTTCAGCGCCTCGGCGGCGGTCGCGGTGCACAGCCGGGTGTTGCCGTCGAGGTGGCTGGTGCCGATTCCGGCGCGGGCGAGAACGGTGAGGGTGTAGTACTCCTCCAGGAACAGCTGGCCGGTGGTGTAGAAGCCGATCGAGCCGGGGCCTCGCTCGTCCAGCAGGTCCCGTGAGCGGTCCACGATCCGGTTCATGGCCGTGTCCCAGTCGCACTCCACCAGGCGCCCGCCGTCGCGCACGAGCGGGCTGGTCAGCCGGTCCGGGGAGTGGTTCGCCTGCCAGCCGTAGAGGTCCTTCGGGCCGAGCCGCCCCCGGTTCACGCGGTCCGTCGCCCGGCCGCGTACGCCGACGATGCGGCCCTGCCGTACGGCGATGTCCATGGCGTCGCCGTTGGAGTGCAGCAGCGAGGCCGACGGCACCCAGCGCTCCACCCCCGCCTCGGTGATCCCGGCCGCGAGATGGGTGTCGGTGCGGGTCGGCCAGTCCGTGCCGGGGCCGTAGGGCGTGCGCTCCCCCCACGGGTCGTCGATACGTGCATCAGCCACGGGGCACCACTCCTCCGTCGGACGGGTAGCGCCCCCGGGTACCCCGTCGCGCCGGTCCCGCACCCGGGCACACGGCGTGGCCTCGCACGACGAGCCGTTGTCAGTGCCCCGCGCTACGGTTTTCCGAACGCTGGTTCGTGTCCGATTTCTGGAGGTTCCCATGGCCTCGCGCCTCAACCCGTACCTCAGCTTCGACGGCGACGCCCGCCAGGCTATGGGGTTCTACAAGGACGTCTTCGGCGGCACGCTCGCCCTCCACAGCTACGGCGACTACGGCCAGGCGGACGCGCCGAACGCCGACAAGGTCATGCACGCGATGCTGGAGACACCCACCGGTTTCACCCTGATGGGGTCCGATGCCCCTCCCGGTGTGGAGCACAGCGCGGGCAACAACTTCTCCGTCAGTCTCAGCGGCGACGACGAGTCCGAGCTGCGCGGCTACTGGGAGAAGCTCTCCGAGCGCGGCACGGTGAACGTACCGCTGGAGAAGCAGATGTGGGGCGACGTGTTCGGCATGTGCGTCGACCGCTTCGGCGTCCCGTGGATGGTCAACGTCGTACAGCCCAAGAGCTGACCGGCCGACCGGCGGGGGGACGGGGACGAAGGCGGGGTCCGGGAGACGGGAGCGGGAGACAGCGGGCTGGGGACGGAAGGGAGCGCCGCGCACGACGGCACGGCGCTCCCGGCCCCGCTTGCGTGCCCGTACGAGCACGGGCTCACGGCCTCCACCATGCCGTGTGGTGCCGTTGCGTCACAGAGCTACGGCGTCACACAACCGACCGTACCGACGGGCCCGTTGTTGCCCGACGACGAGGAGGCGGTGAAGCCGAAGGTCGTCGTGCCGTCGGGGGCGATGGTGCGGTTGTGGTCGACGTTCCTGACCGTGACCGTGCCGTCCGACGCCGTACCCGACGCACCGTTCCAGACACTCGTGAGCCTGGTGCCGTCGCCGGGCTTCCACTGGACGGCCCAGCCGTTCAGCGGTGAGGTGCCGTGGTTCATGACCTCGGCGGAGCCCTGGAAGCCGCCGTCCCAGGAGTTCACGACCTCGTAGACGGCCATGCAGGACCCGGTGTGCGTCGGGTCGGGGTCGGGCGTGCTGGGGTCCGGGTCCGGGTCGGTACCGCTGTCCCGGATGCCCGTGACCTCGCCGTGGCCGCCGTCGAAGACGACGTCGGAGCAGGAGAAGAAGTTCTCCTGACTGTCCGAGCGCACCCACTGGATGAAGATCACCGCATCCCCGGTGCGGGCCGACGGCAGCGTCAGGTCCCAGTAGTAGTGGCCGCCGTCGGTGCCGGGCGAACCGGACTGGGGCGGGTCGGTGACCGTCTGGATCAGCTCCAGGTCGTCCCAGCCCAGCTCGGTGCTCGACGAGTAGCCCGGCTTGGAGACGTAGACGCGGAAGGCGCCCGGGTGCGCGGCCCAGTTGCTGTACTCGACCTTCATCGTCGCGCCGGACGTCAGATGGGTCCGCGGCCAGTCGGAACGGGCCATGTTGTAGGCACGGAAGTCGTACGGCGACCGGTCACCGGCGCTGCACAGCTTCCCGTCCGGCACATAACCGGCGCCGCGTCCGCCCGCGTTGGAGTCCAGCACGGCGAACCAGTTGTAGAGCGCCGAGGCGCCGCTCTGGTTGAGGGCGTCCCGGCAGGCCGGGTTGGTCGGGTCGAGGGCGCCGGTGCCGGTGACGGCGTCCAGCCGGCACAGGTAGGTGCGCGAGCCGGGCATCATCGCCACCCCGTGCGCCTCGGCCCTTCCCTGGCCGAGCAGGGTCAGTCCGAGCGCACCGAGCAGGGTGGCCAGCACCGCCCCCAAGGAGATCACTTTCGTACGTAATGACATGGGCTCTCCTGTCCGGAATGATCATTCGTGCGTACGTGGATCTGCGGTCTTCCGTGCTCACGTGCTCACGTGCTTCCGTGCTTCCGCGTTTCGTGCGCACGCGGTTCTGCTGTGCTGTCGTTCCGCGTTACCCGCCCGCGCAGGCGGTTCCGTCGAGGCTGAAGCCGCTCGGTTTCACGAAGGTTCCGCTGTACGTGCCCTCGAAGCCGAAGGTCTGGCTGCCGTCGGCGGCGATCAGCTTGTTGTGGGAGAGCGGACTCGCCGTGACCGCGCCCGAGGAGGGGCTCACGGTGGCGTTCCAGGCGTTGGTGACGCGCTGCCCGGAAGGCAGGGCGAACGCGAGCTCCCAGCCGTCGACCGGCGCGGACCCGTTGTTCTCGACGGTGACGTCGGCCGTGTAGCCGCCCGGCCAGACGGTCGTCGCGACCGCCACCTCGCAGGCCGCCGCCGGGCCGCCCGGGGTGGTGCCGCCGGTGTTGACGGTGGACGAGAAGGAGTTCACGGCCAGGCCCGCGCCGCCCTGCCAGGGCTCGAAACCGGCCTGGACGCTCGTCAGGTACCAGGTGTCCTGGGCCATGCCCCGCGCCACGGTCGCGTCGACGAAGTCCATGACGTCGAAGTTCCAGCTGTCGATCGCCGACGGGGCGACGAAGGACAGCACGTCGTTGGAACCGTTGCTGCCCTGCCACACCTGCCAGCTGCGCCCGCCCACCCCGGCCGTGCCCACCTGCGAGCCGATCGGCTGGATCGAGCCGACCTTGTTGAACCAGATCATGATCTCGGTGCGGTTCACCCCGTCGGTCTTGGGCGTCGGGTCGAGCCAGATGTCGTACGAGGCGTTGTACACGGCGTCGCCGACATAGCCGTAGGAGATGCTGGAGGGAGCGCTGGAGATGCCGCTGAGCCGCGCCGGGAGGTTGGTGCCCGGCGAACAGTTGGTGTAGTGGCAGCCGTTGTAGACCGAGGGGTACGACTTCGGCGCGCCGTTGGTGGGTACCGAGCCGTCGGCCCGAGCGAGCCGGAAGCCGGTGGAGGTGGCGGTGACGCACTGGGTCTCGCCGGTGCCCCAGCGGTTGTTCTGGACGACGTAGCGTCCCTGGATGGTGGTCGATCCGAACTGCTCGCAGATCGTGGTGTCCGCCTGCGCGGGTGCCGTCGTGGTGAGCACGGCCGCGACGGTGGCGAGAGCGGTGAGGAGCGTTGCCGGCAGTCCGCGAAGCGGGCGGATGTGACGTGGTGACAGTCGCATGCGGGGCCTCTCCCGGGGTCGGGGTCACGAGTGAGCGGGAGCGCTCCCAACTCCCCACGGATGGGAGCGCTCCCATTTCCCATTCGGTGGGGACTGTAGAAGCGGTCCATGTCCCTGACAACCCCGCGCGTCGCCATCGCGTCGAAGCAATTCCGTACCCGCAGGTCGACGAGCGTGACGCAGTACGCCGTCGCGACGACTGGGAGCGCTCCCCGAATATCCGGGGTCACGCGGAGGCGCGCCGCACCAGCTCCGTACGGAGGATGACGTGCCGCCAGGCGACCGCCGGATCCTCCATCTCCTCCAGCAGCAACCGCACCATGGTCCGGCCGATCTCCTCCACCGGCTGACGGACCGTCGTCAACTGCGGATCGGTGTGGCGGGCCAGCCGGAAGTCGTCGAATCCGATCACCGCGACGTCCTCGGGCACCCGCCGGCCCGCCGCGCGCAGCGCGCTCAGCGCCCCCGCTGCCATGGTGTCCGACGCGGCGAGTACCGCGTCGGTCTCCGGTGCCCGCGCGAGGAGTTCGGCGGTGGCCAGGCGACCGCTCCGCTCCGTGAAGTCACCCTCCACGATCCGGGACGGCCGGATCTCGACACCCGCGCGTTCCAGGGCCTCGCGGTATCCGCGCAGCCTGCACTGGGCGACGTACATGTCGAGAGGTCCGGTGATGGTGCCGACGGCCCGGCGTCCCGTGCGCAGCAGGTGGGTGACCGCGCCGCGGGCTCCGCCGGTGTTGTCCGCGTCGACGTAGGTGACGCTCTCGTCGCCCGAGCGCCGGCCCAGCAGGACGGTGGGGAGGCCGGCCTCCGAGAGCATGTCGGGCAGCTGGTCCTTGGCGTGCACCGACATCATCAGGACACCGTCGACGCGGCCGCCGCGCGCGTACTCCACGAACCGCTGCCGTTCGGTGTCCGTGCGGACCAGGGTGAGCAGCAGTTGCACGCCGGTGTCGGTCAGGGCGTCGCCGACCGCGCCGACGACGGCGGAGAAGAACGGTTCGCCGAACTGCCGCCAGTCGGGCTCGGTCATGACCAGCGCGACGGCGTCGGCGCGCCGGCCGGCCAGGGAGCGCGCCGCGAGATTGGGCACGTAGCCCAGTTGGGCGATGGCGCGTTCCACGGCGGCGCGTGTCGAATCGCGCACGCCCGCCGCGTTGTTGATCACGCGGGAGACGGTTCCCCTGCCGACTCCGGCGAGAGCGGCGACCTCTTCCAGCGTCGGTGCGCCGGGGCGCTGCCTGCTGCCCATGTCGACCTCCCCCAAGAGATCATCCGATAGTACGGCCAGGAGAGGCCGCGAACGGGTCCGTCGAGGTCGGCGAGGGGCTCCACGAGCCTCTCCCCGGGTGCTCACCAGGCGGGTCGGCCTCTCAGCCCGGTGGGGCGAGGAGGGTGGGTCGAGCGGGGTGGGGGGTGAGGGCCGGGGCGCCGGTGGCCGCAGTCGTGTGGACTTCGAGAAGGTCGGTCGACATAGTTGACTCCCGGCGCGGCCGACCGCACATTACCTAGCGGTAGAACCAAGCGGTAACTCCGTACGCGTGGTTCGCCCGAGCCGCCCGTTCCAGCGGTCCGGGCCCACGGCTGGGCCGTCCGAGCCGATCCCGCGACCGCTGGAGCCGACGATTCGCCCGCCCGAGCCGACGACGCGCCTGCTCGGACCGTTGTTTTCCGTACCCGGCACACCGGGGGCACGGCCCTGCCCGCCCCCGGTGTGGCGCGGTCCGGAGCCGAGAAGAGAGAGCAGACGCCGATGCCACCCACCCTCCGTAATGTCATGACGGCGACAGCCACCGCCGTGGCGTCCGTGGCCGCGCTCGCGCTGACGGCTCCCGCCACGCACGCCGCCGACACGACCCTCGACTACGTGGCTCTCGGCGACAGTTACAGCGCGGGTTCGGGCGTGCTGCCCGTCGACCTGTCCTCGCCGCTGTGCCTGCGGTCCACGGCGAACTACCCGAAGGTCCTCGCCTCCCGCACCGGTGCCCGTCTCACCGACGTCACCTGCGGTGCCGCGCAGACGAAGGACTTCACCGAGTCGCAGTACCCGGGGGTCGCGCCGCAGATCGAGGCGGTGGGCCAGGACACCGACCTGGTGACGCTCACGATCGGCGGCAACGACAACAACACCTTCGTCGGCGCCATGCTCGCCTGCGGCACCGCCGGGCTCGTCAGCGGCGGCCAGGGCAGCCCGTGCAAGACCCTGTACGGCAGCTCCTTCGACGACAAGATCGACAGCCACACGTATCCGGCGCTCAGGGCGGCTCTGGGGAAGGTGCGGGCGGCGGCGCCGAACGCCCGCCTGGCGGTGCTGGGTTACCCCTGGATCGTGCCGGCCACCGCCGACCCGTCCTGCTTCCTGAAGCTGCCGATCGCCTCGGGCGACGTGCCGTACCTGCGCGCGCTGCAGGCGCACCTCAACGCCGTGGTGGAACGCGCCGCCGTCGAGTCCGGCGCCACCTACGTCGACTTCGCCCGTACGTCGGACGGCCACGACGCGTGCAAGGCGAGCGGCACCCGATGGGTGGAGCCGCTGCTGTTCGGCCGGAACGTCGTGCCGGTCCACCCCAACGCGCTCGGCGAGTCCCGGATGGCCGAGCAGACGATGGGCACGCTCGGCCTGGGCTGACCCGCCGTCTGCCGGGGCGCGGTGACGGCCGAGGTCGGTGCCCGGCGGGAAACCGCCGGCCCGGCCGGCCCCTGCGCCGCGGGGCGGCCCCGTCGCCCGCGGGCAGGGCCGTCCCGCGTTTCCGGTGTTCCTCTTCGTCCGAAACATGTGGGTGCGAACTCCGGTCCCGCGTCGTTGGGTCCGGTATCCGCAGCGCACGCGCACGCGTGGACGACGAAGGAGCCCCGTTGGCCTCATCAGACACCACCCCGCAGCAGCAGGCCGGTCCCGTCCCTCCCCCACCGCCCGCCGAGATCACGTACACGGGCGAGTACTCCGTGAACCCGCTCGGCGACGTCACCTTCCGCACCCTGTGCTCCCGCCTCCCGAAGGTGCTGCGCCGCATCGTCGGCATGTCCTGGCACATCGACCGCCGGGCCGTGCTGCTCCTGCTGGCCTGCCCCCTGGCCACCGGCGTCGCCGCCGCCGTACTGCTGGCCGCGACCGCCCGCGCGATGCGACCGCTGCTCGGCGGCGGGGCCGTCACCGACCGGCTGCACGACGCCCTGCCCGCGCTGGTGGCCGTCGGGATCGCCGCCGGGGTGGCCCGCGTCGCCGACACCCTCGCCGTCTACGCGCAGCGCCGCATCACCCCCCGCCTCATCACCGCGACGGACTCGGCGCTCGTGGAGGCGGTGTGCCGCGTCGAGGCGTCCGCGTACGCCGTGGACGGGTTCGCCGACCGGCAGGAGGCGGCCGAGGTGGGGGTCGTCCGGGCCCATGTGATGGTCACGGACGCCCAGCGTTTCCTGTCGGCGCTGATCCGCATGATCACGGCGGCCGGCGCGCTGTCCGTCCTCAACCCGCTGCTCCTGCCGCTCCTGCTGCTGGCCGTGCTCCCGGCCGGGGCCGGCGCGGTGCTCACCGCCCGCGTGGACTACGAGATCCACTACGCCAACGTCTGCGACCGCAACGTCCGCGGCATGATGCGCTATTGGGCCACCAGCCCCCGGTACGGGGACGAGGTGCGCGCCAACTCCATGACGGACTACCTCACCTACTGGTACCGCACGCTGTCCGACCGCTGCGACCGGCGCACGCTGGCCGCCGCGCCCCGTACTCTGCGCATCGACCTGCTCGCCTCGCTGGTCGCCGGGGTGTTCCTCGTCGCGACGTGGGGAGCGCTCGCCCGGCTGGCCGCGACCGGCCGGATCGAGCCGGCCCTCGCCGCGACCGCGGTGGTGGCCGTCCAGACCACGCTCGCGGCTCTCGCCCAGGTGATCATGAATGGCGCGGCGTTGTTCCACACCAGTCTCTACCTCACCGACATGCAGGCGTTCCTGGACGACGCCCGGGAGCGGGCGCCGAAGCGCGGCACCCGGCAGGTCACCGCGCCGGTGGAGGAGATCCGGCTGGAGGAGGTCGTCTACCAGTACCCGGGCAAGGACCGGCCGGCCGTCGACCGGGTCTCGCTCACCCTGCGGCGCGGGGACGTCCTCGCGATCGTCGGCGCCAACGGCTCGGGCAAGTCGACGCTGACCCGGCTCATCACCGGGATCCACCTCGCCGACAAGGGCCGGGTCACCTGGAACGGCACGGACCTCGCCGGGACGACACCCGAGAGCGTCTGGCGGCACACCGGTCTCGTGCCGCAGATCTTCGCGCAGTGGCCGCTGCGGGCCCGGGAGAACGTCACCCTCGGCCAGCCCCGCGACTACGACGACGACCAGGTGTGGGAGGCGGTGGACGCGGTCGGCATGCGGCAGGCGGTCGAGGAGTTGTCCGCAGGGCTCGACACGCTGCTCGCCCGTGAGGTGTTCGGCGGCGCGGAACTGTCCGGCGGGCAGTGGCAGCGCATGGCCTGTTCCCGCGCCCTGTACCGGCGGCCCGCCCTGCTGATCCTGGACGAGCCCACGTCCCAGATGGACCCGCGGGGCGAGCACCGCATCTTCGAGCGCATCAGGGCCCTCGCCCCGGACCGCATCACGATCGTCATCACGCACCGCCTGGAGAACACGCGGATCGCGGACCACATCGTCGTCATGGAACAGGGCCGCATCACGGAACAGGGCCGCTACGACGACCTGGTGCACGCCGGCGGCACCTTCGCCGAGCTGCTGGAGCTGTCACGGGACCGGTAGGCCCCGCGGCGGGCTCAACCGGGGCCGGACGCGGCGGCCATCGTCGTCACAGGACCGCTGCCGCGCGGGACCGGTGAGCCCCCGGCCGCCGCCCACCCGGGGCCGGACGGCAGGCCCGCCGCCGTCGCGGCCGGGGCGGGCCCGCCGCCGTCGGGTCACGGTGCGTCAGCCGGCTGCCCGTGCGGCCCGCGTGCACGGCAGTCGGGCGGGTGCCGACACGCACAGGACCGTCCACCCGCTCTGGGTGCGGACGGGCCGGAACGTCGCCGGGGCCGCCCGCCCCAGAGCCCTGCGGCCGGGGTCGGGAGGGCGGTCAGCCTGCCTGCGTCCCTGACGTGCTGCCCCGTACGACCAGTCGATGCGGGATCGTCAGATCGGAGGCGGGCACCTCGTTGTCCGGGCTGTAGATGCGGTCCGCCAGACACTGCAGGGCACGCGCGGCGATCTGCCGCTTGTCGGGACAGACGGTGGTCAGCGTCGGGTGGCTGAACCGGCCGTCCTCGATGTCGTCGAAGCCGACGATCGCCAGTTCCTCCGGCATGCGGACTCCCCGCGTGTGCGCCAGGTGCATGGCCCCCAGCGCCAGTTCGTCCGTGAAGGCGAACACGGCGTCAGGAACGGTGCCCCCGTCCAGCAGTTCCGCCATGGCCCGCGCACCTTCCCTCCGGTGCAGCGAGTCGACCGTCCGCTCCCACTCCGGCCGGCGTGGGACCCCCGCGCGTCGCAGCGCCCTGCGGTACCCCTCGGCACGCTGCTCGGCCGTGCCGTTCTGCAGGTGCGGCTGCAGTCCGATGGCGGCTATGTTGCGGCGCCCCAGTGCCAGGAGATGGGTGGTCGCCTCGTCCGCGGCGGCCACGTTGTCCACCGCGACGCGGTCTGCCATGCCCTGAGGGCTGCGCTCTCCGAGCAGCACCATGGGCACCGGGCGCCCGGTGGTCGCCAGATCCTGCGCCTCCAGCGCCCACGGGCTGATGATGAGCCCGTCCATCACCCGGCCCCCGTCGCCGGTCAGCAGCCGCCGTTCCGCCTCCGCGTCCCCGTGCGTCTGGTCGATGATCACCGTCCACGAGCGGCGCCGCGCCTCGTCGACCAGGAGACCGGCGAGCTCGCCGAAGTAGGGCGAGTGCAGCTCCGGGACGGCGAGACCGATGATGCCGGTGCGGCCCGCCCTCAGACTGCGGGCGGCCAGATTGGGCCGGTACCCCAGCTCGTCGATCGCCTCCTGCACCCGCTGCCGGGTCTGCGCCGAGACCCGGGCGGAACCGTTGACCACATTCGACACGGTGCGCGCCGACACGCCGGCGCGGGCGGCTACTTCTTTCAGGCTGCTGCTCACCCGCACATCGTGGCACGCCCGGCCCGGTGCGGACCAAGATCCGCACGAGAGGGTATTGCCACGTTGAATTCATCGATGCAATATGGCTGGGAAGTACCGCTTGCACGTGTAAGGAGGCACGCATGAGCCCGCACGCCTACCCCGGCACCGCCCCTGCCGACCTGGACCTGGACGTGACGGCCGACGTCCAGGCCCTGTACTCGGACGGCATCACGGCCCGCAAGGGTGCCTTCACCCCCGACTGGGCCGACCGGCTCCGCGAGGACATCGAGGTGGCCTTCCGGGAAGCGCTGGCACGGCCGGGCGGAGCCGTCGGACGCGGACCGCACCGCTACTACGTGGAGATCCACCCCGAGCAGCTGCGCGGCTTCGTCGACCTCGTCGACCACCCCTGGGTGCGCTCCGTGTGCACCGCCGCCCTCGGGCCCGACTACCGCATCGTCGAGCTCGGCTTCGACGTGCCGCTCGAGGGCGCCGTCAACCAGCCCTGGCACCGGGACTTCCCCATACCCGAGGAGACCCGCGCCGAGCGGCGGCTGACCTCCCTGGCCTTCAACGTGACGGCCGTCGACACGGAGGAGGACATGGGCCCCTTCGAGATAGCGCCGGGCACCCAGTGGGACGACAGCCCGGAGTTCGCCCACGGCATGTTCCCGCCCCGGTCGCACTACCCGCGCTATGAGGAGCGGGCCGTGCGCAAGTACCCGCAGCGCGGTGACATCTCGGCGCGCACCGCGCTGACCATCCACCGCGGCACCAGGAACAACTCCTCGAAATCCCGGCCCGTCCTGGTCCTGGGCGTGGACGGCCCCGAAGCCACCAACGGCGACCGGCACGACACGGCAGTGACCCGTGCCTACTGGGAGTCCCTGCCCGAGCGGGTCCGGCGCCACCTGGACTGCCCGGTCGTCGACGTGCTGGAACCCATCACGCAGAAGCACACCATCGAGGGTCTGGTCATGGGCGATGCCTGAGCTGACCACGGGGCGCGGACCGGCCGAGGCGCCCGTCGACGACCGGAACAAGGCGCCGGCCATGGTGTACGCGGTCGCGGCGGTGTCCGCGCTGGGCGGCCTGCTCTTCGGATACGACACCGGCATCATCTCCGGTGCCCTGCTGCATCTGCGCGAGGACCTGGACCTGAGCTCCCGCGAGCAGGAGGTCGTCGTCAGCGTGATCCTGCTCGGCGCGATGGCCGGAGCCCTGCTCGCGGGCCGGCTGGCCGTACGTCACGGACGCCGCAAGGTCGTCATCGCGGTCGCGGTCGTCTTCGCCGCAGGGGCCGCGGCGGCGGCGCTGGCACCCGGGGTGGGCAGCCTCATCGCCGCGCGCTTCGTCCTCGGACTCGCCGTCGGCGGCGCCTCGAACATGGTGCCGGTCTACATCGCCGAAGCCGCCCCCGCCAGGATCCGCGGCCGGCTCATGGTGCTGTTCCAGCTGATGGTCGCCTGCGGGCAGCTCATCGCGTACCTGTGCGGCTGGGCGCTGTCGGGCAGTGGTGGCTGGCGCACGATGTTCGCCCTGGCGGTCCTGCCCGCCGTGGCCCTGGGTGCGGGCATGCTGTTCCTGCCGGAGAGCCCGCGCTGGCTCGTGGAGCGCGGCCGGCGGGAGGAGGCGGTGAGCGTGCTGGCCCGGCTCCGACCGGCCGGTACGGACGTGGGCCGGGAGATCGACGAGATCACCGAGGTGGCCACCGCCACCCCGACCGGCGGCTGGCGCGATCTGCGGCAGCGCTGGATGCGCCCCGCCCTGCTGGTCGCCGTGGGCATCGCGGCCTTCTCCCAGCTGACCGGCATCAACGCCGTGGTCTACTACGCGCCGACGATTCTCGTCGACGCGGGCTTCGGCGACTCGGCCGCGCTGCTCACCGGTGTGGGCATCGGCGTGATGCTGGTGGTCGCCGGGGTGGTCGGTGCCATCGCCGTGGACCGGGTGGGCCGCCGGCGGACGATGCTGTGGTTCCTGCCGGGCTCCGGCCTGGCCATGGCGGTCATGGCGATCGCCTTCCTCGGCCCCGAGGGCTCCGCGGCGCAACGCTGGACCGTCATCGTCGCCCTGTTCGCGTACATCCTGTTCAACGGCGTCGGAATCCAGGCCGTGGTCTGGCTCGTCGGCCCGGAGATCCTGCCGCTGAGGGTGCGTGGTCCGGCCACCAGTCTGGCCACCGTCACCGTGTGGGGTGTCGACCTGCTGATCGCGATGACGGCCCTGACCGCGATCCACGCCATCGGCCGCTCCGGCACGTTCTTCGTCTACGCCCTGATGAACGCCGCGTGCATCGCGTTCGTGGCGGCGAAGGTACCGGAAACCCGGGGGAAGTCCCTGGAGAGCATCGAACGCGCCTTGCACCGCGGCGGCTCCTTCCGGAAGGCGCTGGACGGCTCCTGAGCGCAAGGACGGGACCGGCCGGCGGCACGGCCGGCCAGTCCCCCGGGCCGGGGCCTCTTGTGCGGGCCCCGGCCGCGTGCTGGTGAGCGCGCACGATCGTGGGGTCCACGAAACACCCCGGGACACGTCCTCAGCGGCGTGGGTCCGGGCGGTCGGCTCGGTGAGGACCCGCCCCCGGCTGCCGCCCACGGGGCCACCTCCGCAGCCGGTTGCAGACGCCTCCCCGTGGCCGCATGTCTCCGTCGGGTGGACCGGCCGTGTTCCGGTCCGGATGCGCTGGCCTCATACCCCCAGGGGGTATAACCTGGGCGTCGTGCGGGCCGGACGGGCCGGGCCCGCGACGCCGAGCGAGGAGAAGGCCATGGACCCCAGCGCCCACGACCACGGCGGACACGACGCCCATTCCGGCAGCGCCCCCCGCGAAGCCCCCGCCCCCTGGTCCATGGCGGCTAAGGCGACACTCCACTGCCTCACCGGATGCGCCGTCGGCGAGATCCTGGGCATGGCCGTCGGCACGGCACTGGAATGGGGCAACCTGCGCACCATGCTCCTCGCGATCGCGCTCGCGTTCCTGTTCGGCTACTCCCTGACCCTGTTCGCGGTGGTCCGGGCCGGCCTGGACCTCACGTCCGCGGTCAAGGTCGCGCTGGCCGCCGACACCGTGTCCATCGCCGTCATGGAGCTCGTGGACAACGCGATCATCGTGTTCACACCGGGAGCCATGGACGCGCAGCTGTCCGACGGACTGTTCTGGTCGTCCCTGCTGGGCGGCTTCGCCGTCGCCTTCGTGATCACCACGCCGGTCAACAAGTGGATGATCGGCCGCGGCAAGGGCCACGCCGTGGCCCACGCCCATCACTGATCCCTCACCGAGGACCCCGCCGATCGAGAGCGCCGAGAGCCTTCTCGGCGCTCTCAACACGTGAAGGGAAGACGCCCCCGCCCCCTTGGCGCGCCATCAAGGAGTGAACGGCCGCCCGCCGGGGCCGGGCCGCCAGGCCCCGATGGGCCGCGACACGCCCCCGCGCCTGCGCGACGTATTGACACCCGATTACAGGAGTCTTACGTTTCGATCGCCTGAGAGCGCTCTCAGGCGAGGGCTCCCGCGCCACCCCATCGACGGTTCCGCCGTAGTTCCCCGCCATGTCCCCCGGCCCCGCCGGGCACCGGTCCGTGCCCGGGGGCGCACCGCGGCCCGCCGCCGACGAGCCGGAGCCCGCCCCTTCCCTCGCGATGACATGAGGTGTTCCCCATGCCAGCTCCCCGTTCCAGACCGGCCGCCGCGCTGGTCCTGACCGCCGCCCTGGCCGCGGTCGGCCTCGGCCCGGCCGCGACACCCGCGGCAGCCGCCACCGTCCCCGTAGGAGCGGGGAGTTACTCCGACACCCGGCCGGCCGGCACCTCCGGGCCCACGAACAACACCGGCGGACCTGTCACCCCCAAGCTCACCGACGCCGCCCGCGACAAGCCCCTGCCCACCAACGACTGGTGGTCCTCCCTCGCCTTCCAGCGCTACGGCGACAACCCGTACTCCACCCCCATGTACGGCCACCCGCTCACGTACCAGGCCGTCTCCGGCGGTCTTGAGGTCGGCTACCCGACCAGCCCGGCGATCGTGGGCGACGGCCGCCAGTACGAGTACGCCCACAAGCGGGACCTCACCCTCGGCCTGAGCGGGCTGAACTCCCCCGACACCAAGGCCGACGCCTGGTCCGACTGGACGGTCACCCCCTACTGGTCCGACGGCAGCCGCACCCTGCGCACCACCATCGGCCACGGCCTGCCCTTCGTCTACGCGCAGGGCACCGGCGGCAACGCGCAGATCACCACCGCGGCCACGCCGACCGTCTTCGCCGACCAGGGCAACGTGCTCGGCGTCACGATCGGCGGACACCACTACGCCCTGTTCGCGCCGAGCGGCAGCGACTGGAACATCTCCGGTACGACGATCAGCGCCGGCCTCGGCGGCAAGGACTACTTCTCCCTCGCCGTGCTGCCGTCCACCGACGCGCTCGCGACGTTCCGCACGTACGCGTTCAGCTTCGTCACCGGGTCGCAGGTCGACTGGAGCAGCTCGGGCGGCACGGTCCGCGCCACGTACAAGCTCACGACCCAGGCCAAGGAGGGCACCGAGCGCGGCACCCTCCAGGCGCTCTACCGGCACCAGTGGCTCCACACCACCGACGCCCTCACGTCGTACACCTACGTCTCGCCGCGCGGCACCATGAAGGTGCGGGAGGGCACCTCCTTCACGACCGGCCAGAAGGCCGCCCCGGTCCTGCCCGGGCTGCCGAAGACCGGCGCGGTCGACACCGCCCTGCTGCGTACCCGGCTGGCCGAGGTCGCGAACGCCTCCGACCCCTTCTCCGGGGCCACGGACACGTACTGGACCGGCAAGGCGCTCGGGAAGCTCGCGCAGCTGGTGCCGCTCGCGGACCAGATCGGCGAGGGCGCCCTACGCGACAAGCTGATCGGCCAGCTCAAGGGGCGGCTGCAGGAGTGGTTCACGGCGGGCGGGGCGAGCGAGTTCTCCTACGACCGCGACTGGAAGACCCTCATCGGTTACCCCGCCTCCTACGGCAGTGACACCGAGCTCAACGACCACCACTTCCACTACGGCTACTACGTCTACGCGGCGGCGATCGTCGCCCAGTACGACGCGTCCTGGGCCGCCGACTCCGCCTGGGGCGGCATGGTCAAGGCCCTGATCCGCGACACGGCCAACTGGAGCCGCACCGACAGCGCCTTCCCCTTCCTGCGCGGCTTCGACGTGTACGCCGGGCACAGCTGGGCCTCCGGCCACCAGGGATTCGCCGCCGGCAACAACCAGGAGTCCTCCTCGGAGTCCACCAACCTCAGCGCCGCACTGGTGCTCTGGGGCTCGGCCACCGGCAACACGGAGCTGCGTGACCTCGGCAGCTATCTGCTCGCCACGGAGGGCGAGGCGATCGCCCAGTACTGGTTCGACGCCGACGAGCAGGTCTTCCCGTCCTCGTTCGGGCACGACACGGTCGGCATGGTGTGGGGCAGCGGAGCGGCCTACTCCACCTGGTGGACCGCCAACCCGGAGGAGATCCACGGCATCAACGTCCTGCCGGTGACCGCGGGCGGTTCCCCGCACCTCGCCGGGAACAAGGCGGCGATCCGGCGCAACCTCGCCGAGATGGAGCGCGAGAACGGCGGGAGTGCCGTCGAATGGCGCGACATCCTCTGGGAGTTCCAGTCGCTGGCCGACCCGGCCGCCGCGAAGTCCAAGTGGGACGCCGGCAACGCCGGATACACCCCGGAGCAGGGCGAGTCCAAGGCCCACACGTACCACTGGATCACCACCCTGGACGCGCTCGGCGCCCCCGACCCGTCGGTGACCGGCGACCTCGCGACGTCCGCGGTGTTCAGCAAGAACGGCACCCGCACCTACGCCGCCCACAACTACGGTTCCGCGCAGCGCACCGTCACCTTCTCCGACGGCAAGACCCTCACCGTGCCCGCCCGGTCCACCGCGACCGGCACCGGTGCCGGCTCCGACCCGGGCGACCCGGACCCCGAGCCGCCCACCGGCAACACCTTCCAGCTCCGCTCCGGCGGCACCCTCACCACGGCCACCGACGGTACGGCCGGCAGTGACACCGTCGCGTCCGCCGGCGGCCAGAACCACGACGGCACCCCGAACAAGCCGCTGGTGTACGAGGTCAAGGGCGTCAACGGCACCCTCACGTCCGGCGCGAGCACCACGTTCCGCCTGCCGGTGGACGCCGGTACCGCGGTCGGCGTCGGCCAGCAGGCCCGCGTCAGCTACGACCTCACCGGCGACGGCACCTTCGAACGGACGGAGACGTACGCCTACTTCGCCACCGACCCGGTCGCAGGCTGGGAGGACTACACCCAGTCCCGCGGCCTGAAGTCCGCCACCGGCACCCTCGGCGACCTGCGCGGGGGAACGGTCCGGCTGGAGGTCTGGAACGCGATCGGCAACGCGACCTCCCTGCTGCGCACCGGCACGGCCGCGTCCGTGGTCGTCATCCCCTACGAGTGACGCACGCGTCGGCCCGCCGAGAGGAGACGGCGGGCGCCGGGGTCCGTCCCGGCGCCCGCCGTCTCCCGCGCCGCGCCACCCGGCGGCGGGGGCCGGGCGGGCGGCGGGCCCCGCTTGACGCTGGGAAGTCCCCGCTGGTCCACTGCCTGCGATGACCATCACCTGGCCCCGGGCCCCGACAGGGGCGCGCGGACCGAACCGGAAGGGTGCGGCCATGCCGGCTGAAGCGATCGTCCGCCAGTCCGTCGTCGACGTCCTGGAGGAGCGCCTGCGCACGGACATCCTGGACGGCACGCATCAGCCGGGCTCGCTGCTCCCGCCGGAGCGTGAGCTGGCCGCGTCGTACGGCGTGACCCGTACGACCCTCAAACACGCGCTGTCCCGGCTGGAGCAGGCGGGTCTGCTGCGCACCCGGCACGGTGTGGGCACGCGGGTGCTGGACTTCCTCAGATCCGGCGGCGTCGATCTGCTGCCGCTGCTGGTGGGGCAGGACGGCGGGTGGCTGTCCGACGTGTTCGAGGCCCGCCGGTCGATCGGCGGGCTCATCGCGCGCAAGGCGGCCTCGCGCTGCACGTCCGCGCAGGCGGCGCGGCTCCGGAAGGCCGTGGACGAGGTGGGTGACGCCCCGGACCCGGCGGGCGCGCAGCTCGCGGAGGCCGAGGTGCACCGGGAGCTGGCCCGTACGACGGGCAATCGCGTGTACCTGCTGCTCACCAACACGCTGCTCAACGCGTATCTGCCGGTCCGTCACGTCATGAGCGCCCCCTTCGCGGACCCGGCGCGGGCGGCGGACCGCCTGCGGCAGGTGGTGGCACCGGTGGCTAAGCGGTCGGTAGAGGAAGCGGGCCGCGCCGCGGAGGACTACCTGCGGGTGACCGCGGAGGAGATGACCGCGGACCTGGCCGGGCACAAGCGCCGGCGCCGGAAGTGAGACCGCGGCGCCGGTGAGTGGGGGCACGGGGGTGTCCTGGTCCTTTCCGCCCGGTCCGTATCGCCCACCGATCACGAGTGCGGGGACGCCGGGGGGTTGACCCGGGCGGGAGTCGGCTGGTTCTCTGCCTCAAGTGGCTGAGCCACTGAGCCACTGTTCCAGTAAGGGGTGGCCATGCGTCACGCTTCGCCCGTAAGGAGAGGACTCCACACATGGCGATACGGCGGCAAGCGCGCTTCGCGGAGACCATGGAGGGCACGCTGCGGCTGCACTCCTCACCGGGCGAGAGCCGGCCCGTCGCACTCGACCTGCGGGTCGGCGCCCCCGGCCCGCTGCGCCCCTTCGCGTCGACGGCGGCCACGATCACCGGCCGCGTACGCATCAGCGGCTGGGCCGACGATCCCCACGCCACGGGCAGCATGGTCATCGCGCCCCTCTCACGGGGGCGGATCGACTACCGCGTGCGTTTCACGGCCATGGACGGCCACGAGTACGTCGTGCGGGGGCACAAGTCCCCGACATGGCGCAGCCCGCTGCGGTCGATGACGGTCCTGCCGGTCTCGCTGCGGCCGGCCGGCGGCAACGACAGCCGACAGGACGACGGTGCCGACGGAGGTGCCGTCGGCGAGGGGCTCCTCCGCTTCCCCCTGCGCACGTTCCCGTCGTTCGCGGCGAGTTGGCGTTTCCCCGCACCCGCCGAGGACGTGGAAGCCCTCACCGCGCCCCGCGGGGGAGGCACGCGGGACCGTCTGAACGTCTGGTACAGCACGTTCACCGACCCGGAGACCGGTACCGGCTTCTGGTTCCACCACGAACTGGTGCGGCCGGTGCACGGCGCCGTCCACACCCACGGCTGGGCCGCCGTCTACCCGCCGGACGCGCCGCCCGTACTGGAGCGCTTCGGCCCGCACCCGTATCCGTCAGCCGGGGGGACCCTGCCGGAGGACGCATCACCGGGGGCCGTCCCGCCGGAACACAGCTCCCCGCAGGAACCTCCCCCTGGCTTCCACTCCGCCTCCGCCGTGGCGACGGCACACGGACTACGCGGCGCGGCCGGACAGCTGGTGTGGGACGTGACAGTGACGGCGGACTCGCGGCCGCTGCGGACGTTCCCCCGGTCGGCGTGGAAGCGCCGTGTGCTGCCCGCCGTGCACGTCGTCCCCCAGCCGCAGGCCCGCTACGACGGTTTCGTGCGCGTCGGCGGACGGGAGTTCCGGCCGGCCGGCGCCCCGGGAGCGAGTGCCCGAATCGCGGGCCGCGGCAACGCCCACCGATGGGCCTGGCTGCACGCGGACCTGGACGACGACACCGTCCTCGAGGTCGTGACGGCCGTGTCCGGCCTGCCGCTGCTGCGGCGGCTGCCTCCGCTGGTCTTCCTGCGGCTGCGCCGGGCGGGGCGCGACTGGCCGCGCGGTGACTGGCGCAGTGCGCTGGGGGTCGTCGGTGTCGGACGGTTCCGGGCCGAGCCACGGCTGCCGACGTGGACGGTGGACGGACGTGCGGGAAGGCGGCGCATCACGGTGCGGGTGCATCTGCCCGGGGGCGTCCGGGCCGCCGTCGACTACACCGACCCGGACGGCAGCCGGGCGACGTGCCACAACACCGAGCGTGCCGACGTACGCGTCGAACTGGAGCAGTGGCGCGGCCGGTGGCGGCGCGAGGCGCTCTGGGACGTGCGGGGCACCGCGCACGCCGAGGTGGGACTGCGATGACGGCGACCCGCGGCCGGGCCCTGTCGGCGGTGCTGCTGGACCTCGGCGCGGACCCGCACCGCCCGGAGTGGGAGGACGAGGTCCCGGAGCGTCTGCTGCGCTTCCTGTCGTCGCTGCCGCCCACCGTCCGTGCGGGGCTGTGCGCGGTGGACGTGGCGCTCGACGGTTTCTCCGTGGCGACCACGGGACGGCGGGCCCGCCGCCTGCCGCCCCACGCCAGGGCGAGGCTCCTCGGGAGGCTGCTGCGGCTGCCCGGGGCGAGGCCCCTGCTGGACAACGTGAAGATCCCGCTGCTGCTGGCCGCGGGGGCGAGCCGGCACGGCTCCCGGCCGCCCCGGGTGCCGGTGCGGGCGGACCCCTGGCTGGACATGGTGCCGTCGTCCGACTGGCCCGACTCCGCACGGGCGGACGCCGTGGTGATCGGTTCGGGCGCCGGAGGTGCCGTGGCGGCGCTGACCCTCGCCGCGTCGGGCCGCTCGGTGGTCGTCCTGGAGGAAGGCCGGCACTTCTCCACACGGGAACTGGCCTCGCGCCCGCCCCTGGACCGGTTCGCCGACGCCTACCGCGACGGCGGGGCCACCCTGGCCTGGGGCGTGCCGCCGGTGCTGCTGCCGCTGGGCCGCGCGGTCGGCGGCACCACCCTGGTCAACTCGGGCACCTGCTTCCGTACGCCGGAGGATGTGCTGCGGCGCTGGCGCCACACCCACGGTGTCGAACTGGCGGACCCCACCGCCTTCGGGCGCCACCTGAACCACGTGGAGAACCTGCTGGGGGTCGGTGTGCCGGACCCGTCGGTGCTGGGCCGCAACGGCGGGCTCGCCCTGCTCGGCGCGGACCGGCTCGGCTGGTCCGCCGCGGCGCTGCGCCGGAACGCCCCGGGCTGCGGAGGGTGCTGCGAATGCGTCGCGGGCTGCCCGAGCGGAGCCAAGCAGGCGGTGCACCTGTCGGTACTGCCCGCGGCCTGCGCGGCCGGAGCCCGCATCGTCACGCGGGCCCGCGCCACCCGCGTGGTGTCGGAGCACCGGGCGGGGACCCGCCGGGCCACAGCGGTGGAGGCCGTACGCCCGGACGGCACCACGTTCACCCTCCGCACCGACCTCGTCGTCTCGGCGGCCGGGGCCCTGCACACTCCGGCGCTGCTGCGGCGCTCGGGTCTGGCCGGTCACCCCCGGCTGGGCCGCAACCTGGCGATCCACCCGGCCGTCAGCGTCGCGGGACGCTTCGCGGAACCCGTCACCGGCGCGGGAGCGGGCCCCAACGTCCTGCAGAGCGTCGGCGTCGACGAGTGGCACGGGGACGGCATCCTCATCGAGGCGACCGCGGCACCACCGGGCATGACGTCGTTCGTCCTGCCCGGCTTCGGCGGGGAGCTGAAGCGGGAGTTGAACGAGGCCGGTCACCTGGGGCTCCTCGGAGCGATGGTCTCCGACCGCTCCTCCGGCCGCGTCCGCGGAGCACGCCGCCCCGTCGCCTCGTACGCCCTCCACCCGGAAGACGGCCACCGCCTGCTCCAGTCGATCGCGCACATGGGCCGCGTCCTCTTCGCCGCGGGCGCCCGGGAGGTCCTCACCGGCCTGCCGGCACACCCGGCGGCCACCACTCCCGCCGGCCTCGACGACATCGTCCGGCGGACCGGCCCCCGAAGCCTCCACCTGTCGGCGTTCCACCCCACCGGCACAGCCGCCCTGGGCGCGGACGACCAGCGGTTCCCCGTCCGTCCCGACGGCAGACTGCGCGGCGCCGATGGCGTACTCGTGGCCGACGCCTGCCTCCTCCCGTCGTCCCCCGGTGTGAACCCGCAGGTCACGATCATGGCTCTGTCGCACGCGGTGACGGAGGGAGCCGTGCGGCGCTACGGCGGGTGAGCCCCGCATGCCCTTCCGTATCCCGGCGGAGGCGTATGCGGAGCGCCCGCCACGGCCCGCACCGGCCCGTACGGCTCGGCCGGGCCACGCCACGCCACGCCGGACCGGCGCGCGGCACGGTGGGAGGCGGGCCCGGTTGAGGCGCGGCACGGTCAAAGCATGTCAAGGAACGGCCCGTCAAGGCGCGGTCGGCGTACGGCCGGTGCGGTGCGCGACACCGGGTCCGACGACGCACCGTGGCGCGCACGGGAGGGCCGCCCCGCGGGGACCCGCCGCCCCGCCCGGCCGTGGCGCGTACGGGAGCGTCGGGTCCGCGGGGACCCGCCGCCCCACCGGACTCAGGCGCCGGGCTCCCCGCTGTCGGCGCAGTGGGTCCACGGCGGCGCCATCGAGCCGTCGCTCCAGCCCCGCAGCTCCCGCCTGCCCACGCACACGATTCCGCACTGCTCGGCGTAATCCGTGGCCGGACCGGTGAAGTCGCTGGTGGTGACGATGACGGCCACGTCCGCCTCATGGACGGTGAAGCAGGTGCCGCCGAAGCGCTGCAGGTCCTGCGAGCCCACCTTGTTGTCGTCGGTGTAGCGCTTGCACTGGATCACCACCCGTCGGCCGTCCGGTGTCGTCGCCAGCACGTCGGCGCCCAGGTCTCCCGCGCCACCCACGACCTCCACCTGCGGGCAGCCGTCCCGGGCGCAGAGGGCGGCTATCGCCTGCTCGAAATCCGCGGGACTCAGGGCGTCGTGGTCGAGGGCCCCGGGCTCCGCGACTCGGAAGGCCGCCCCGCGCGGGACGACGGCGGTGGCGGCCTCACCGGCCGGCGGAGGGGCCGTCCCGGCACCGCCGCCCGCGAAGCCGGCCGTTCCGGCTTCGCCGCGCAGGAGCAGGGTCGGTTCCGAGGCGTCGGTCGGCGCGCCCGCGTGCCCCTCTCGTGCGCCGGCCGCCCTCGCCCGCTCCGGCGCTCCCGCCCCGTCCGTCCTCTCCGGCGCGGGGTCCGCCCGCTCCGCCCCGAGTGCGTCGAGCGCCGTGTCCGTCGCCTCTTCCAGGGCCGCACCGGTCCGGCGGGCCAGCCTCGCCGCGGAGAACCTGCGGTGCCCCCGCCCGCACGCCACGGCGACGGCCGGTACCAGGATCAGGAGGACGACGGCCCAGGCGGGGCGCCGCTCGACGACGTGTGCCGCCGCGCGCCCGAGCCAGCCCACGAGGCACACCAGCACGGCGACCAGGGCGAAGTACATGGCCGTGGCGCGGAGGTCGAAGGGGCGTTCCCGGTGGGCCCCGCGGGTCCGGCGCTGAGAGACGGTCAAGGCGATCAGTCCTCTCGGGTCGACCAGAACGGAGATCACTGGCGCCCGTCTGCCCGGGAAATGATCGTCTACCGCTGACGTCCGCAAACCCGGCTGAGAACCGCCCCGGCGCCCCTGCCCGTCGGCCCGTCCCGCCGTCTCCACGCGTCGCCGAGGGGGCGTGGGGTACAGGGCAGCGCATGGCGCATGTGGTGCAGGCGGGACTGTGGGGGCTGTTGGCGGGTTCGGCACTGCTGCTCGGTGCTGTGCTCGGGTTCGCCTGGCGAGTGCCGCAGAAGGTGATCGCGGCGGTGATGGCGTTCGGTGCCGGTGTGCTGCTGTCGGCGGTGTCCTTCGAACTGCTCGGCGAGGCGTACGACGAGGCCGGGCTCGGGCCCGCGGTGATCGGCACCCTGGGCGGCGGGGTCGCGTACACCGTCGGCAACCTCTGGCTGGCCCGGCGGGGTGCCCGCCACCGCAAGCGCTCCGGCCACAGCTCGTCGTCGCGGTCTCAGCCGTCGGAGGCCGAACAGCGCGGCTCGGGCACGGCCCTGGCGCTGGGCGCCCTGCTCGACGGGGTTCCGGAGTCGGCGGTGATCGGGGTGAGCCTGTTGAAGGGCGGCGCGGTGAGCCTCGTGACGGTGGCGGCGGTGTTCATCAGCAACGTGCCGGAAGGGCTGTCCAGTTCGGCGGGCATGAAGCGCTCCGGCCGCAGCAAGGGCTACGTCTTCGGTGTGTGGACGGCGATCGCCGCGGTCTGCACGGTGTCCGCCGTGTTCGGTTACACGGTCGTCGGGGCGTTCTCACCGGCCGTGATCGCCGCGGTCACGGCGGTCGCGGCGGGAGCGATCCTCGCGATGACCGCCGACACGATGATCCCGGAGGCGTTCGAGGACACACCGTCGGCCATCGGCCTGATCACCGTGTGCGGCTTCCTGGTCTCGTTCGCCCTCTCCCACGCCTGACCTTCACGCCGCCGCGCGCAAACGGGCCAGGCTCTCGGGCGCGCCGCTGCACCGCACGGCCCGCCCGGGTCAGCGCACCCTCCCCCGTGGTTTCAGCGGTGTCGCCGGCAGCTCGGGGGCCGGCAGCGGAGTCCCGTCGTACCCCTTCACCTCCCCGAAACGTGTCCCGTCCGCCCAGTCCCGGCGGGCCTGGGCGATCTCCTCCTGGGACCGGCCGATCCAGTTCCAGAACATGATCAGTTCTTCCTCGAACGGCTCACCGCCCAGGAGCATCAGGTCCGCGTGCGCGTCCGCCCGCAGCGGCAGTTCGGCGCGGCCGCAGCCGAGGTAGAGCATCGAGCCCGGCGGCACCGGCACGCCGTCGACGTGGGCCTCGCCGGACATGGACAGCACGGCGTACTCGAAGTCCGGTTCCAGCGGCAGGCGGACGTCCGTGCCGCCGGACAGGGCCAGGTCCGCGCCGACGATCGGGGTGTACGTCGTGCCGGGCGAGGCCGTGCCGTCCAGCCCGCCGAGGACGAGCG
Organism: Streptomyces sp. NPDC005925; assembly: GCF_040638805.1. Taxonomy (NCBI): domain Bacteria; kingdom Bacillati; phylum Actinomycetota; class Actinomycetes; order Kitasatosporales; family Streptomycetaceae; genus Streptomyces; species Streptomyces sp. NPDC005925. The sequence goes on along the minus strand of NZ_JBEXVL010000027.1, from coordinate 13,797 downwards.
TGGCGCGCAGGCCCGGTGCCGTGACGACCGGCAGGTCGGCGTGGTGCTCGAAGTGCGGGTCGGTGTGCCGGTGGGCGTCCGGGAGGGCCACCCACAGTTGCGCGCCATGCAGGAAACGGGCGTGTGACCTGGGGCTTTCCTCGGAGTGGCTGATGGCCCGGCCGGAGGTCATGAGGCCCAGTTCGCGCGGCCGGATGGTCTGGAGGCTGCCCGTGGAGTCGCGGTGCAGCACCTCCCCCTCGTGCAGCCAGCTCACGGTCTGCAGTCCCATGTGCGGGTGCGGGGGCACCTGCATGCCGGGCTCGTCGGCGATGTCGTCGGGGCCGTAGTGGTCGACGAAGCACCACGCGCCGACCATGCGCCGGCCGAGGTTGGGCAGCAGCCGCCGGACCTCGGTGGACTCACCGAGTCTCACGTGACGGGGGCTCAGGAGTTCACGTACCGGCTCCGCAGCCACGAAGCCACGGCCGCCGCACACCGCGGGGACCGGCTGCCGATCGAGATTGCTCATACCGCCCACCCAACCACGCCGCGGGCACCGCGTCAGAACCTGGGCGGAGCGGGACGCCTCAGTGGTCCCGGTACTCCTCCAGCAGCCGTAGCCACACCTCGCTGATCGTCGGGTACGGCGGGACCGCGTGCCACAGGCGGCTCACGGGGACCTGGCCCGCGACCACGACGGTGGCCGAATGGAGGAGCTCGCCGACTCCGGGTCCGACGAAGGTGACGCCGCGGACGATCTCCTCCTCCAGGTCGACGACCATGCGGGCGCGGCCCCGGTAGCCGTCGGCGTAGAGGCCCGCGCCCGCGACGGAGGAGAGGTCGACGTCCACGGCGCGGACGCGGTGGCCGGCCTGTTCCGCCTCGGCCAGGGACAGGCCGCAGGCCGCGGCCTCGGGGTCGGTGAAGACGACCTGCGGTACGGCGGCGTGGTCGGCGGTCGCGGCGTGCGCGCTCCAGGCATCCTGGTCCAGGACGCTCGTGCCGGAGGCGCGGGCGGCCATGGCGGCGCCCGCGATGCGCGCCTGGTATTTGCCCTGATGGGTGAGCAGGGCGCGGTGGTTGACGTCGCCGACCGCGTACAGCCAGTCGTGGCCGGTCACCCGGAGGCTGTCGTCGACGTCGAGCCAGGCGCCGGGTTCCAGGCCGACCGTGTCGAGGCCGATGTCGTCGGTGCGCGGGGCGCGGCCGGTCGCGAAGAGGATCTCGTCGGCCTCGACGCGGTCGCCGCCGTCGGTGACGACGACGACGGTGCCGTTCTCGCGGCGCACCGACTCCGCGGAGGTGCCGGTGCGGATGTCGGCGCCGGCTTCCGTGAGCGCCTCGGCGACCAGTTCACCGGCGAACGGCTCCATGCGGGGCAGCAGGCCCTTGCCGCGTACCAGGAGCGTGACCTGCGAGCCGAGGGCCTGCCAGGCCGTGGCCATCTCGACGGCGACCACACCGCCGCCGACCACGGCGAGCCGGCCGGGCACGGTCTTGGCGCTGGTGGCCTCCCGGCTGGTCCACGGCTTCACCGCGTCCAGGCCCGGCAGGCCGGGCAGGGCGGCGCGGCTCCCGGTGCAGACGGCGACCGCGTGCCGGGCGGTCAGGACCCGGTCGGCGCCGTCGGGGCCGGTCACGGTCACCGTGCGCGGCCCCGCGAGCCGCCCGTGCCCGCGGTAGAGGTCGGCGCCGATGCCGTCGAGCCACTGGACCTGGCCGTCGTCCCGCCAGTGGGAGGTGTACGTGTCGCGGTGGGCGAGGACCGCCGCCGCGTCGAGCGGACCGCGCACCGACCGGCTCAGGCCCGGCACGCGGCGGGCCTCGGCGCGTGCGATGACCGGGCGCAGCAGGGCCTTGCTGGGCATGCACGCCCAGTAGGAGCATTCGCCGCCGACCAGTTCACTCTCGACGACCGCGGTGGTCAGGCCGGCCGCGCGGGTGCGGTCGGCGACGTTCTCCCCCACCGGTCCGGCCCCGAGGACCACAACGTCGTACGCGATGGATTCCGTTTCCGTCATGGGGCCAGTGTGGTGGGTGGTGTGTGGCACGGCCACATGGGTACGTGCGCGGACACGTGCCTGTCCGGGCACGGAATACCTGCCTGTACAGCGGTGTTGTGCGGACGCTTCGCCCCCGACACCAGGAAGAGGGATCACGCCATGAGCAGCACCGTGGAGCTCACCAAGGAGAACTTCGACCAGATGGTCACGGACAACGAATTCGTCCTGATCGACTTCTGGGCGTCCTGGTGCGGTCCGTGCCGGCAGTTCGCCCCGGTCTACGAGAAGGCGGCGGGGGAGAACCCGGACCTGGTCTTCGGGAAGGTGGACACCGAGGCGCAGCCGGAGCTGGCCGCGGCCTTCGGTATCCAGTCGATTCCCACGCTGATGATCGTCCGTGACCAGGTGGCCGTGTTCGCCCAGCCGGGTGCGTTGCCCGAGGCCGCGCTGACGGATGTCATCGGGCAGGCGCGGAAGCTGGACATGGACGAGGTCCGCAAGGCGGCCGCGGAGCAGCAGGCCAAGGCGGAGGCGGAGCAGAAGGGCCAGTAGGGCCGTCCGGCCCCGGTTCACGCGCGCCTGTGGGGTCCGTGCGGCCACGTCCTCGGCGTCACGTGGACTCCCGGTGGACGACCGACGCCCCCAGCGCCTTGCGCTGTTCGGGTGCGGTGGCGGGGTCGCGGACGACGCGGTCGACCAGCTCGGCGAGGTCGCGCCCCGAGGGCAGTGCGATCCGGACGGTGCTCAGCCGGGGCCGCAGCAGCCGGCCGAGCATCAGGTCGTCGGCGCCGATCACGGCCGTCTCGCCGGGGACGGCGACGCCCTCGTCGCGCAGGGCGGCCATCAGCAGCATCGCGTACTCGTCGTTGTACGTGAATACCGCGTCGAGGCCGAGGTCCCGCCAGCGGGCGGCGAGCCGGGCGGCCGACTCCTCCTCGTGGGCGAGGGGGAGTTCGGTGACGGTGGCGCCGGTGCCGCGCAGGGCGCGCCGTACGCCTGCGAGGCGGGGCGCGGAGAACAGTTCCAGACCGGTTTCGCGGGGCATGACCACGCCGATGCGGCGCCTGCCTCGCTCGTAGAGGTGGCGGGCGGCGCGGTGGCCGACCGCCTGGTGGTCCATGAGCAGTGCGTGCGCGCCCTCGACGGACTCGGGGCCGAGGGTGACGACGGCGCGGGCGCCGGAGCGTTTGAGGACCGCGACACCCCGGGGGCCGAGCCCGGAGCCGGGCACGAGGACGGCGACCGGCCGCAGTTCGGCCCAGGCACGGGCGGCCTCGTCGTCGTGCGGGCCGGGCGTGCCGTACTGGACGACGGTGTAGTCGAGGCGGCTGAGCGCACACTGCAGTTCGGCGATGAAGCGGCTGTAGAGCGGCCCGACGGGGAAGTCCGGGGCGGGCATCAGGACCATGCGGCTGTGTCCGGCGCGCAGACTGCGGGCGGCGGCGTGCGGGACGTAGCCGAGTTCGCGCGCGGCGGCGTGCACCCGGCGACGGGTGGGTTCGCTGATGCGTACGGCTCTGGTCTTGTTGAGGACGTAGGAGACGGTCGCGCGGGAGACGCCGGCCAGGCGGGCGACATCGGCGCTCGTGGGCACGGCGTGCGGGGGCGACGGGGGTAAGGGGGGTGTCCCCTGCGCGCGCGGCGCCGGGAGGCCGGGATCGGTCGCGAGCGTCTTCGGTATCTGCACCATGGCGTACGGCATCTTGGCAGAAGCGCGGTGCGCGCTCGCGGCCGGGGGAAGCCGTGCGGGAACGTCCTGGTGACGGGCCGGGACCGGATGGGGCGGGCGCTATCGCCGCGTCGTGCGGGTCACCCTGGTGACCAGGTCGAGCCAGGCCGTCTCCAGCCGCTCCAGGGGCATGCCGCGCTGCTGGGTGAGGTGGTGGACGAGCGCCGGGTCGAGCGTGCTCAGCAGGGTGTGGGCGAGGAGTTCGCCGTCCGCGTCCGGGGCCGCCTCGCGCAGCAGCAGGGTGAGGTGGCCGCGCAGGAAGCGTCGGGGGGGCGGGGTGAAGCGGCGGTCCGGGGTGGGTTCGGCGGCGAGTTGCAGGTCGAGTTCGTCGGCCGTGCGGCGCAGCAGTGCGCAGCCGAAGGCCTTCAGACGCTCGACGGCCGGTGCTCCGGGGCCGAGCGGCGGGGGTCCGCCGAGCAGTGCGGCCTGGAACTTCTTCTCGGAGTGGTCCAGCAGGGCCAGGAGCAGGCCGGTGCGGTCGCCGAAGCGGCGGAAGACCGTGCCCTTGCCGACCGAGGCCGCGGCGGCCACCGCCTCCATCGTGAGGCAGCTCGCGCCGTGCTCGGCCACGAGGCGCTCGGCCGCCTCCAGCAGCCGGGCCCGGTTGCGTGCGGCGTCGGCGCGCAGGCAGGGCTCGTCGCCGGCGGAGCCGAGCTGGAGCAGTTCGACCTGCGGTGGGGGCTGGGCCTGCCCGGGGTTCGGGAGGGGACGCGGGGCGGCGGACATGACGCCAGCGTAAAGCATGGGGAACAAAACTGGACCGCGGTCCGTTTCAAGTGCTACAACAGAAGCGGACCTCGGTCCGTATTACTGCGGCGGTGCTACCGCGTTTGGGTCAACCAGGGAGTTCTCACCATGTCTGTTCGCATTCTCGCGCTCGTCGGCAGCCTTCGCGCCGGTTCCCACAACCGTCAGCTCGCGGAGGCGGCCGTCAAGCTCGCCCCCGAGGACGCCGACGTGGACCTGTTCGAGGGTCTGGCGGACATCCCGTTCTACAACGAGGACATCGACGTCGAGGGCTCCGTGCCGGCCGCCGCCGCGAAGCTGCGCGAGGCCGCGGGCTCCGCCGACGCGCTGCTGCTGTTCACGCCGGAGTACAACGGCACCATCCCGGCCGTGCTGAAGAACGCCATCGACTGGCTGTCCCGGCCGTACGGCGTCGGCGCGCTCACCGGCAAGCCGGTCGCCGTGGTGGGCACCGCCTTCGGCCAGTACGGCGGCGTCTGGGCGCAGGACGAGACGCGCAAGGCGCTGGGCGTGGCGGGCGGCAAGGTGCTGGAGGACGTCAAGCTGGCGATCCCGGGGTCCGTGACGCGTTTCGCGCAGACCCACCCGGCCGACGACGCCGAGGTCGCGGCCCAGCTGACCGAGGTCGTGGCCCGCGTGCACGGCCTGGCCGGGAGTTCGGCCGCCGCCTGACCGCCCGTCAGGCCCGCGAACGCCCCGGGAGTCCACGCCTTCGCGACGAGGCGGGTCGACTCCCGGGGCGTTGTCGCGCGCCGACGGCGAGTGACCCGCACCGGACGACGGCCGGCTCGCACGCCCGACCGGGAAGGGGCCGCAGCCGAGGACGGGTGGCCCGCGTCCCGGGACGGGGTGGCCCGCACACCGAGGGCGGACTCGCTCCGTCGCCGGGGTTGACCGTGCGGGCCCCACGTGCCACGTCCGCGGCCGGCGGTCTCTCCTGCGCCACCGCCGCCGACCCCGGCTCCCTCAGCTCGCGCAGGGCCACCTCCACCGCCGAGGTCGGGCGCGGAGGGCGGAGTGGCCGTCGGTCGAAGCGCGTGTCGCCGAGCGGGGGGTCGCGCGGGGTGGCCTTGATGACGGCCAGGTCGGCCGAAGTCGGCCTGGACGCGGACGGAGCGGGTGGCGCACCCTGACGGTGGCGCGACGGCCGGATCGGCGGCCGCCCCGCACCGGGCACCATGGACCGGGCGCACCGCTCGCTGCCGTATCCGCGCCGTGGACCGGGTGCGCCCCTGCCCGGACGCATACGCGTCAAGTCGTCCGCACGTAGCGACGTCACACGCGGAACTCACCGCGCACGACGCACAAGGAGTCTTCATGACCAGTACGACCGGCCCGGTCTGCCCGCACTGCGGCTGGCCGGACGGCGCCGAGCCCTTCCAGGTGGTGTCGTGCCACACCACCGCGGTCGGCAGCACGGTGTGGACGCGTTGCGGCTGCGGGTCGCTCCAGGTCCGTGTGACCGACGCGTGCGGCACCCGGATCGTCTCGCGCAGCAGGCCCCCGCTGAGCGAGTCCAGCCCGGCGTGGCAGTGACGCCGCCCGCCCGGGGCCACTGAGGGCGGCGCCCCGGCCGGGTGCGGGCCGCTGCTCGCCGTGAACGGCGGGCCGTTGCCCGCGATGAGGGCGGGGCCGCCGGGCGCCGTGAACGGTCCGCACCTCTCGCCCCGCGCGGACCTGCCTCTCCGTGTGCGGGCCCTCAGGCCGGCCGTCCCGCTGTATGCGGGCGCGGGTATTTTCGGATGCCCTACTCTGGAGTGCGGCCGTAACGGGATGCGGGTCGCCGGTTCGGACGGAGGACACAGGGACCATGACGGCGACGGATCCGGCACTCACCGCCCTCGCGCAGGGCTGGTGCGCCCTCTCCCTGCTGCACGGCAGGATCGAGGCCCACGTCGAACGCGCCCTGCAGGCCCGCCACGACCTGAGCGTGCGCGAGTACTCCCTGCTCGACGTCCTCAGCCGCCAGCACGACGGCGCCGGCGGACACCTCCAGATGAAACAGGTCGCCGACGCCGTCGTCCTCAGCCAGAGCGCCACCACCCGCCTCGTCACCCGCCTCGAAGACCGCGGCCTGCTCGAGCGCCACCTCTGCCCCACCGACCGCCGAGGCATCTACACCAACGTCACCGACACCGGCCTCACCCTCCTCCAGGAGGCCCGCCCCACCAACGCCGCCGCCCTCCGGGAGGCCCTCGACACGGCCGCCACCGACCCCGGACTCGCCCCGCTGGTGCGTGCGGTGGAATCACTGCACGTCCCCGCGTGAGCATCTGATCGCGTGAGTCCCCGGGATACAGACGTGAGTGCGCCGCGGCAGCCGCTGGCGGGGATCACCGTGGTCAGCGTGGAGCAGGCGGTCGCCGCGCCCTACGCCACCCGGCAGCTCGCCGACCTGGGCGCCCGGGTGATCAAGGTGGAACGGCCCGGCGAGGGCGACTTCGCCCGGCGCTACGACGCGAGCGTGCACGGCCACTCCAGCTATTTCGTGTGGCTCAACCGGTCGAAGGAGTCCCTGACCCTCGACCTCAAGGACCCGCGCGGCCTCGACGTCCTGTACGAACTCCTCGCCGGCGCCGACGTGTTCGTACAGAACCTCGCGCCGGGTGCCACGGAGCGGCTCGGCCTCGGCACGGCCGAGCTGACGCGCCGCTGCCCGCGCCTCGTCCCGTGCACGATCTCCGGCTACGGCACCACGGGGCCGTGGGCCGACCGCAAGGCGTACGACCTGCTGGTGCAGTGCCAGACCGGCCTGGTGTCCCTGACCGGCACGCCCGAGGAGACCGCCCGTACCGGGATCTCCGTCGCCGACATCGCGGCCGGGATGTACGCGTACAGCGGCGTCCTCACCGCGCTCTACACCCGCGCCACCACGGGCACCGCGCACCCGGTGGAGGTGTCGCTGTTCGAGGCGCTGGCCGAGTGGATGGGCCAGCCCGCGTACTACACCCGGTACGGCGGTGGCCAGCCGCCGCGGCTGGGCACGCAGCACGCCACCATCGCGCCGTACGGCACCTACCGCGCCGCCGACGGCAAGGAGGTGCTGTTCTCCGTCCAGAACGCACGCGAGTGGGCCGCCCTGTGCGCCGGCTTCCTCGGCCGGCCGGAGCTCACCGACGATCCGCGTTTCGCGACGGGCCCGGACCGGGTCGCCCACCGCACGGAGCTGAACGCCGTGGTCGCCGAGCGGTGCGCCCGCTCCGACGCCGCCGAGATCCTGACGGAACTCCAGGCCCTCGGCATCGCCTGCGCCGGCGTGAACGACATCGCCGCCTTCCTCGACCACCCGGTGCTGGCCGGCCGGGACCGCTGGCGTGAGGTCGCCGTGCCCGGCGGGGCGAGCGTCGAGGCGCTGCTGCCGCCGGCCGACCTGGCGGGGACGGCCCCGCGTATGGGCCCGGTACCGGCGGTCGGCGAGCACACCGACGCCATCCTGGCCGAGCTGGGGCGCTCCGGCGCCGACATCGCGGCACTGCGGGCGGACGGCGTGGTCTGAACGGCCGCCCCCGTGCACCCGCGCAGTCCTGCGCCCCTGCGGGCGGACGGCACGGTCCGAACGTCCGCCCGCGCACCCGTGGATCCCCGCGCGCCTCTGCTCACCTGCACACACGTGCACCTCTGGTGCGAGGCGGCATGGGCCCGCTCCCGACCCTGGCGGTCCGGCGCCCTAGCCTCGTCCCACCGTCCGCCCGGCGTGCAGGGCATCCAGTACGTCATCGTCCGTGAGCTGCTCGAAGTCGTCGTACCACTGGCCGACGGCCATGAACGTGTCCGGCCGGTGCGGGCAGACGACGAGATCCGCCTCGGAGCGGAGTGCCCTCGCCGCCTCCGGGGCGCCGACCGGCACGGCCAGCACGGTGCGTGCGGGGGCCCGGCGACGCAGGGCGCGCAGGGCGGCGCGGGCCGTCGACCCGGTCGCCAGCCCGTCGTCGACGACGATCACGGTGCGGCCCCGGACCTCCGGGGCGGGGCGGCCCTGCCGGTAGCGCTGCTCGCGGCGCCGCAACTCGGTCCGCTCCCGTTCCGCGACCGGCGCCAGATCGTCCGGGCCGAGGCCCAGCCGGTCCAGGGCGGCGCCGTCGTAGAGAGGCTCGCCGTCGCCGGCGAGCGCGCCGACGCCGTACTCCTCGTGGTGGGGCGCACCGATCTTCCGCACGACGAGTACGTCGAGGGGGGCGTGCAGGGCGTGGGCGACCTCGCGGGCCACGGGGACACCGCCGCGCGGCAGGGCGAGGACGACGGGGTCCGGCAGGTCGCCGCCGTCCTGGAGTTTCCGCAGCTCTTCGGCCAGTTCCCGTCCGGCCTGGCGACGATCACGGAACAGCATGGCCGTGGCGCCTCCTTCCCGCCTCCGCGTCCGTACGCGTATACGCGTCCGCGTCGAGGGCGAGATGCTGCCCGCCCCGCGGACGGGCCCCGCGTACCCCTCCTCCGCCGGCCGATGCACTCCGGGGTGCCGCGCCGACGCACGCCGGGCGCCGGGGCGCACGGCGGGAATGTCCCCGGTTCGGGCGCGTTTCCCGTGGGGCGGGTGAGGCAACCCGGCCACCTGCGCGGGCGAGGCACCCGCCACCGCGCCCGCCCGATCCCACCGACGCCCGGCCCCGGCGGGCGGAAGACCGCCCGAGCCACTGACGGGAGACCCCCGGATGACCACTCCACCCTCGCATCCGCCGCCCGACCGGCCGGCCCCGCGCATCGGCCTGCTCGGTTCCTACGGCGGTTTCAACATCGGGGACGAATCGATCCTGTCCTGCGTCCTGAACTGTCTGCGGTCCCAGCGGCCCGACGCCCAGCTGGTGGTGTTCAGCCGCGACGCCGAGCACACCCGGGCCCATCATCAAGCCGCCGACCAGGTGCTCGGCTGGGAAGGCGTGAGCCTCAGCCACGTGCTGGACACGCTGGCCTCCCTCGATCTGCTGGTGCTGGGCGGCGGCGGCATCCTCTACGACGGTGAGGCGCGCCGCTACCTGCGGCTGGTGCGGGCCGCCCAGGAACGCGGCGTGCGCACCTTCGCGTACGCGGTGGGCGCGGGGCCGCTGCGCGAGCCGGACGACCGGGAGGCCGTGCGGACCGTGCTGGCGGCCATGGACGACGTCGTGGTGCGCGACGAGGAGTCCCGGCTGGTGCTGGAGGAGGTCGGCCTGGAGCGGGACGTCGTCGTCACGGCGGACCCGGCGCTGCTGCTGACGCCCGAGCCGTTCACCGACACCATGATGCGCGACGAGGGCATCCCGACCGGTGCCCGGCTGGTCGGGATGTCGGTGCGGGAGCCCGGCCGGGCGGCGGAGAAGCTCGACGAGGGCGACTATCACGCGCTGCTCGCCGACGTCGCCGACTTCCTGGTGCGGCGGCTGGACGCGCACGTGGTGTTCCTGCCGATGGAACGGCACGACGTCCGGCACGCGCACGCCGTGCTGTCGCACATGACCGCACCCGGCCAGGGCCGCATCCTGCACGGCTCGTACAGCCCGGGGCAGGTGCTGGGCTTCATGCGCCATCTGGACCTGGCGGTCGGCATGCGGCTGCACTTCGTGATCTTCGCGTCGCTGGCCGGTCTGCCGGTGCTGCCGCTGCCGTACTCGGGGAAGGTGTTCGACTTCGCGCGCCGTACGGGTGCCCCGGCGCTGGTCGGGGTGGCGCGGGAACAGGCGGGGCTGCTGCTGGCGGAGGTGGACCGGCTGTGGGACGAGTTCCCGCAGCGACGGGAGGCTCTGCGCGTCCGCGTACAGGAACTGCGGGCGACGGCGACGGAGACCTGCGTACGGTGCGGGAACCTGCTGGACGACATCGACGACGAACGCGCGGACGCGGCCCCACGACCGTCGGAACCGGTGGCTGCGAACGAGCCGGGGGAACGGGCGGAGCCGGCCGCCCCGGTCGATGTCGCCGTCTCGTCGGCGGGCTCGCTGAGCGTGTGACCGGGCCGAAACGGAACGAGCCGGGCCGGACGATGGAGGGGAAGGACACAGATGCCGATCCTGCGAGAGCCGCCGCATCCGGAGTTCGTGACGCTGCCGCCCCGCCGAGCCCAGCACGGCGGCCGTACCGACGTCCTGGTGGTGGGCGGCGGCCCCGCCGGGTGCGCCGCTGCGGTGGCAGCCGCGGACGCCGGGGCGGACGTGGTGCTGGTGGAGCGGTACGGCTTCCTCGGCGGGAACGCGACCGTGGCGCTCGTGATGCCGCTGATGTCCTTCCACAACGAGCACAAGCAGGCCGCGTTCAGCGAGGCCGGTGACAACGCCCGGCTGCTGCCCACCGACCACGGCGAGGGCGAGCCGGTCGTCGCGGGCGTGCTGTGGCGGCTGATGGACCGGCTCCTGTCGCGCGGCGGCGCGCTGAAGCCGTCGCCCAGGACCGGGTACACGGTGCCGTTCGACCCGGAACTGTTCAAGATGGTGCTGCTCGACATGATGGACGACTCGGGCGTGCGGCTGCTGTTCCACGCGTTCGCGTCGACCGCGGTCGGGCTGGACGACGGCTGGCGGGTGGTGTTCGAGACCAAGTCGGGGCCGGTCGTCATCGACGCCGGGGTGGTGGTGGACTGTACCGGGGACGGCGACGTCGCGGCCGCCTGCGGGGCGCCGTACGAGATCGGGCGGCGGGAGGACGGGCTCGTACAGCCGATGACGCTGATGTTCCGCGTCGCGGACTTCGCCCGGCCGGACTTCGCGGACTACGTGCACGCCCATCCCGACCAGTGGCGCGGCGTACACGGCCTGTGGGACCTGGTGGAGGAGGCGCGGGCGGACGGCGACCTGCGGCTGCCGCGCGAGGACATCCTCTTCTTCGGCACGCCGCATCCGCGCGAGGTCAGCGTCAACAGCACTCGGGTGAACCGGGTGCTCGGCACCAGCGTGTGGGACCTGACCCGCGCCGAGTACACCGCCCGCCGCCAGCTCGCCCAGATCGACCGCTTCCTGCGCACGCGCGTGCCCGGCTTCGAGGAGTCGTACGTCGTGCAGAGCGGCACGCACATCGGTGTGCGGGAGAGCCGGCGGGTGCTGGGCGACTACCAGCTCACCGGTAACGACATCCTGAGCGCCCAGGCGTTCCCCGACGTGATCGCCCACGGCGCGTACCCGGTCGACATCCACAACCCGCGGGGCGCGGGCACGGTCCTCAAGCGCGTGCCGATGGGCCAGTTCTACGACGTCCCGCTGCGCTGTCTCGTGCCGCGCGGCACGGAACGGCTGCTGGTGGCGGGGCGCTGCATCTCCGGCACGCACGTCGCGCACTCCTCGTACCGGATCATGCCCATCGCGATGGCGACCGGACACGCCGCGGGGGTGTGCGCGGCCCTGACGGTCCGCCACGGCCACGGCCCCCGGGGGGTGCCGTACCGGCTGGTGCAGAAGGAACTGCTCCGCCAGGGGGCGCGGTTGCGGCTGGACACGTCGGCGGGTGAGTGAGGCGCGTCCGTCGTCCCCGCGACCGGCGGGCCCCGGTCCGCGCGGTGGCCCGGCAGGATGCCGCTGACGGAGCCGTCGTCAGTCCGTGGGGGCTCCGACGCGCTCCTCGCACCAGTGGCGGGCCACTGCGGCGACCTGTTCCAGCGCACCGGGTTCTTCGAACAGGTGGGTGGCGCCCGGCACCACGTGTACCTGGTGCGGGGCGCGCAGGCGCCTCGCCGCCTCCTCGTTGAGACGCAGCACCTCCGGGTCGTCGCCGCCGACGATCAGCAGGACGGGTGCGCGTACCGCGTCGAGGGCGCCGTACGCCAGGTCGGGCCGGCCGCCCCGGGACACCACGGCCACCACCCGGTCGGGGCGCTCGGCGGCGGCGACCAGGGCCGCGGCGGCGCCGGTGCTGGCGCCGAAGAGGGCGACGGGCAGCGCGGCCGTCCCGGGCCGGCCTGCGAGCCAGTCGATCGCCGCGACGAGCCGGCGGCCCAGCAGGGGGATGTCGAAGCGGTGCTCGGCGGTCAGCAGGTCCCGCTGCTCCTCCGGCTCGCTGAGCAGGTCCATCAGCAGGGTGCCGAGGCCCGCGGTGCGCAGGTCGGCGGCCACCCGACGGTTGCGGGGGCTGTGCCGGGAGCTGCCGCTGCCGTGGGCGAACAGCACCACGCCGCGTGCGGCGGCCGGCAGATCGAGGTCGCCGGCGAGCGACGTACCGCCGACGGGAACCCGGACCAGGTGGGAGATCATCGCGATCGCCCCTTCTCGGGTGGGGTGGGGGGCGTGGGGTGTGGTGCGGCCGTACGGCCGTCCGTCCCTGCGGCCGGGTACCCAGGAAGGCCGTCGGCAGGGCCGGTGTCCGGTCGCTTCCGCGCGGGGGCAGCATGCGTGCCGCGTGTCAGGGAAGTCGGTGGGCATGGTGGGTGAGGCGGACGACGACCGGCAGGTACGGCGGCAGGGCGAGAGCGGGCATCGCGCCGTGTCGCACCCCGAGGACATCCGCGTCGAGGCGTGGGCCGCGGACCGCGAGCGGTGTCTGGCGGAGGCGGTGGTGGGCATGGTGGAGTGCTTCGCCGACGTCTCCGGGGTACGGGCCACGGACGTGGACCGGCTGCGGCTGGACGACGGCAGCGACGACGATCTGCTGGCCACGCTGCTCGACGAGGTGATCTACCGGCTCGAGGTGCACGGGCAGGTCCCTGTGGACGTCGAGGCGGAGGACGCCGAGGGTGGCCTCGACATCCGGCTGTCGGTCGCCGGCCTCGCGGAGGTGCGGGTCACCGGGACCGCCCCGAGGTTCGTCGACTGGCAGGACCTGCACATCGGGCCGGACGCCTACGGGTGGTCGTGCGCGGTGACGCTGGACGCGTGAGGCGTGCCCGGGGCATCGGCCGGGCTGGTGCGTGACCGGGGCCGGGCGGTGCGGGCGATCAGGTGGGTCCGTCGCCCCGCTCGCGGCGCAGGCGGCGGCCGAGGACCCACAGGTTGACGGCCGCCAGCAGGGCGAACACCCCGCACATGACTGCCAGGACGACCAGATCGCCGCGGTCGAGGGCGTCGCCGGGTTCCGCCTCGGCGGCCAGTACGGCGAACAGGACGGCGGCCGCGGCGAAGAGCGGCAGGAAGAGGGCCGCCAGCAGCCGGCGGAGCCGGACCGCGCTCTGGGCGGTCACCGGTTCCGTGCCGGTACGCGGCCGGCGGCGCCCGAACGCGCCGGACCGTGATCTGGGCACCGGCGGCCGGGGGCGGCGGTCGGGGCGCCGAGTACGCACGCGGCCTCCTCACCCTGCTCGTCCGTCCCCACGGGGACTCCCGTCACCCGTGGACTCCTGCCCGCGTAGCCAGCACGCGGGCGCCCAAACCGGCCGGGGGCGACCCGCGCCGCGCCGGGGGCGACCCGCGCCGCGCCGGGGGCGACCCGCGCCGCGCCGGGGGCGAC
>NZ_JBEXVL010000026.1:0-77656 GCF_040638805.1 Streptomyces sp. NPDC005925 | reverse complement strand
GGAAACGCCCGGTTACATTCCGAACCCGGAAGCTAAGCCTTACAGCGCCGATGGTACTGCAGGGGGGACCCTGTGGGAGAGTAGGACACCGCCGATCAATTCTTGATGAAAAGGCCCACACCTTATGGTGTGGGCCTTTTTCTATTACCCAGCAGCACCTGCCGGTAGGGGAACGCGCGGGCCGAGCGCCGTAGCGCCGACCGGGCACGACCGGGCGGGTCCGGGCGGCCTTAGGGTCGGGGCATGCGCTACGACCTCGTCATCTTCGACAACGACGGCGTTCTCGTCGACAGCGAACCCATATCCAACCGGCTCCTGGCCGCCCACCTCACCGAGCTCGGGCACCCCACGTCCTACGAGGATTCCCTCCGCGACTACATGGGTTCCGCCATGCACCGCGTCCACGACCTCGTGCACGAGCGCACCGGGCAGCGGCTGCCGGCGGACTTCGACGACGTGTTCCACCGTCGGGTGTTCACGGCGTTCGAGCGGGAGCTGAAGCCGGTCGCCGGGGTGGTCGACGTCCTGGCGGGTCTGGCGGCGGACGGTGTGCCGTACTGCGTGGCCTCTTCCGGGAGCCATGAGCGGATTCGGGTGGGGCATCGTACGACCGGGATCGACCGGTGGTTCGAGGACGCGCGGATCTTCAGTTCGCAGGACGTGGGGCGGGGCAAGCCGGCGCCCGATCTCTTCCTGTTCGCGGCCGGACGGATGGGCGTGGCGCCCGAGCGGTGTGCCGTCGTCGAGGACAGTCCGCTGGGTGTGCGGGCGGCGGTCGCCGCCGGGATGGACGTGTACGGGTACACCGCGATGACGCCCGCCGAGCGGCTGACGGACGCCACGCGGCTGTTCTCCGACATGGGGGAACTGCCGCGGATGCTGGAGTGAGCGGACGTTCAGGGGACGGAGCGGCGATCTTCTGGGCGGCCCGATCTACCGGGCGGTAGCCGTGGGACCTACGCTCGCCGCCATGACTGATGCGCTGCGGCACGGCAGGGCCTCGCTGGCGTTCGCCTTCCTCGCGCAGGGTGCGGCCTTCGCGCTGCTCGTGACGCGTATCCCCGCCGTCCAGGAGCGGTACGGCGTCTCCGACGCGCTGCTGCCCCTGTTCCTGGCCGCGGTGCCGATCCTCGCCGGTGTGGGCAGTGTGACGACCGAGCGGGTGGTGAAGCGCGTGCCGCCCAGTCGTGTGCTGCGCTGGTCCCAGCCCGTGGTGCTGCTGGCGCTGCTCGGTGTCGGCGGCGGGCGGGGGATGGCCGGGCTGGGGATCTCGCTCGCTGTCTTCGGACTCGCCGTCGGTGCGCTGGACGCCTCGATGAACATGCTCGGGGTGCGACTTCAGCGGGCGTACGGGCGGAGCATCATGCTCGGCTTCCACGCGGTGTACAGCCTCGGCGGGATCGTCGGGGCCTCGCTCGCCTGGGCCGGGGCGCGCGGGGACCTCGCGCTGTGGGCGTCGTACCTGCCGGCGGTGCTGGTGCTGCTGCCGGCCGTGCTGGCCGGGAGCCGGTGGTACGTCGACGGCGGGGGCGACGCGTCGAGCGAGGTGACGGCGGGCCGGGGCGCGGGCGGGACCCGCGTCGGGTTCGGGCTGCTGCTGCCGCTGTGTCTGGTGATGACGTTCGCGTACATCGGGGACTCCACCGTCTCCAACTGGAGCGCGAAGTACCTCCAAGACGTGGTGGGGAGTTCCGAGCAGCTGGCGACGGTGCCGTACAACGTGTACATGGTCACGACGCTGCTGGGGCGGTCGGTCGGGGACGCCGGGGTGCGGCGGTTCGGGGCGGTGGCGGTCGTACGGGCCGGGGCGGTGCTGGCGGCCGGCGGGTTCGGGATCGTGGCGGTGGCGCCGGGGACGTGGGTGGGGATGCTCGGGTTCACGATGCTCGGGCTCGGGCTGTGCGTGCTGGTGCCGCAGACCTTCGCGGCGGCCGGACGGCTGGCCGCCGAGCGGCACGGGCCGGGAGCCTCCGACGCGGCCGTGGCGCGGCTCAATGTCTTCAACTACGTGGGGTTCCTGATCGGTTCCCCGCTGGTCGGGACTCTCGGGGACCTGTGGAGCTACCGCGGGGCGATGCTCGTACCGATGGTGTTGGTGCTGGTGACGCTCGTGTACGCCCGCTCCTTCGCCGCTCCGCCGGACCGATACGGTGGCAAGCATGAGCGGCCGCGCGCGACTGATGTGGGACGAGGCAGTAACGGGCTATGACTTCGGTCCGGGCCATCCGATGGACCCGGTCCGGCTCGCCCTGACCCGGCGGCTGGTCGACGCCTTCGGGCTCGACCGAGAGCTGGACGTGGTCGCTGCCAAGCCGGCGGGGGAGTCGACGCTGCGGCTCGTCCACCGGGAGGACTACATCGACGCGGTGCGGGCGGCGTCCCTGGACCCGGCCGCGGCCGACCAGTCGTACGGGCTCGGCACGATGGACGATCCCGCCTTCGCGGGGATGCATGAGGTGTCGGCGCTGATCGCGGGGCAGTCGGTGGGGGCGGCGGAGGCGGTGTGGCACGGTGAGGCGTCGCACGCCGTGAACTTCGCGGGCGGCCTGCACCACGCGATGCCGGGGTCCGCGTCCGGCTTCTGCGTCTACAACGACGCGGCGCTCGCCATCGCCCGGCTGCTGGAGCTGGGCGCGGAGCGGGTCGCGTACGTCGATGTCGACGTACACCACGGGGACGGGGTGCAGGCGGCGTTCTGGGAGGACCCCCGGGTGCTGACGATCTCGCTGCACGAGCATCCGGCGACGCTGTTCCCGCAGACCGGCTGGCCCGAGGAGACGGGCGCCGACGCGGCGGAGGGGTCGGCCGTGAACGTCGCGCTGCCGGCCGGGACCGGCGACGCCGGGTGGCTGCGGGCGTTCCACGGGGTGGTCCCGGAGCTGCTGGCCGGCTTCCGTCCGCAGGTGCTGGTGACGCAGCACGGGGCCGACACGCACTTCGAGGATCCGCTGGCGCACCTGGCGGTGTCGCTGGACGCGCAGCGTGCCGTGCAGGCGGCCTGTCACGACCTGGCGCACGAGCACGCCGACGGGCGGTGGGTCGCGCTGGGCGGCGGGGGGTATGCGGTGGTGGACGTCGTACCGCGGTCGTGGACGCATCTCGTCGCGATCGCGGCGGGGCGGCCGGTGGAGCCCACCACGGTGATCCCGGAGAGCTGGCGGCGGGAAGTGTTCGCGAAGACGCGGCAGTTGGGCCCGGGACGGATGACGGACGGGCGGTGGCCGGTGTCCTTCGGGCGGTGGGAGTCCGGTTACGACCCGGCGGACCGTCTGGACCAGGCGGTGCTGGCGACTCGGCGGGCGGCGTTCCCGCTGCGGGGGCTGCTGCCCTGAGCCCGCGCGGGGGGTGCGGTGCGGCCCGCGCCCGCCTCCCGGCTCCGCTCGGGCGAGGACCCGTGTCGCCCAGCGGTTCGACTGCCCGCAGGCGGCACGGCGCTACGCCATCCGTGGTGTGTTTGCCGGTTTCCGCGCTGGTCGGGGTTCCCGTCCGTCACCATCGCTTCCGTGCTCACCCCTTCCTCCCTGCGGGAACATCTGCTGACCGCCCGGCTCGCCGGGGTCGTGGCGACCTCGCGGGAGGCCAGCCTGCGGAGGTACCGGCTGTTCGCGGCAGGTGACCCGCGGGTGCGGATCGGAATCGATCCCGAGCGGTCGTGGGGACAGCGGGACCTGCTCGAACTGATGGCGGAGAGGTGCGGTGTTTCGGCCGATCCGCGCCATACTTCAGGTCAGGACGTGATCGATCCGGAGCGGACGCTGGCCGCCCTGGACGCTTTCGCCGACCGCCTCGCGGCAGCCGCCCGCCGCGCCGCCCCCGTGCTGCTGGGCACCGGGCACCCGCATCGGCTGCTCGGTTTCTACGGTGCTCTCGCAGACGCCCTGTCGGCGGCGGGATGTACTGTCCTCACCCCGGCGCAGGGTCGCTCTGTCGACATAACGACCCGGTTCGGTCTACGTACCCACCGGCTGGACTATGTCCGCGGGGTCGCGCTGGTGCGCGAGCCCGGCAGCGCACGCCCCGGTGGTGAGACCGGCGCGCACACCCACTCGCCGCTGCCGGTTCGCCTCGCGCTGGCCGCCGCGGCCGACGCCGGCGGGCCGTTGCCCGAGCTGGTGATCGGCGATCACGGGTGGGTCTGCGGGGCAGGTCAGCTGGGGTTCGAGGCGATCGGCCCGGCCGACGTGGACGACCCGGCGCCGTTCGTCGGACAGGCCGAGGGGTCGGTGTCGGTGGTCGTTCCGCTTGACGACGGCGTACGGTCCGGCCACTACCGCCCGCTCGTCCGCTACGTACTCAATCGCGCCTGTCTGTCACAGTAGTCCGCCGACGCAAGCACCTCTTCCCCACTCGCATCACACGCCCCTACATTGGGGAGTGAGCACGCAGCGACGAAGAGTCACCGGAAGGGGAAGCCGGTGGCCGTCGAGTGCGGAAGGTTCGGGTGTGTCATGGCTGCAGCTGGCGAGAGGCCTCTGAACGAGGTTCAGTTCCTTACCGTGGCGGAAGTCGCCTCGGTGATGCGAGTGTCGAAGATGACCGTGTACCGCCTGGTGCACAGTGGTCATCTGCCCGCGATCCGGGTGGGGCGGTCCTTCCGCGTCCCGGAGCAAGCGGTTCACGAGTACCTCCGCGAGAGCTACGTGGGGGTGGAAACGGCCTGACGGAGGTCCGCGGGGGAGGCCCTCAGGGCGGTTTCGGGTCTCTCCCGTCACCTCGATTACGACCTCGGCGCTCAGGCGGGTAGGCTAGCCCCTCGTAGGTCGTGTGGGCCCATGGCGCCCAACTACCGAGTGATGAGAAGTGAGCGAGGGTTAGTCGTGGGCTCTGTTATCAAGAAGCGGCGCAAGCGGATGGCGAAGAAGAAGCACCGCAAGCTGCTCAAGCGCACGCGCGTCCAGCGTCGCAACAAGAAGTAGTGACGCCGGTCGCCGCTCAGGCAGGCGACCCGGACGCCGCAGAGGCGTAGCCGTGGCCCCCCACCGCATCGGTGGGGGGCCACGCGCATGTGCCGCCCCGGCGAACCGTGTTCGTACGCACGCACGACGCGGGTACCCGTCCGGCCTACGGCAGCGGCACGGAGACGACCGCGGTGTGCCGTACCACCGGGGCGCGGCGGTGACTTCGCGCCGACGCGTCGCGTCCGGCACCGTGAGATCGCGACGGAGCGACACCGAGCGGCTAGGTTGGCCGTGACGCGGGGAACGCGGCAGGCTACGAGTGTCGGGTGGTGTGACGGCGAGGCGGAAGGAAGGCGCTGATCTTGGGAAAGGTCGTGCTCGTGACCGGGGTGGCCCGTCAGCTGGGCGGCCGCTTCGTACGACGGATCCAGCGTGACCCGGATGTGGAGCGGGTCGTGGCCGTGGACGCGGTCCCGCCCGAGCATCATCTGGGCGGCGCGGACTTCGTGCAGGCCGACATCCGGCAGCCCACCATCGCGCGGGTGCTCGCCGAGACGGGCGCCGACACGGTCGTCCATCTGGACGTCACGGGCACCCCGCTGGGCGGCGGCAGCCGGGCGTCGGTGAAGGAGACCAACGTCATCGGCACGATGCAGCTGCTCGGCGCGTGCCAGAAGTCCCCGGCGGTGCGGCGGCTCGTCGTGAAGTCCAGTACGAACGTCTACGGCTCCGCGCCCCGGGACCCGGCCGTCTTCACCGAGACGACACCGCCCAAGTCCCTGCCGAGCGGCGGTTTCGCCAAGGACGCCGTGGAGGTGGAGGGCTACGTGCGGGGTTTCGCGCGTCGTCGGCCCGACGTCGCCGTGTGCGTGCTGCGGTTCGCGAACATCCTCGGGCCGGCGACGGAGACACCACTCGCGTCGTACTTCGCGCTGCCGGTCCTGCCGACGGTGCTGGGCTACGACCCGCGGCTGCAGTTCGTGCACGAGGACGATGTCATCGAGGTGCTGCGGATCGCCTCGCACGAACCGGCGCGCTCCACCCTCAACAGCGGCACCTTCAACATCGCCGGTGACGGCGTCCTGCTGCTGTCGCAGTGTGCCCGGCGCATGGGACGGCCCACCGTGCCGCTGCTGCTTCCCGCGGTCACCTGGACGGGCTCCCTGGTGCGTACGCTCGGCATGACGGACTTCTCACCCGAACAGATCAGGCTGCTCACCCACGGACGAGTGGTGGCGACCCACCAGATGCGCGAGACGCTGGGGTTCCGGCCGAAACACACCACCGCCGAAACGTTCGCGGACTTCGCCCGCGGCCACGGTCCCGGCCTGCTCCCGCCGGAGAAGGTCACCGCGGCCGTCGACCGCATCGCCGCGCTGCCCCTCCCGGGCGGCGGTCACCTCCCGACGCAGAGCGCCAACTGAGGAGCGCAGCACGATGGCGGACGCCAAGGTCATTCCGTTCGACGACGACCGGTCCCGCGGCAGCGCCGCACAGCGCCCGGCGCGGCGCCGGGGCTCGGGCGCCCGGCGCAAGGACGGGGAGCCCGTCCCGGTCCGGGAGGTCCAGCCGCTGCCCGCCGGGGACCCTCCCGCGCAGGAGGAGGACCCGGTGAACTCCGAGGGACAGCCGCAGGAGGCGCCCCAGCACCCGGAAGCGGACACCATGGGCACCTCCGGTACCTCCGGCACCCTGGGCGGCGGCCTGGAGCGCCGCATCGCCGGTGGCCTCGCCTTCCTGCGGCGCCGTCTGACGGGCGAGTACGAGGTCGACGACTTCGGCTACGACGCCGAACTCACCGACCAGGTACTGATGTCCCTGCTGCGCCCGCTGTACGAGAAGTACTTCCGGGTGGACGTGAAGGGCATCGAGAACATCCCGTCCGAGGGCGGCGCGCTGCTCGTCGCCAACCACTCCGGGACGCTCCCGCTGGACGGCCTGATGTTGCAGGTCGCCGTGCACGACAATCACCCGGCCGGCCGTCATCTGCGGCTGCTCGCGGCGGACCTGGTGTTCATGCTGCCGGTGGTCAACGAGCTCGCCCGCAAGCTCGGTCACACCCTCGCGTGCACCGAGGACGCCGAACGGCTGCTGGGGGACGGCGAGCTGGTCGGGGTGATGCCCGAGGGTTTCAAGGGCATCGGCAAGCCCTTCAGCGAGCGCTACAAGCTGCAGCGTTTCGGCCGGGGCGGTTTCGTCTCCACGGCGCTCCGGCGGGGCGTGCCCATCGTGCCGTGCTCGATCGTCGGCGCGGAGGAGATCTATCCGATGATCGGCAACGCCCGGACGCTGGCACGGGTGCTGGGCATCCCATACTTCCCGGTGACGCCGACGTTCCCGTGGCTCGGTCCGCTGGGTGCGGTGCCGCTGCCGACGAAGTGGACGATCCAGTTCGGCGAGCCGATCCCGACGGACGGGTATCCGCCGGAGGCGGCCGAGGACCCGATGCTGATGTTCAACCTGACCGACCAGGTCAGGGAACAGATCCAGCACACCCTGTACAAGCTGCTGGTGCAGCGCCGCTCGGTGTTCTTCTAGGCCGGATTCCGCGTCGCACGGGCCGGGGCCCGGCGTATACGGCGATGGGTGCCCTCCGTCCGGAGGGCACCCATCGCCGTATACGCGTACGCCTACTCGTCGTCCTCGCTGTCGATGTCGAGGCCGGGCAGCAGTCCCGGGAGGAGGGGCGGGAGCGTGACGTCCGGTTCGCCGGCGGGCGGGTTTTCCGTGGACGGGGAGGGCGTCAGGTCCTGCGGCGGGTTCAGCAGTCCGCCGGTGCCGCCGCCGAGCAGTCCGTCGGTCTCGTGGGCGTCGGCCGATGCGCCGGGGTCGCCGCTGGAGTCCGTGTCGCCGACCGTGCCGGCTGCGGCCGCCTCGCCCGGTGCGGCGCACCCGGCGGACGCCGACCCGGTGCCCGGCCGCTCGTCTGCGCCACTGCGGGCCGGGGGCCGCGGGAGGAGGGACTGAAGCGGCTCGACGTCCTTGTTTATGGCGTCGAAGACCGAGGTCACCTGCTCGCCGACATCGCCGAGCTGCACGGGCAGCTTGTCGCGGATGGCGCCCCAGGTCTTGCGCTGGGACTGCGAGAAGGACGACAGGGCCTGGATGGGGCCGATGGAGTCCGGGTCGTGCTTGTACGCCGCGGAGAGCAGACGATGGCCCTCGGTGGCGTCGTCGCGCATGCCGGACAGGGTGCGGCGGATTTCGGCGACGGATTCGTGGTCGAGGTGTCCGCCGCGGCCCCGGTCCAGGAGCCGACGCGCCTCGTTGAGCCGGGTGGAGGCCTGGTCGAGGTGGGCACGGCCGCGCTCGGCGTCGTCTCCGGCGAGGCCGAGCTTGAAGTCCTCGATGCCGCGCTTCAGCCCGTAGAGGGAGTCACCGGGGAGGGCGTCGGAGCTGGCAGTGGCGACTCCGCCGAAGGCGCTCGCCACCACACCCACGCTCAGTCCACCCGCGGTCAGGCCCTTGGCCAGCCGGGACCGGGGCCGGAGCTTGTTCAGCGGGGCCGCCCGGCGAACGCCCCGTGCCCGGGAGGAGCGCTGCCCGGGCACCGGAGGGTCCGCCGCCTCGCCCCCCTGGAGCATGGCCTCCATCGCGGCCACGAGCTGCGCTCGCTGGACGACCTTGACCTCGGGATCGAGCTCGGGTTTGGGCAGCGCGCCGAGGTCGGCGGCGAGGGACACCATGCGTCCCTGCTCCGTCGGCTCGGCCGCTGCCGGTTCCGCTGGTGCCCGGTCTTCGGACTGTTCGGCCGCCGTACCCCGTTCGGACTGTTCCTCCAGGGCCTGGGCGAAGGCGCTCGCCCGCCGGTGCGCCGATACGTTCGCGATCACTGGCGGCACCTCCTCTCGTCAGGACGGTCGACTCCCCAGGGGGTCCTGAGGGTTGCACTCCTTGAGCCCTTCCACACGATCGGGTGATCGGTGTCGGCCAGGGGTGACCACAGGGAGCCTGTATCCCGCACAACGAGTGGCTCGCCACTTGGGTTACGGACTACAGGTGATCCCGCCGAGAAGTCAACGACCTTTGACGCAACGTGATTTGACTGTGCGCAACGTGTTGTTCAGCGTGCGTCGTCGGGCAGGAGTCTGGCGAGCGTCCGGACGGCCCGGTACTGGAGTGTCTTGATGGCGCCTTCGTTCTTGCCCATCACCCGGGCGGTCTCGGCGACGGACAGCCCTTGCAGGAACCGGAGCGTCACGCACTCCTGCTGCTGCGGGTTGAGTCGTCGTACCGCTTCGAGCAGTGAGGCGTTGGACAAGGACTCCAGTACGGAGTCCTCGGGCGAGCGCTCCACCTCGTTGGCGTCGAGCATCTCGCCGGTGGTGACCTCCAGCCGGAAGCGGGAGGACTTGAAGTGGTCGGCGACCAGGTTGCGGGCGATGGTCACGAGCCAGGCGCCGAAGTCGCGGCCCTGCCAGGTGAACGTGCCGATCCTGCGCAGGGCGCGCAGGAAGGTCTCGCTGGTCAGGTCCTCGGCGGTGGCCTTGCTGCCCACGCGGTAGTAGATGTAGCGGTACACGGTGTCGCTGTACTGGTCGTAGAGACGGCCGAAGGCTTCGGCTTCGCCGGCCTGGGCACGCTCGACGAGATCCATCATGCGGGCGCTGTCGCTGTCCGCGGCGGGGCGGCGGACAGTGGTGGCGCCGGTCGGGCGCCCCCGTCTGGCGACGGTGGCGGTGGCGTCGGCAAGTGCGTAGCACGGGCCGGCGGGTGCGGTGGCTACGGCAAGGGCGGGGACGGCGTACGCGGTGGGGACGAAGCCGCGCAACAGGTCCTGGACCGTTGCGCGCAGCGTAGCCAGGCCCGAGGCGTCAACCCCGACGTGTGGGTACACGGGACTCCCAGAGGCAGAGCTTCCATCACGTGCAGTGCGGGACCATTCACCCGTCGTAGCGACGGTTGGGTACCGGAATGCGTCTGAGGAGAATAACGCTTCGTACAGACGCTGCTACGCCCAGTTGCCCAAAACATCGATTACGTTGCGCCCCTGGGCGATTACCGTTCGATCAGGTGTCGCAAGGTGATCAGTTGCTGATCGAAAAGGTTCGTATTCGGGTTGTGTCCCGCGCGGGTTGTGGCCGTGTACAGGCAAGGGGACTGGACAGGAGGGGGGCGGGGGGGAGCCGGTTGAATCGTGATGCGGTCGGTGCGTGTCCGGGCGTTGCGGCCCGCCACTGCCCCGGTCGCGCTCCGCTAGCGCCGACGGCGGTGCAGGGCGATCGCCGCCGCCGTGCCGCCCGCCACCGCGCCGACACCGGCCGCCGCCGGGATGCCGACCTTGGCCGCCTTGCGGCCCGTGCGGTAGTCGCGCAGCCGCCAGTCCAGCCGGCGGGCGTGCTTGCGCAGCTTGGAGTCCGGATTGATGGCGTAGGGGTGACCGACCAGCGACAGCATCGGGATGTCGTTGTGCGAGTCGCTGTAGGCCGCGCAGCGCGACAGGTCCAGGCCCTCCGCCGCGGCGAGCGCGCGCACCGCCTCCGCCTTCGCCGGGCCGTGCAGGGGTTCACCGACGAGCCGGCCCGTGTAGACGCCGTCCACCGACTCGGCGACCGTGCCGAGCGCGCCGGTCAGGCCGAGGCGGCGGGCGATGACCGTGGCGATCTCCACCGGCGCGGCCGTGACCAGCCACACCCTCTGGCCCGCGTCCAGATGGGCCTGCGCGAGCGCGCGTGTGCCCGGCCAGATCCGCTCGGCCATGTACTCGTCGTAGATCTCCTCGCCGATGGTCTGGAGCTCGGCCACGCGGTGGCCCCGCACGATCGACAGCGCGGAGTCGCGGGCCTCCTGCATGTGCTCGGGGTCCTCGATGCCGGCCAGCCGGAACCACGCCTGCTGCCAGGCGAAGCGGGCCAGGTCGCGGGTCTCGAAGAACTTCCGCTTGTACAGGCCGCGGCCGAAATGGAAGATCGCCGCGCCCTGCATGACGGTGTTGTCCAGGTCGAAGAAGGCGGCGGCCCGGTCGTCGCCGGGGACCGGGAACGGAAGTTCCTCGCCGGAGACGTCCTGCGAGGACTTGCGGGCGGCCTCCGCCGAGGCCTCGCCGGCGAGCACGCTGCGCGCGGTGGCGGAGCGTCTGCGGGGGGTGAGCCATCCGAGAGCGGCCATGACGGTGAGCATAGCCAGTTTGTTCGGTCCTTCCGGAGTCGAGCGGGGTAAAGGGGGTGAACGGTCGGGGAGCGCGGCGGTCCGCACTGTGGTGATGAACGAGCGGGGGGCCGGAGCGTGACGCGGCGGGACAATGGTGTGTATGAGTGCCCTCTTTCGCCGTACGGCCGCCCGGCCGCCGCAGGACCGGCTCGTCACCCTGATCCGCAAGCCCGGCTGTCACCTCTGTGACGACGCGCAGGCGGTCGTCGAGAGGGTGTGTGCCGATCTGGGGGTGCCCTGGGAAGGGAAGGACATCTCCCGGGACCCCGCACTGCACGACCAGTACTGGGAGCAGATCCCTGTCGTGCTGGTGGACGGAGCGCAGCACACCTTCTGGCGGGTGGATGAGGAGAGGCTGCGCAGGGAGCTGACCAAGTAGTCCAAGTTGTTGAGAAAGTGGCTTAGGATCGATGGTGTCTTGGTCTCGGGGGCGAGGATCGTAGAGGAGAGTGTGCGGTTTTGCCCCCGAAAAGTGAGGAACGATGGCGCCTGTGTGCCGGTTCCCGCTCCGTGCGACGGGGTCGCGTGAGTCCGGTCACGTTGGCCGGGCAAATCGGACAGCATCTTTGTGCACGCGTTCACAAAGACATAGCCTGCATTCGACGGGGCGGTCCGGGGACGTGTGACCGCCTGCAGCCCCGCTCTACCCGCAGGAGCACCGTGGCAACTGGCCGAACTCACCGACCGGCGACCCGTAGCCGAGGGATTCCCGAGGCCACCGTCGCCCGGCTCCCGCTGTATCTCCGCGCCCTGACCGGGCTCTCGGAGCGCTCGGTACCCACGGTCTCCTCCGAGGAGCTCGCGGCCGCCGCCGGGGTCAATTCGGCGAAGCTGCGCAAGGACTTCTCGTACCTCGGCTCGTACGGGACGCGGGGTGTCGGCTACGACGTCGAGTATCTCGTCTACCAGATCTCGCGCGAACTGGGCCTCACCCAGGACTGGCCGGTCGTCATCGTCGGTATCGGTAACCTCGGCGCCGCGCTCGCCAACTACGGCGGCTTCGCCTCCCGCGGTTTCCGGGTGGCGGCCCTGATAGACGCCGACCCCGCGATGGCCGGGAAGCCCGTGGCCGGGATGCCCGTCCAGCACACCGACGAGCTGGAACGCATCATCGATGAGAACGACGTGTCCATCGGGGTCATCGCGACGCCCGCCGGTGCCGCCCAGCAGGTCTGCGACCGGCTCGTGGCCGCCGGGGTCACCTCGATCCTGAACTTCGCGCCGACCGTGCTGACCGTCCCCGACGGGGTCGACGTGCGCAAGGTCGACCTCTCCATCGAGCTGCAGATCCTCGCCTTCCACGAGCAGCGCAAGGCAGGCGAGGAGGCCGCCGCGCGGGCCGCCGCCGTACCGGCCGCCGCCACCCGCGACGAGTCCGCCGACCAGGGGCCCGACGGGGACGTACCCGCCGTGATGCCGGCATGAGTCTCCTCGTCGTCGGGCTGAGCCACCGCAGCGCACCGGTCAGTGTCCTGGAGCGGGCCTCGCTGAGCGCGGACGCCCAGGTCAAGCTGGTGCAGGACACGGTCGCCGCCGAACCGGCCACCGAGGCAGCCCTGCTGGCCACCTGCAACCGCATCGAGCTGTACGCCGACGTGGACAAGTTCCACGCCGGTGTCGCCGAGCTGTCCACCCTCCTGGCCCAGCACAGCGGCGTCGGGCTGGACGAGCTCACCCCCTATCTCTACGTGCACTACGAGGACCGGGCCGTCCACCACCTGTTCTCGGTGGCCTGCGGACTGGACTCGATGGTCGTCGGCGAGGGGCAGATCCTCGGCCAGATCAAGGACTCCCTGGCCAGGGCGCAGGACCTGCACACCGCGGGGCGGCTGCTGAACGACCTGTTCCAGCAGGCCCTCAGGGTCGGCAAGCGGGCCCACTCCGAAACCGGCATCGACCGGGCCGGGCAGTCACTGGTGACCTTCGGCCTGGAGCAACTCGCCGCGGGTGCGCCCGTCGGGCGGTGGGCGCACGGCAAGAAGGCCGTCGTGATCGGCGCCGGGTCCATGTCGTCGCTGGCCGCCGCGACGCTGGCGCGTGCCGGGGTCGCCGAGATCGTCGTCGCGAACCGCACCCAGGACCGTGCCGAGCGGCTCGCCCGGATTCTCACCGAGGGCGACGACACGGACGTCCACGCGCGTGCCGTACCGATGGCGCACGTCGCCGGTGAACTGACACGTGCCGATCTGGCCGTCTCCTGCACCGGGGCGACCGGTCTCGTCCTGACGGCCGAGCAGGTCGCCGCCGCCGTCGAGGGCCGCACCGGCCGGGCCGCCGCCGACCTCGCCGACGAGCTCGCCGCCGCCCCCGGGAGCGCCGCCGAGGACATACGGAAGCCGGCCGACGCGCAGACACCGCTGCCTCCCGCGGGGGTCGGCGCCGAGGACGGCTCCCCCCTCGACCTGTCCGCCGTACAGCCCGGCTTCTCCGTCATGGGGGAGGCCGCCGTGGCCGGCATGGACGCCGCCACCCTGGAACAGCACGCCACGTGGGCCGCCGGCGGCGCCGTAGACCGCCGCGAGCAGAACCGCGAGGCCGACGCCGAACTGATCGGCGCGCTCGCCGCGACCGCCGCCACCGTCGGCCGCGTCCCGGAGCACCGCCGGCCCGAGCCGGTCGCCGTGGCCGCGCGGCCCGCGCCCGTCCTCTTCCTCCTCGACCTGGCGATGCCGCGCGACATCGACGCCGCCGCGCACCGGCTGCCCGGCGTGCGGCTGGTCGACATCGAGTCACTCGCGGACGCCTCCGCGGACGCCCCGATGGCGGCCGACGTCGACCAGGTCCGGCGTATCGTTTCCGACGAGGTGGCCGCCTTCGGAGCGGCGCTGCGGGCCGCGCACATCACGCCGACCGTCGTGGCGCTGCGCACCATGGCCGCCGACGTCGTCGCCGGCGAGATGGCGCGCCTGGAGGGGCGGCTGCCCGCCCTCGACGCCAAGCACCGCGCCGAGATCACGCAGACCGTCAAGCGCGTCGTGGACAAGCTGCTGCACGCGCCGACCGTGCGGGTCAAGCAGCTCGCGGCGGAGCCGGGCGGCGCGGGCTACGCGGACGCGCTGCGCACCCTGTTCGACCTCGACCCGGAGACGGTGGCCGCCGTCTCCCGCGCCGAGGACGGTACCGAGACGAACGACCAGTACGACCAGAGCGCCAAGAACCGAGGGCCAGTATGAGTGACAAGGCACTACGGCTCGGGACCAGGCGGAGCAAGCTCGCCATGGCCCAGTCCGGGCAGGTCGCGGACGCCGTGAGCCAGGTGACCGGACGCCCCGTCGAGCTCGTCGAGATCACCACGTACGGAGACACGTCCCGCGAGCACCTCGCGCAGATCGGCGGCACGGGCGTCTTCGTGACCGCCCTGCGCGACGCGCTGGCCGGGGGCGAGGTCGACTTCGCGGTGCACTCCCTGAAGGACCTGCCGACTACCCAGCCCGAGGAGCTCGCCCTGGCCGCCGTGCCGGTGCGCGAGGACCCGCGCGACGTGGTCGTGGCCCGGGACGCGCTGAAGTTCGCCGACCTGCCGCGCGGGGCGCGCATCGGCACCGGCTCGCCGCGCCGCATGGCGCAGCTGAACGCGTACGCCCGGACGCACGGGCTGGACATCGAGACGGTCCCGATCCGGGGCAACGTCGACACGCGCATCGGGTTCGTACGGGACGGGGAGCTCGACGCGGTCGTCCTGGCCGCCGCCGGGCTGAACCGGATCGGCCGGATCGACGAGGTGACCGACTTCCTGTCGGTCGACACGGTCTTGCCCGCCCCCGGCCAGGGGGCCCTGGCGATCGAGTGTGCCGCGGACAACGCGGACCTCATCGCCGCGCTCGCCGAGCTCGACGACCCGTTCACGCGGGTCGCCGTGACGGCCGAGCGGTCACTGCTCGCCGCCCTGGAGGCCGGCTGCAGCGCCCCTGTGGGCGCGTTGGCCGACCTGCTGGCCGACGGGCAGATTGTCAAGGAAATGCGCCTGCGTGGTGTGGTCGGCACGACCGACGGCGCCACGATGGTGCAGCTGTCCACCACCGGTCCCGTGCCCCGAGCGCACGACCAGGCGGCGGCATTCGGTCGCGACCTCGCCACCGAGATGCTCGCCCAGGGCGCGGCCGGTCTGATGGGGGAGCGAGCACATTGAGCCCCACCACCCTTCCCGCCGGTCCGGAACACGGGTACGTCACCTTCCTCGGTGCCGGACCCGGAGATCCGGGACTGCTGACCCTGAGAGCCGTCGAGGCGCTGGCGAACGCGGACGTACTCGTCGCCGAGCACGAGGTGCTCGACGTGGTGCGCCGGCACGCCAGGCACGGCGTGGCCGAGGTGCACACGGACGCGGACGTCCCGATGGACGATTCCGGCTCTGTCGGCTCTTCTGCTTCTTCCACCGCTTCCGCGAAGGCGAGTCCGGTGACGGGCACGCCTCAGCTGACGGTCATTGACGGCTCGTCAACAACCGTTGGTGGCCCCGCGTCGCGGGATGCCGCACATCTTGTCATGGAGGCTGTGCGGGGCGGCAGGCGGGTCGTGCGTGCGGTGTCCGGTGACCCCGGGCTCGACGCGTACGCCGCCGGAGAGATGCTGGCGTGTGCCGCCGCCGGGGTCCCCTTCGAGGTGGTCCCCGGTATCGCCGCGGCCGTGGGCGTGCCGGCGTACGCGGGTGTGCCGCTGCGGGACGCGCAGGGCGCCGACGTCCGGTTCGTGGACGCCCGTACGGCGTCGGACCGGTGCTGGACCGAGGTCGGCGCCTCCGACGGCACGGTGGTCGTCTCCACGACGCTCGACTCGGTGGCCGCCGCGGCCGGTGAGCTGGTCACGGCGGGCCGCAAGCCGGACACGCCGCTGACGGTCACGGTCGGCGGTACGACGACCCGGCAGCGGACCTGGGCGGCGACCCTCGGCACGATCGCGCAGACCCTGAAGCAGGCCAAGGTGCTGCCGTCCCCGGACGGCGGCCGGTCGGTGATAGCCGTGGTCGGTGAGCGTTTCGCCGCGGCCCAGCGCGAGCAGCTCTCGTGGTTCGAGTCCAAGCCGCTGTTCGGCTGGAAGGTTCTCGTGCCGCGCACGAAGGAGCAGGCGGCGTCGCTCTCCGACCAGCTGCGCTCGTACGGGGCCGTGCCGCACGAGGTGCCGACGATCGCCGTCGAGCCGCCGCGCACGCCACAGCAGATGGAGCGGGCGGTCAAGGGTCTGGTGACGGGCCGCTACGAGTGGATCGCGTTCACGTCGGTCAACGCGGTCAAGGCGGTCCGGGAGAAGTTCGAGGAGTACGGCCTGGACGCGCGCGCCTTCGCGGGCATCAAGGTCGCGGCGGTCGGCGAGCAGACGGCGAAGGCACTGGTCGCCTTCGGTGTGAAGCCGGACCTGGTGCCGAGCGGCGAGCAGTCGGCCGCCGGTCTCCTGGAGGACTGGCCGCCGTACGACCCGGTCTTCGACCCGATCGACCGCGTCTTCCTGCCGCGTGCCGACATCGCCACGGAGACCCTGGTCGCCGGGCTGATCGAGCTCGGCTGGGAGGTGGACGACGTCACGGCCTACCGCACGGTGCGCGCGTCGCCGCCGCCCGCGGAGACCCGCGAGGCGATCAAGGGCGGTGGCTTCGACGCGGTGCTGTTCACGTCGTCCTCCACGGTCCGCAACCTGGTCGGCATCGCGGGCAAGCCGCACAACGTGACGGTGATCGCCTGCATCGGCCCGGCGACGGCCAAGACGGCCGAGGAGCACGGGCTGCGGGTCGACGTGATGGCTCCCGAGCCGTCGGTGCACAAGCTGGCGGAGGCACTGGCCGACTTCGGTCGCCGGCGGCGGGCCGCGGCGCTGGAGGCGGGCGATCCGGTGACGCGGCCGAGCGAGCGGAGGCCGGGGGCGCGGAGGCGTCGGTCCACGACGTAGTGCCGCCGCGGCCCTGGGCCGTGGGCGTGGGTGATGGCGGGGCGTGCCGGGTGGCGTGCCCCGCCGCCGCGTTCTGCGCGTGCGTGGCCGGGGGCCGGGGGCTCAGCGGCACAGGGCTTCGATGTCCTCGGCGAACGTCGGGAACTCGGCGCGGGCCTCGGCGATGACGGCGCGGGCCGGGCGGCGGGGGGTGGTGGCGTGGCGTTCGGCGAGTGCGGTGAGCGCCGCGTGGGGGCGTGACCTGTCGTCCTCGAACACCACGGCCTCGAACGGGCCGCAACCGTCGGCCAGGACCCACAGGAAATCGGACAAGTTCCCGGCCACTACGCCGTTCTCGCCCTCCGAGCCCATGAAGACGACGGGCTGATCGGCGAGGGGGCGGCCCGGGCGGCCGAACCAGACGGCGGCGAGACCGCCCGTTCCGTCCTGTCCGAACAGCCGGTAGGCCTCCCCGTCGAGTTCGTGGTTTCGCGTCCAGTGGCGCAGCCAGTCGGTGGTCTCCTCGGCCGTGACGAAGGCGTCGTAGGGCTCGAAGTCGATTCCGTCGCCGTCGTCGTACGGGAACTCCGTGCGGGCCACGTCGGCGAGGGCGGGAGGGAAGGCGCGGTCGTCACGGTCGTGACTGGTCTTCTGGATCACGTGGGCACCGTAACCGCCGACACTGACAGTGGGTTCGGCGAGGCGCCTTCGCCACGGCGGTGGGGAGGGCCGACGCCGGGTCGCGCGCCCTGGCCGGGAGACGTGGCGCGCGTGGTGCTCCCGTTCATACGGGAGTGATCAGTGGTCCACGGTGTCGATGGCCGAATCATGGTGCGGTGTTTCCGAGGGTCCGCGTACTGTTTTCCCTTCACTGAAGTCCATCAGCCGTATGCGGGGGGACAGCGACGATGCAACAGCCCGACGAGCCCGGGGCGTTACCGCCCGTCCCGCCTCTACCCGCGCCGGACAGCGACAGACCCTGGCAGAACCGGGTCCCGCCCCCTCCGCCGCCGATGCCCCCGCAGGGTGCGGGCAGCGTCGCCATGCGGGTCACGAAGCGGTTGCTGTGGGTGGGCGGCGCGGCGTATCCGCTGAGCAACGTCACCCGCGTGTACACGTTCGTCCTCACCCCGCGGCGTGGCGCGGCCACCGCGCTGTTCTTCACGCGGCTCGCGATCACCCTGTCGGTGGCCTTCGCCCTGACGATTCTCGGTGGCGTGGCCGCATTCGCGGGCGCGGTCGCGGGTGATGGGGAGGACGCGACCGGATTCGCGAATGATGGGGCGGACACGGCCGGGACGATCCTCACCGTCGTGTGGATCGGTGCCCTCGTGGGGATCGTCTACGCCCTCGTCAAATGGGTGGAGGTTCTCTCGGCGCCCTCGCACTTCGCCCTCGCCGTCGAGACGTCCGGTGCCTCCACGGCGCTCGTGACCAGCAATGACACCGGGCATCTCCAGCAGCTCGCGGGTCAGGTGGTGCACGCCATCGAGAACCCCGACGTCGAGTTCCTGGTGCACGTGGAGACCCTGGCGATCAATCCCGAGCACTACCACTTCGGCGACAACGTCAACATGTACGGCGGCAGCGGCAACGTGGGGATGTCCAAAGGATGAGCGGCGACAACGTCAACATGTATGGGGACAACGTCAACATGTACGGCGGCACGGGGAACACCGGCATGGTGAAGAACGTGGGAGCGTCCCCCGCCCCGGCCATGGACCCCGAACTGCGGGCAGCCCTCGGTGAACTCGTGCACCTGGTACGGGAACTGCGTGAGCAGGTGACGCCCGCGACCGCGCAGACCATCGACGAGACCTTGCCGGTTCTCGCCTCCGCCGACACCGCGCCGCCGCAGGAACGCCACCGTGCCCTGCTGGCGGTGGCCGGGATCGCCGCGACGGCGGGGGCGCTGGGGGTGCCGGTCCTCGACGCGGTGAACCGGATCCTGCAGCTGCTGGGCGGGTAGCAACGAGCGCGGCGACGTGATCAGCAGGCTCCTACCCACAGGGAGCTGATGTTGTCGTTGCGGTTGTACAGCGAGGTGTTGCCCTGCCAGTTGCCCACCGGCCACGTGGCGCCGTCGCGGTTGATGTTCAACCACGTGCAGAAGGTCTTGCCGGTCCGGTTCCACACGGAGGAGATCTGGTCGTTCAGGTTGAAGTCCCGGAGGTCGTCGGAGCCCAGCTGGAAGCGCGCCATCCGGCCCCATCCACCGGCGTCCTCCCAGGCGCAGAACCAGCCGACCGGGCAGTCCTGGTACGCGGTGATCGACGTCGGAGCGGGCTGGGCGGCCTGGGCGTCCGGCGCGGTGAGCACCACGGACATGGCCAGGCCTGCCGCGGCAGTGAAGGTGACGAGTGGGCGACGCAGCGACATCACAGAGTCCTTTGATCGGGAACGGGAACACGGATCGCGCACCGCCCACTAGAGCAGTTCCCTACGGGGCTGCGGCACGCCAAAACAGGCCGTATTGCGGGCATGTCGCACATATGCCTATGAGATTGAAGATGATGCTTATACCTGAGGGGCGGCAGGCCCACCTGACGCCTGCCGTGGTCCGGCGGCGAGGGCCCGCCGGCCGTTCCGACGGAGAGTCGGCAAGACGGGTGTTCGAGCGGGCGTAGCGTAGGGGTATGTCGAAGTACGGATCCTTTCCGGGTACGCGGCCCCGGCGGCTGCGGAACCTGCCCGCTCTGCGCCGGATGGTCGCCGAGACCCGGCTGCACCCGGCCGACCTCATCCTGCCCGCGTTCGTGCGGGAGGGCGTCTCGGAGCCGGTGCCGATCTCGGCCATGCCGGGGGTCGTGCAGCACACCCGGGACACGCTGAAGAAGGCCGCCGCCGAGGCCGTCGCCGCCGGGGTTTCCGGGATCATGCTGTACGGCGTGCCGGTGGAGGAGAAGAAGGACGCCCTGGGCACCGCCGGTACCGATCCGGACGGGATTCTGCAGGTCGCCCTGCGGGACGTGCGTGGCGAGGTCGGTGACGATCTCATCGTCATGTCCGACCTGTGCCTCGACGAGTACACCGACCACGGCCACTGCGGTGTCCTCGACGACCAGGGACGTGTGGACAACGACGCCACCCTGGAGCGGTACGCCGAGATGGCCCAGGTGCAGGCCGACGCGGGATCCCACGTCCTCGGCCCGAGCGGCATGATGGACGGGCAGATCGGCTTCGTACGGGATGCGCTCGATCAGATCGGGCGGGAGGACGTGGCGCTCCTCGCCTACACCGTCAAGTACTCCTCCGCGTTCTACGGGCCCTTCCGGGAGGCCGTCGGGTCCTCCCTGACCGGTGACCGCATGACCTATCAGCAGGACCCGGCCAACGTGCGGGAGTCCCTGCGGGAGCTGGCCCTCGACCTGGAGGAGGGCGCCGACATGGTCATGGTGAAGCCGGCCGGCCCCTATCTCGACGTGCTCGCCCGGGTCGCGGACGCCGTCGACGTACCCGTGGCCGCGTACCAGATCTCCGGCGAGTACGCGATGGTCGAGGCCGCCGCCGAGAAGGGCTGGGTGGACCGCGACCGGGCCATCATGGAGACCCTCACAGGCATCAAACGGGCCGGCGCGCAGAACATCCTCACCTACTGGGCCACCGAGGTCGCCCAGAGGCTGCGACAGGCCCAGTAGACCCGGCGGCTCCGGTGGACCTCCCCGCTGGAGCCCGGCGACGCGGTCAGCGGGCGGGTTCCGCCGTCACTTCCGCGCAGCACCCCCGCAGCGCCTCCCAGCTGAGCGGACCGATGACACCGTCCGCCTCCAGCCCCTCCCGGGTCTGGAAACGTTTGACCGCGCGCTGGGTCATCGGGCCGAAGATCCCGTCGATGTCTCCGGGCGAGAAGCCCGCCCGGCTCAGCAGGCACTGCACCTCGATCACCTCCGGGCCCGTCTGGCCGTACACCACGGTGGACTCCCGGGTGCGGCTGTGGCCCGCGTACCAACGGCCGTCGGACTGCTTCGGCCGGCAGGTGTAGAGGGACGGCAGTACGGGCGACCGGCCGGGAGCGGACGCGGCCCCCGACCCCGCCGCCGTGACCGTACGCTCCCGGGTGTCCTCCGCGGACGCGCGGGCCTTGGCCAGCTGTACGGCCAGTACGAGCGCCGCGGAGACCGACACCGCCAGGGCCGCCGCCCCCACCGCGACCACCATCTGCGGGACACGCGTGTACGACTGCCGATCGGCGGGCCCGACCTCCAGCGTCTCCGACATGCTGTCCCAGGCGTCGGACGTGTCTCTGGAGCCCTCCGCCCAGCGCTCGGCCGCCATCTCGTGCAGCACCAGCAGCCGGTCCGCGTCGTCACCGCAGGCTTCGGCGATCGCCTCGACGGCCCCACGGGGGGGCAGTGACCCGCCGTTCAAGTAACGCTGCCACGATCTACCGCTGTACCCCGTCGCCGCGGCCAGCTGCCTCGTGCTCAGCTCGCTGCGGTCCTTCAACCTGCGTAGCCGCACGATCAACTGCCGTACGTGCGGATGCAGTTCCGCGGGCAGCTCATTCCAACGCGACACGTTCCCCCCACTACGTTCGGGATTTCCCCGTGTCGGCGCCATTGTGCACCACCTGTCAGGTCGAACACACGGGGTTGGTGCTGATCGTCTGGGCGGGACGTCCCGCCCAGACGGCTCGGCGCACCACGTTCCAGCAGGTCAGCGTGCGGGGTTTCGGCAAAAACGCCACTTCACCGACAGCGGTGCCGGTCGACCACCCGCCCATGACCCGGCTGAGCCGGGCCCAGAGGGACTCCGAGATCTCCCGGACCCCACAAGCCCTTGCCGACGCGGGCGACGGCAACCCCGGCTGTTCCGGCCGCCCTGCGGGGAGACCGACTCGACGCTGAGGGCCGTCGAGGCCACGTACGGGCTCACCGCGCGCCGCTCCCGGTCCGTCCGCCGTGAGCCGGTCGGCCGTACGCCGTGTGTCAGAGGCGTTCCGGCGTGCGGATGCCCAGCAGGGCCATGCCCCGGTGCAGGGTGCGGGCCGTGACGTCGCAGAGGAACAGGCGGTTCTCCACCTGCTCCGGGGACTCGGCCTTCAGGACCGGGCACTTGTCGTAGAACGTCGTGTACAGCGACGCCAGCTGGTAGAGGTAGGCGGTCAGCTTGTGCGGGGCGTACTCCCTGGCCGCCTCCGTGACCGCCTCCCCGAACGCGTCCGCGTGCAGGCCCAACGCGCGCTCCGCGTCGGACAGGTCCAGCTCCGGGTGCGCGGCCGGGCGGACCTCGCCCGCCTTGCGCAGGATCGACTGGATACGGGCGTACGCGTACTGGAGATACACGCTCGTGTCGCCGTTCAGCGAGACCATCTGGTCCAGGTCGAACTTGTAGTCCCGGTTCGCCGACGTCGACAGGTCCGCGTACTTCACCGCGCCGATGCCCACCTGCGTGCCGCGCTCGGCGATCTCCTCCTCCGAGAGGTCCTGCGCCTTCTCTCGGACCACCGTCGACGCGCGGTCGATCGCCTCGTCCAGGAGGTCGACCAGCCGGACCGTCTCGCCCGCACGCGTCTTGAACGGCTTGCCGTCCTTGCCGAGGACCGTGCCGAAGGCCAGCTGGACCGCCGTCACGTCCTCGTTCAGCCAGCCGGCCCTGCGGGCCGTCTCGAAGACCATCTTGAAGTGGAGCGACTGCCGGGCGTCCACCACGTAGAGGAGGGTGTCCGCCTTCAGGTTGAAGACGCGGTCGCGGATCGCGGACAGGTCGGTCGCCGCGTAGCCGTAGCCGCCGTCGGACTTCTGCACGATCAGCGGGACCGGCTTGCCGTCCGGGCCTTTGACGTCGTCGAAGAAGACGCAGAGGGCGCCCTCCGAGCGGACGGCCACACCGGACTCCTCCAGCAGGCGGCAGGTCTCCGCGAGCATGTCGTTGTAGCCCGACTCGCCGACGATGTCCGGGTCCCGGACCTCCATGTCCAGCTTCTCGAAGACGGAGAAGAAGTAGATCTTCGACTCGTCCACGAACTTCTGCCAGACGGCGAGCGTGTGCGGGTCACCGGCCTGGAGGTCGACCACCCGGCGGCGGGCCCGCGTCTTGAACTCCTCGTCGGAGTCGAAGTGCTTCCGCGCGGCCTTGTAGAGGCGGTCGAGGTTCGACATCGCCTCCTCGCCGCTCACCTCGCCGGCCTCGTGGTCCAGCTCGTGCGGGTGCTCGTCCAGATACTGGATGAGCATGCCGAACTGGGTGCCCCAGTCGCCGATGTGGTGCCGCCTGACCACCGTCTCCCCGGTGAACCCCAGCAGCTGGACGACCGAGTCGCCGATCACCGCCGAGCGCAGGTGGCCGACGTGCATCTCCTTCGCCACGTTCGGCTGCGCGTAGTCGATCACCGTCGTGCCCGGCCGGTCGGCGAACGGGACGCCGAGGCGGCCCGTGTCGTCCGCGTACCGCGCGGCCAGGTTCTCCGTGATCGCCCGGTCGGCGATCGTGACGTTCAGGAAGCCGGGGCCGGAGACCTCGATGTCCCTGATCGCGCCGCCCGACTCGAGGCGGGACACGACCTGGGCCGCCAGCTCGCGCGGGTTGGCCTTGGCCTTCTTGGCGAGCGCCAGGATGCCGTTGGCCTGGAAGTCGGCCCGGTCGCTTCGTCGCAGCAGCGGGTCCGCGGAACCGGCCTCCGGCAGGGCGGCGGCGATGGCGGACGCGAGGTGCTGCTGGACGGAGTCGCTGAGGGACGTGACCGAGGCCATAGGAAGGGGTGCCGTTCTCCTCGTGGGGATCGTGGGACACGCCCAGTATCCCATGGGGGGTAAAGCCGTTTTCGCGGTCACGCAACGGTCTGTGACAATGGGCCGTCACCCGTGACAATCCGGTGTCACCCGTTCAGAAAGAAGGACGTGCCGATCGTGGCTCAGAGCACCGAGACCACCGACTGGGTCTCCCGTTTCGCGGATGAGGTCATCGAGGAGTCGGAGCGTCGGGCCCCGGGCAAACCGGTCGTCGTCGCGTCCGGGCTCTCGCCGTCCGGCCCCATCCACCTGGGGAACCTGCGCGAGGTCATGACACCGCACCTCGTCGCCGACGAGATCCGCCGCCGCGGCCACCGGGTCCGGCACGTGATCTCCTGGGACGACTACGACCGGTACCGCAAGGTCCCGGCCGGGGTCGACGGCGTCGACGAGTCGTGGGCCGAGCACATCGGCAAGCCGCTGACCTCGGTGCCCGCGCCGAAGGGCTCCCCGCACGCCAACTGGGCCGAGCACTTCAAGGCCGCCATGATCGAGTCGCTGGCCGCGCTCGGCGTCGAGTTCGACGGCATCAGCCAGACCGCCCAGTACACCTCGGGCGTCTACCGCGAGCAGATCCTGCACGCCATGCGGCACCGCGGCGACATCGATGCCGTCCTCGACCAGTACCGGACGAAGAAGGCTCCCAAGGGGGCCGACGCTTCCGGGAGGAAGCAGCAGAAGCCTGTGGACGAGGCCGAGCTGGAGGCCGCCCAGGGCTCCGGCGCCGCGTCCGAGGACGACGGCAGCTCCGGCGCCGCCGGTTACTTCCCGTACAAGCCGTACTGCGGCAACTGCGAGAAGGACCTCACCACCGTCACCTCCTACGACGACGACTCCACCGAGCTGACCTACGCCTGCACGGCGTGCGGCTTCTCCGAGACGGTCCGGCTCGGCGAGTTCAACCGCGGCAAGCTGGTCTGGAAGGTCGACTGGCCCATGCGCTGGGCGTACGAGGGCGTGATCTTCGAGCCGAGCGGAGTCGACCATTCCTCGCCGGGGTCGTCGTTCCAGGTCGGCGGCCAGGTCGTCGGCATCTTCGGCGGCAAGCAGCCCATCGGTCCCATGTACGCGTTCGTCGGCATCAGCGGCATGGCCAAGATGTCGTCGTCGCGCGGTGGTGTGCCCACACCGGCCGACGCCCTGAAGATCATGGAGCCGCAGCTGCTGCGCTGGCTGTACGCCCGACGCCGCCCCAACCAGTCCTTCAAGATCGCCTTCGACCAGGAGATCCAGCGGCTCTACGACGAGTGGGACCGCCTCGACGCCAAGGTCGCCGACGGCTCCGCCCTGCCCGCCGACGCCGCGGCCCACGCGCGCGCCGTCGGCACCGCCGCCGGTGACCTGCCCAGGACACCGAGGCCGCTGCCGTACCGCACGCTCGCGTCCGTCGCCGACATCACCGCCGGGCACGAGGACCAGGCGCTGCGCATCCTCGGCGAACTCGACCCCGAGCAGCCGATCCGCTCGTTGGACGAGGTGCGCCCGCGCTTCGACAGGGCCGAGGCGTGGATCAACACGCACGTCCCGGCCGACCAGCGCACCATCGTCCGCGCCGAGCCCGACCACGCGTTGCTGAGCTCCCTGGACGAGTCCTCCCGGCAGTCCCTGCGGCTGCTGCTCGACGGGCTCGCCGGCCAATGGTCGCTGGACGGGCTGACCCACCTCGTGTACGGCGTACCGAAGGTCCGGGCCGGCTTCCCCGCCGACGCCACGCCCAAGGAACTGCCGCCGGAGATCAAGACCGCCCAGCGGACCTTCTTCGCGCTGCTGTACCACCTGCTGGTCGGCCGCGACACGGGTCCGCGCCTGCCCACGCTGCTGCTGGCGGTGGGGCAGGACAGGGTGCGGGCCCTGCTCGGCGCGTAACACGGCACAGGGGAGAGCCCCGGTCGGATTCCCGTCCGACCGGGGCTCTCCCCTGTGCGTGAGGCGTCCCTCAGGCGATGTGGTTCTCCTCCAGCTCGGCCGAGTGGCGCAGCTGGAAGCGCTCGTTCATCGCCTTCAGCTCCGCCGGCCGCAGCGTCCGGCCGTACGTCGCCTGGATGTTGTCGCCCAGAACGCGCGGCGTCGGATAGCTGCCGTCTATGGACTGACGGAAGACCTGGTAGTAGTCCTCTTCACCCGGCTCCGTGCCGCCGCCCTCGCCGAGGTCGCGGGTACCGCCCGGGCGGCCGGTCGGTACCGGGAACGTGCCGGTGTCCTCCGGGGACGGCTCCTGGACCGGCGGCTCCTCGTAGCGCCGCTCCTCCATCTGGAAGCGCTCGTACCGCTGCTGCTCCTCGTACCAGTGCGCGTACTGCTCCGCCGGGTCGTACGTCGGGTCGTACGTGCCCTGGTACTCGACCTCACGCGGGACGAACCACGGGCTGCGGTCCTCCCCGGGCGCCCCGTCCGCCCCGGGCGCGTCGTCCGTCCCGGGCGCCGCCTGCTCCTCGTTTTCCGCGTCGACCTGCGCCGGGGACGGCTGCTGGGACTCCAGCTCCGGGCGGCGGTCCGCCGGGAGCGCGGCGGGGTGCTGCTGCGGCGGCTGGTGCGTCCGGGACGGGGGCTGGACCTGAGGCTGGGGCTGCGGCGGGATGAGGGCCGGTTCTATGCCCGCCGCCGCCAGGCCCGCGGGGGCGGTGTCCGCCAGGGGCACCCCGTAGCGGGCGAGGCGCAGCGGCATCAGGGACTCCACCGGGGCCTTGCGGCGCCAGGCACGGCCGAAACGGGAACGCAGGCGGGCCTGGTAGACCAGCCGCTCCTGCTCCAGCTTGATGACCTGCTCGTACGAGCGCAGCTCCCACAGCTTCATCCGCCGCCACAGCAGGAACGTCGGGAGCGGGGAGAGGACCCAGCGGGTGAGGCGGACGCCCTCCATGTGCTTGTCCGCGGTGATGTCCGCGATCCGGCCGATCGCGTGCCGCGCCGCCTCCACCGACACCACGAACAGCACCGGGATCACCGCGTGCATGCCCACGCCCAGCGGGTCCGGCCAGGCCGCCGCGCCGTTGAACGCGATCGTCGCCGCCGTCAGCAGCCACGCCGTCTGCCGCAGCAGCGGGAAGGGGATGCGGATCCAGGTGAGGAGGAGGTCCAGGGCGAGCAGGACGCAGATGCCCGCGTCGATGCCGATCGGGAAGACGTAACTGAAGTGCCCGAAGCCCTTCTTCAGGGCGAGCTCGCGGACGGCCGAGTACGACCCCGCGAAGCCGATGCCGGCGATGATCACGGCACCGAAGACGACCACGCCGATGAGAATGCGGTGCGTCCGAGTCAGCTGCAGTGGCGCGGCCACCTGTACTCCCCTCCCTCGCGTGCGGTGTGCGCGCAACAGAGTGGCACATGCGTGCGGGCGGCGCGTTGCCGGGGACGGGCGGAGTCCGCTTCACGCGGGGGCCGGACTCCCGCAACGCGCCCTGCCGGGCGGCGGGTTGTGGCCCGGTGGGGCCTTTGCGGACCTCGAAGGGGTGGCGGGGGCCGGAGGCATCGAGGGGCTGCTTGACGGATCTCGAAGGGCTGCTTGACGGGCCTCGCAAGGTCATGGAAAGGGCCTCGGAGTGGTCCGTCGGCCCTTTCGCGTCGTCCGTCAGCCCTTCTTGGAGGGCGACTTGGAGGAACGGCCCGCGGTCGCCGACTTCGAGGCCGACGGGCTCTTGGCGGACGGGCTCTTCGAGGACTTCGAGCCCTTGCCGCTCGCGTCCTTGCCGCCGCCCGCCGGGTCGTTCGCCGACTCCACCGCGGCGACCGCCTCCTTGGCGGCCTTCTGCGCGGCCTTCACCAGCGTGCCGGCGTCCGGTGTCTTCTCGCCCGCGAGACCCGCGCCGTTGTAGTCGACCGTCACGACGACGTTCTCCACACGGGCCACGACCGTCTGCTGCTTGAAGGTGCCCTCCTTCTTCTTCAGGCCGTAGCGCACGGTCGTCGCCTCGTCGCCGATCCCCGACGCCGGCTCGGACGTGTGGTCCCTGGCGCCCTCGACGGACTGCGCGTCCCGCACCTGCTTCGCGTAGTACTTCTTCGCCAGGTCGTCGCCCGCGCCGCGCGTGACGTTGGACTCGAAGCGCAGCAGCGACACGTTCAGCCAGCGGAACTGCGAGCCCTTCACGCCGTTGTTGTCCAGGCTGCTCCAGGAGCAGGAGCCGCGCACGGTCACATCGTCGGACGTGCCCTCCTTGCCGGACTTGGCCTTCGGGACGAGGTCCTCCAGCGTGTCCTTCTTCAGGGCGTGGCACGGCTCGGGGAGCTTCTGGAACGCCGCCGGCCGCACGGTCGGGGACGGGCTCGCCGACGCCGAGGCCGCCGCGGAGGCCTTGTCCCCGTCGCCGTAGCCCGAGTCGGAGCCGGAGCCGGAGGAGCAGGCCGTGGCGACCAGCAGGACGGGGAGGCCCGCCGCGCCGACAAGGACGCGGGTGAGGCCCTTCGCTCGCCGGCCGGACTGGTCTCGCTGTGCTCGTCGCTGCATGGTTCCTTCACTCATGACGCTGGTGATTCCTGCGGGTCGGAACGGGTCCGAGAGGTCACGGTACGCGGTGAAGCCGGTCCGGCGTCCTTGTTCTGGAGCTTTCCGGAGCCGCGTGAAGGGGCCGTGAAGGGGGGTCAGCCGGACAGCGAGTCGTCCAGTCGCGCGGCCAGTTTCCGCGCCCTGTCCTGCATTTCCTTGCTGTCCGGGACCACGCCGACGGTCGCCGGCTGCTCCGCGTACTCGATCGTCACGATCACGTTCGACGTGCGGAACGCCACAGTCACCGTGCGCTCCTCGGCCGTCGAACCGGAGCTGCTGAGCACGTCGTCGAGGAACGCCTCGTCGCCGAGGTCGTCGAGGACGCGGGGCCGCAGATCGGCGAGGGGGACGGAGGGGGAGGCGGACGGGGAGCCGGAACCGGAGGGGGACTTCCCGCCGCTCGCGGGGGCCTTGGTGCCGGACCCGGACGGGGACTTCGTCGCGGGTCGCGTGGCCGGTCCGGTGGCCGTCGGGGCCGGGAGGTCCGCCGCCTCCCGCCGCGTCGCGAAGATGGTCTCGGCCTGACTGTCGTCGCTCACGGCGCTGTCGTACGACACCACTCGCTCGAAGTCGACGAGGACATGGTCGGTGGCGTCCGTCGACTCCACCTTCCAACGGCAGCCCACCTTGCGGTCGGTGTCGTACGTGAGCGTCGCCTCGCCTTCGTACGCGCGCTCGCGCCGCTCCCCGTCGGCGAGCTGCCGGATGCCGGGCAGCAGGGAGTTGAGGGTGTCGCGGCCCACAGCGCCGCAGGGCTCGGGGAGCGTGCGGTACCTGCCGGGCTCGGCCGTGGCCGAGGCGGTGCCGGGGTCGCCCGGGTTCGAACCGTGCGAGGTGGCGCCGTCCCCCGAGCCGCCGGTGCATGCGGCGAGCAGGGCCGCGAGGAGGGCGGCGACGCCGGGTACGTACGCCTTCCGTTGCACGGTCGGCTCCTCTCCACGGTTCCTACGGCGGTTCTTGCGGTGTCGGCGCAGGGGCCCCGGTGGTGCCGGTCGCCCGGTGCCCGCAGTGTCCCCGCTGGTTATTCGCTTGCCGCGCGAGGGCGGGCGCTGCAGACAATGTGTATCGCACGCACTGCCGTGACCGCCGGTCCGTTGTCCCATTCGTCGACCCTGGCGCCGGTTTTGCGCTTCTTGACTTCTGTTGCTGTTTCGGGGGAATGAGGACGACATGTCGTACGTGGAAATGCCGGGCGCGAAGGTGCCGATCCGGATGTGGGCGGACCCCGCGTCCATCGAGGAAGCGGCACTGCAGCAACTGCGGAACGTGGCGACGCTGCCGTGGATCAAGGGCCTCGCCGTGATGCCGGACGTGCATTACGGGAAGGGCGCGACCGTCGGGTCGGTCATCGCGATGCAGGGTGCGGTGTGCCCGGCGGCGGTGGGCGTCGACATCGGCTGCGGCATGTCCGCGGTCAAGACGTCCCTGACGGCGAACGACCTGCCCGGTGACCTGTCCCGCCTGCGGTCGCGGATCGAGCAGGTCATCCCGGTCGGGCGGGGGATGCACGACAGTCCCGTCGACCCGGGTCGGCTGCACGGCCTGGCCACGTCCGGGTGGGACGACTTCTGGGGGCGCTTCGACGGGGTCGCGGAGGCGGTGAAGTTCCGCGGGGAGCGGGCCGGGAAGCAGATGGGAACGCTGGGCGGGGGCAACCACTTCGTCGAGGTCTGCGTGGATACCTCCGGTGCGGTGTGGCTCATGCTGCACTCCGGTTCCCGCAACATCGGCAAGG
Organism: Streptomyces sp. NPDC005925; assembly: GCF_040638805.1. Taxonomy (NCBI): domain Bacteria; kingdom Bacillati; phylum Actinomycetota; class Actinomycetes; order Kitasatosporales; family Streptomycetaceae; genus Streptomyces; species Streptomyces sp. NPDC005925. The sequence goes on along the minus strand of NZ_JBEXVL010000026.1, from coordinate 47,800 downwards.
AACTCGCCGAGCACCACATCGGCGTCGCGCAGAAGCTCCCGCACAACCAGGGCCTGGTCGACCGTGACCTCGCCGTCTTCGTCGCGGACACCCCGCAGATGGCGGCGTACCGCAACGACCTGTTCTGGGCGCAGGAGTACGCCAAGTACAACCGCACGATCATGATGGCGCTCCTGAAGGACGTCATCCGCAAGGAGTTCAAGAAGGCGAAGCCCGCCTTCGACACGGAGATCTCCTGCCACCACAACTACGTGGCGGAGGAACGCTACGACGGCATGGATCTGCTGGTGACCCGCAAGGGAGCGATCCGCGCGGGTTCCGGCGAGTACGGGATCATCCCGGGCTCGATGGGCACGGGGTCGTACGTCGTGAAGGGCCTCGGAAACCCGATGGCCTTCCACTCGGCGTCGCACGGCGCCGGGCGGCGGATGAGCCGCAACGCGGCGAAGCGCCGGTTCACGACGCAGGACCTGGAAGAGCAGACACGGGGCGTGGAGTGCCGCAAGGACTCCGGTGTCGTGGACGAGATCCCGGGCGCCTACAAGCCGATCGAGCAGGTCATCGACCAGCAGCGGGACCTGGTGCAGGTCGTGGCGAAGCTCAAGCAGGTCGTGTGCGTGAAGGGCTGAGGGACCGGGGGGCTGAGGGGCGGGGCGGCTGCTTTCCCGTGGCCGACGGCTACTTCGCGTGGGTCACCGCGTAGATCATGACGAAGGCCACGAGGTGGATGCCGAAGAGGAAGTAGCCGAGGTACCACCACAGGTAGCGCTCGTTCCTCCCCTCCTCCTCCAGGCGGCGCCGGTCCCGGGCCGACTCCGCCCCAGTCCCGTGCGACGCCGCCCGCGGCGTGTGGTCCGGCATCACGACTGCCGGTGGACCTTGGTGTTCGACGCCTGGGCCCGCGGGCGGACCACGAGGAGGTCGATGTTGACGTGGCTCGGCCGGGTCACCGCCCAGGCGATCGTGTCGGCGACGTCGTCCGCGGTGAGGGGCTCGGCGACGCCCTCGTACACCTTGGCCGCCCGGTCCGCGTCGCCGCCGAAGCGGGTCAGGGCGAACCCCTCCGTCCTCACCATGCCGGGCGCGACCTCGATGACGCGGACCGGGCGGCCGACGATCTCCAGGCGCAGCGTCTCGGCCAGGACGTGCGCGCCGTGCTTGGCGGCGACGTAGCCCGCGCCGCCCTCGTACGTGCCGTGACCGGCCGTGGAGGAGACGACCACGACCGTGCCGTCGCCGCTCGCCTCCAGCTTGGGCAGCAGCGCCTGGGTGAGGTTCAGGGTGCCGATGACGTTCGTCTCGTACATCTGCCGCCAGTCGGCAGGGTCGCCGGCCTCGACCGGGTCGGCGCCCAGTGCGCCGCCCGCGTTGTTGACCAGCACGCCGATCGTCCTGAACGCCGTCGCGAACTCGTCGACGGCGGCACGGTCCGTGACGTCCAGGGGGTACGCCGTCGCCTGGTGGCCCGCCGCGTTGATCTCCTCGGCGAGCGCCTCGACGCGGTCCTTGCGGCGGGCGGTCACGACGACGCGGTAGCCGGCCGCGGCGAGCTGCCGGGCCGTGGCGGCGCCGATGCCGCCGCTCGCGCCCGTGACGACGGCGATGCGGGAGGCGGCGGACGGTGCGGCGGTGGCCATGGCTGCTCCTGATTCGTACGACCGGGGTCGCCGCCCAGGGTAAGTCAGCCGGTCGTTCAGGCGCCCTGGCGCGGCGCCCACATGATCAGCGCCATGCCCGCGAGGCAGACCAGCACGCCCGCGGCGTCCCAGCGGTCGGGCCGGTAGCCGTCCGCGACCACGCCCCACAGGACCGACCCGGCGACGAAGATCCCGCCGTACGCGGCGAGGACGCGGCCGAAGTGGGCGTCGGGCTGGAACGTGGCGACGAAGCCGTACGCGCCGAGCGCGAGGACACCGCCCGCCGCCCACAGCCAGCCGCGCTGCTCGCGCACGCCCTGCCAGACCAGCCAGGCCCCGCCGATCTCCAGGAGCGCGGCGAGAACGAACAGCGCGGCGGAGCGGAGGACCGTCGGCATCAGCATGGGGGCAGCTTCGCACGGGTGGCGCGTCGCGTTCAGCCGGGCACGGGGGGTCGGCGGGGGAGGGAGGCGCGCGACGTTGAGCCGGGTACGGCGGGTCCGCGGGGTGAGTGGGCGCGCGTCTCGCGTTTGAGCCGGGTACGGCGGGTCGGCGGCGTGAGAGGGCGCGCGTCTCGCGTTGAGCCGGGTACGGCGGGTCGGCGGGGTGAGAGGGCAGTAAGAAGCCGGGGCGGTCAGGGGTCCGTCACGCGGCCGGCCGCGGCGGCTTGGCAGACTGGACCCGTGCCTCACACCGTGCTGCTCGCCGAAGACGACCGCGCCATCCGGCACGCCCTGGAACGTGCCCTGACCCTGGAGGGCTACGAGGTCACCGCGGTCGCCGACGGTGTCGAGGCGCTGGCACAGGCCCACCGCGGCCGGCCCGACGTGCTGGTGCTGGACGTGATGATGCCGGGCATCGACGGCCTCCAGGTGGCCCGGGTGCTGCGCGCCGAGGGCGACAGCACGCCGATCCTGATGCTGACCGCGCTGGTCGAGACCGCCGACCGGATCGCCGGCCTCGACGCGGGCGCCGACGACTACGTGGTCAAGCCGTTCGACGTCGAGGAGGTCTTCGCACGGCTGCGGGCCCTGCTGCGCCGTACGGGGGGCGGGAGTGGTGCCGGGGACGGGGGCCGGCCCGATGCTCCCGAGTCCCCCGGCACGCCCGGCACCCCCGGCACGCCGGACGGGGCGCCGCCCGCCGCGCCCGGCTCCGTGCCGCCCGGCGCGCCCTCCGGCGCCTCTCGCGGTGCGTCTTCCGGCGTCGCCGGGGAGCAGCCCGCCCGGCCCCACCTGCGCGCCGCCGGACTGCGGATGGACCCGCGGGCGCGGCGCGCCTGGCGCGGGGAGCGGGAAGTGGAACTGACCCGCACGGAGTTCGCGCTGCTGGAGCTGCTGGTCCGTAACGCGGGCGTCGTCCTGGACCACTCCACGATCTACGACCGCATCTGGGGCTACGACTTCGGTCCCGGTTCGAAGAATCTCGCCGTCTACGTCGGCTATCTGCGCCGCAAGCTGGACGAGCCGGGAGCCCCGCAGCTGATCCACACGGTGCGCGGTGTGGGTTACGTGCTGCGGGAGGACTGAGTGGGCGGCGGCCGGGGCGTCGGCTGGTCCGGCGGCCGGCCCGGGGGCCGGTTCGCGCGGCTGCTGGGGCGGCGGCGCTTCCGGCTGCTGTCGCTGCGGACCACGTTCGCCGTGTCGTTCGCGGCGGTCACGGCCGCCGTCACCGTCCTCGTCGGCATCCTCTCCTACAGCGCCGCCGCCCGGCTGGTGCGCGTGGACCAGCAGACGGTGTTCGACGAGGTCGTGCAGGACGTACGCAACGAGGTGCGGCAGGCCCGGATGACGCCGGGGGACTTCTCCTCCTCCGCGCCCGGACACGACCTGCTGCGCCCGGCCCGTACGGACGTGCAGGTGCTCGGGCCGGACGGCGCCGTCCTGGACCGGGGCAATCCGGGGCTGCCGGTCACGGTCGCCGACCGGGCCGTCGCGGGCCACGCCACCGCCGGACGGCTGACCGCGCACATGGACGTCGGCGTCGGCGGCGGCGTCTACCGCGTCGCGACCGTCGCCCTCGGGGGCGGCCGGGGCGCGGTGCAGGTGGCGCAGTCGTTCAGCGACACCGAGGACCTGCTGCGTTCGCTCCAGCAGCGCACGCTCGTCACGACCACCGCGGTGGTGGTCGGCGCAGGGCTGTTCGGCTGGTGGCTGGCGCGGCGCATCACCCGCCGCCTCGTGGTCCTCACGTCCGCGGCCGAGGACGTCGCCCGCACCCGGCGGCTCGACATCCAGGTGCCGGTGACCGGCTACGACGAGGTGGGGCGTCTCGGCCGCGCCTTCGACCGCATGCTGGGCCGGCTCGCCCAGTCCGAGGAGGACCAGCGGCGGCTGGTGCAGGACGCGGGCCACGAGCTGCGTACGCCGCTGACGTCGCTGCGTACGAACATCTCCCTGCTGCGCCGCATCGACGAACTCCCGCCCGCCGCCCGCGAGGAACTGGTCGCCGACCTGAAACAGGAGGCCCGTGAACTGACCGACCTGGTCAACGAGTTGGTGGACCTGGCGGCGGGACAGTCGGACAGCGAACCGCCGCAGCGGGTCGACCTCGCGGACATCGCCGAGGACGTGGCCGGTCTGGCGCGGCGGCGCACCGGCCGGGAGATCGTGGTCCGCGCGTACGGCGACACGGCCGCCGAGGGCCGGCCGGGCCTGCTGACGCGGGCCGTGTCCAACCTCGTGGAGAACGCGGCCAAGTTCGACCGGGAGGGCACGGCGCCCATCGAGATCGCCGTCGCCGGCCCGGCCGGTGACGGGATCCGGCCTCGTCCGCACGGGGGGACGCCCGGCGGCCCGGTCCGCGTCGAGGTGCGCGACCGAGGGCCCGGCATCACCGACGGTGACCTCGGTCATGTGTTCGACCGTTTCTACCGTGCCGCCGACGCGCGTTCCCTGCCCGGCTCGGGCCTCGGACTGTCCATCGTCCGCGAGGTGGCGCTGGGCCACGGCGGGGCCCCGTTCGCGTTCCGGCGGGACGGCGGCGGCGCGGTGATCGGCTTCACCGTGGGCGGCGGCGACGCGAGGACGGAGGGGGAGGGCGTGCGCGGTTCCGGGTGAGGGGCGCGGGGACGGGGCGTGAGCAACCTCACCAGTGCCGTTCCGGGCAGGGGAGTGCACAGTTCTGGCTGAGCCGCGGTGGACGGGCGAGCCCGGGAGAGTGAAGTCGATCGCTCCCGAGCAGACATGCGGAGGGGGCGGGCGGTCCGTCCGTCCCGTGACCGAAGGGGAGGGCCGACAGCGTGCTGAGCGACGACGAGGCCGCCGCGCTCGCGGCGATCGACGAGAAGGAACTCGTGCGGACCCTGCAAGAGTTGATCACCATGCCGAGCGTGACCGGCAGTCCCGCCGAGTCCGAGCTCCAGCATCAGCTCGCCGGGCGGCTGGAGTGGCTCGGCATGGACGTCGACCTGTGGTCCATGGACCTGCCCGAGCTGTACGCCGACCCGGGCTTCCCCGGTGCGGAGGCGCCGCGGGACGAGGCGTGGGGCCTGGTCGGCACGACCCCGGACGGTGGCGCCGACGGGCCGACGCTGGTCCTCCAGGGCCACGTGGACGTCGTACCGCCGGGCGACCTCGGGGCCTGGGAGGGCGACCCGTTCGTGCCGAGGATCACCGGGGACGTGGTGCACGGGCGGGGCGCCTGCGACATGAAGGCCGGTCTCGCCGCGAACCTGGGCGCGCTCACGGCGATACGGTCGGCCGGGATACGGCTGCGCGGCCGCGTCGCCGCGCACTTCGTCGTCGGCGAGGAGGACGGCGGGCTCGGCGCGTTCGGCACGCTGCGGCGCGGACACCGCGGTGACGCCTGCTTCATCTCCGAGCCGACCTCGGGCGCGGTCATCACGGCCAACGCGGGCGCGCAGACGTTCCGGCTGTCCGTGCCCGGCCGGGCGACGCACGGCAGCACGCGCGACGAGGGCGTCAGCGCGGTCGACGCGTATCTGCCGCTGCACCGTGCGCTGGCCCGCCTGGAGGCCGAACGCAACCTCGACCCGGACCCGCTGATGGCCCGGTACCGCATCCCGTACGCCCTGTCGGTCGGTACGGTCCGCGCCGGCGACTGGGCGAGCAGCGTGCCCGACCTGCTGATCGCCGAGGGGCGCCTCGGGGTGCGGCTCGGAGAGGACCCGGCCGAGGCGCGCGACGCCTTCGAGCGCTGTGTGGCCGAGACGTGCGCCGCCGACCCCTGGCTGCGGGACCACCCGGCGACGGTGACGTGGCCGGGCGGGCGCTTCGCCAGCGGCCGCCTGCCCGCCGGGCACCCGCTGACGGACCTCGTGCGCTCCGCCCACGCCGACACCGCCGGAGGCCCCGCCCTGCCGGAGCGAGGGGCGCCGTACGGCAGTGACCTGCGGTTGTACTCCGCGGCCGGCATCCCGACCCTCCAGTACGGGCCGGGCGACGTCCGGGTGGCGCACAGCCCCCGGGAGGCGGTGGCGGTACGCGAACTGGTGGAGGTGACGCGGGCGCTGGTGGTCGCGGTGCTGCGGGTGGTGGGGACGCGGTGAGGCGCCCCGGGCGTCCGGGCGGGGGCGGGTGACGTGACGTGGGGGCGGGCCCGGCGCTGTCCGGGGTGGCCGGCCCGCTGATCGCGGCGCCGGTGCCGGTGGCGCTGGTGCGTGTGCCGCCCCGGCGGCGGGAGTCCGGCGCCGCCGCCCGAAGTACGGCCCGGGGGGACGCCGCCCCCGCCATGTCGCGTGCGGCCCGGTCGTCAGCCGACGGCCGGGCTGCGGCGCTCCACGAGGACGACGTCCCGCCACCGGCCGTGGTGGTGGCCGACCCGTTCGCGGACTCCGACGACACGGAAGCCGGCCCGCTCGTGCAGGGCGAGGCTCGCGGTGTTCTCCGGGAAGATCCCGGACTGGATCGTCCAGATCCCCGCCGCCTCCGTCGACGTGATCAGCGCCTCCAGCAGCGCGGCGGCCACTCCGCGGCCCCGGGCGGCCGGGGCGACGTACACCGAATGCTCCACGACACCGGCGTACGCGCGACGGTCGGAGACCGCGGAGACCGCGACCCAGCCGAGCACCGCCCCACCCTTGTCCTCGTCGTCCGCGTCCGCGTCCCTGTCCGCGTCCAGGACGACGAAGCGGTGCTCGGGCAGCTTTGCCGCGTCGAACGCCCGCCAGGCGGGGGCCGTGGTCTCGAATGTGGCGTCGCCCTCGTCGATGCCCGCCTGATAGATCGCCAGGACCTCGCCGGCGTGCGCGGGGGACATGGGGATGACGTGGTGCGGGGGCGGCGAGGACTCCCGGGTCACGGGCGTTCCGGCATGAACGAGGGAGGTGAGCGCCGTGGCCGTTCGCGCCGGCCGGGGCATCACACCGGCCGTCGGGAGTGCCGGTGGGACCGCCTACGCACGGTGAAGAGGCAGGCGAGGCTGCCGAGGCCCCACGCGATGAGGAGGGCTCCCCACAGGGGCATGGTCACCATCGGAACGAGAAGGCGGATCTCGACACTCGTACGGTTCTCGAAGATGAAGACCAGGGCGATCGCGGTGATCAGGACGAACGGTACGAGGCGGCGGACGCCGGGGCGCGAAAGGAACGGCTCTTGTGCCTTGTCTGTGCTGCTCTGAGTCATGAGATGTCTCTCCATCACGTTGCCCCCACGTCCAGCGTCCCCGTGCGGCGCGGGGCACGCCACCGAAGTGACCGCCTCGTCCCGCCGGCCTCTGCCTCCCGGCCGTGGGCCCCTCGCGCCGGCCGCGGGTCGCGGGCGCAGGCCCGCCCGGTGGCGCCGGACGGGCCTGCGGGAGGCGGCAGCGCGGACAGGCGGGCGGGCGCGGCACGAGCCTCGCCGTGGACGCCTGCCACGCCTGGTCCGCCCGGACCGCCACCCCGTGACCTCACGTGTCGCCCCTTCCTCGCTGCCGCCCGGCGAGTCCGGTGTTCCCTGGACAGGTCCTGGCTAGAGATTGCCGCCGTGCCGCACCACGCACAAGGCCCAGATGATGAAGCCGGAGATGGCGATCATGATGACGGACCACACCGGGTAGTACGGCAGGGAGAGGAAGTTGGCGATGATCACGAGTCCGGCGATGGCGACGCCGGTGACGCGCGCCCACGTCGCCGTCTTGAGCAGACCGGCGCTGACGAGCACGGCCAGTGCACCCAGAACGAGGTGGATCCAGCCCCAGCCGGTGAGGTCGAACTGGAAGACGTAGTCGGGCGTGGAGACGAAGACGTCGTCCTTGGCGAGGGCCATGATGCCCCGCAGGACGTCGAGTACACCGACGAGGAAGAGCATCACGGCCGCGAAGACGGTCAGACCGGTCGCCCATTCCTGTTTCGCGCTTTGCCCCGAGTGGGTGTGTGTCGCCATCATCGTGGACCTCGTTTCGTGGGATGCGGATACTTCAGCGGGCGGAGACGCCGGTGCCGGACGTGCCCGCGTGGCCCGCCGGACCGTGCCCGGTCAGGACCAGTTCTTTCGCCCTGTGGAACTCCTCGTCCGTGATGGCGCCCCGGTCCCGGATCTCGGAGAGCCGGGCCAGCTCGTCGACGCTGCTGGTCCGGCCGTCGGCCACGGTCTTCCTGAGGTAGGCGTCGAAGTGCTCCTGTTGCGCACGGGCCTGTGCCGTCTCCCGGCCGCCCATGTTCTTGCCGCGTGCGATCACGTAGACGAACACACCCAGGAAGGGCAGGAGGATGCAGAACACCAGCCAGCCGGTTTTCGCCCAGCCGCTCAGTCCGTCGTCCCGGAGGATGTCGGCGATGACGCGGAAGAGCAGGATGAACCACATGATCCACAGGAAGATCATCAACATGGTCCAGAAGGCTCCCAGCAGCGGGTAGTCGTATGCCAGGTAGGTCTGTGCGCTCATGTCCGTCCTCCGTCCGGGAGCCCGGCAGTCGTGCGGGGCTGGCTTCAGAGTGGTCCCAGGACCCACCGTGCTGCCTCACCCGGTGCGGGTGAGTGTGGTCGCCGGTGGGCGTCCCTGCCCGCAAGCGGCGGCCGTTCACGGCTCTCGCCCGGTGCGCGGACGGGTCCGCCGGTCCGGCAACCGCCGCGAGGACCACCGGGACGATCAGGGCGGCCGACGCGATACCGGGGACCAGTGCCACCGCGGCGACCGTGGGGTTCCGGAGCAGCAGGGCCGGCGATCCTGCGGAGGGCCGGGGTCACGGCCGCTCCTTCCGCGGTCGTCACGGTCGCCGAGGTCGGGCCGTGGCGGCGGGTGCGCCCGGTCCGCGGGGGGTGAGTAGCGCGGAGCGCGGCCCGCAGGCCGAGGGCGACAGCACGGCCAGCGGCGGCCCGGGCAGCGGGCCGCAGTGCACGGAACTGACCGTTCCAGGATCAGGGCCGGCGCCCGGGCCCGGGTCACCCGTCAGGGGTGATCCCGCGATGCCGTCGGGGCAGCGAGGTGGGAAACGGGAACGATCGGCCCACTGGGCCCGGACGAGCCGAAGAGACGTGAGATGAGCGATACGACCACAGACGACGGGGGCCGCGGCGCGCCCGGGCCGTCCGCCCTCGGCCGGCTCCGTTCCCGGCGAGGCGCTGCGGTCGTCGCTCTCGTACGTGCCACGTTCATCGTCGTCGGCCTGGTGTCCGCCTACTATCTGCTGCCCCTGGACGAGCGCCGTACGGCCGGCGCGTCCCTGCTGCTGGTGGGCGGCCTGCTGGCGGTCTTCCTGGTGTTCGGGTGGGAGGTGCGGGCCATCACCCGCTCGCCCCACCCGCGCCTGAGAGCCGTCGAGGGACTGGCCGCCACGCTGGTGCTGTTCCTGGTCCTCTTCGCCGGCTCCTACTACCTGCTGAGCCGCCTTGCGCCCGGCTCCTTCAGCGAGGCACTCACCAGGACGGACGCGCTGTACTTCGCGCTGACCACGTTCAGCACCGTCGGCTTCGGAGACATCACGGCGCGCTCCCAGACGGGGCGGATACTCACGATGGCGCAGATGGTGGGCGGCCTGCTGCTCTTCGGCGTCGCCGCCCGGGTACTGGCGAGCGCGGTGCAGACGGGGCTGAACCGACAGCGGCGGGAGTCGGCGGCCCAGACCCGGCCCGGCGCCGGTCCCGCGGAGCCGGAGACCGGACCATGACCTCACGGCCGGGGGTCGGCGCACCGCACCGGACCCACCGCTGATCACCCCGCTCGGGGATCTCCCGGCCGACCCCCTGTGAGCCGGCCGGGAGGAGGACCGGCAGCGGCATCTTCCGCGGCCGGACCCACGGCACCGGCTTCGACGGGAGGGGCCGGGACTGAACGAACGCGGAGACGGAGCCCTGCGGGTGGCCCGCCGCTCCGACCGGATCACCGACGAGCAAGCCGTGGGGCCGGCCCGCCGAGGAACGGCCGGGGCGGCGCACACCGCCAGTGGCGTCACTCCGGCAGCTGCCGCATTTCCATGACGCGCAGGCCCAGTGACTGGCAGCGCGTGAGCAGCCCGTACAGGTGGGCCTCGTCGATCACCGTGCCGAACAGGACTGTCTGGCCGGACATCACCACGTGTTCGAGTTCGGGGAACGCGTTGGCCAGCGTCTCCGACAGGTGTCCCTCGACGCGGATCTCGTAGCGCACGAGTGGCACCTCCACCGGACGGGCTCGGGACACCGCCCGGTTGGTCAATGCGGACGGTGTCACTGTGACGATCGTCCGCCCTGTCGCGTCCCGGCGACCTCACCCGGTACAGGTGACTCGGGCCCGCCGGGTCCAGTGCGACACCGCGTTCTCGACGACGACGATGGGTGGGCCGAGCAGTACGCCGGCCGACGCGTTGGTGGCGACGAGCCGCCCCGGGGCTCCCGCGCAATGAGCAGCGGTGAGCCCGGTGACGGACCAGCCCACCCGCACGGCGACGGTGACGACGCAGGCCGCGGGCAGGGCTCAGCCCGCCGGTCCGGTCGTCCCGGCCGGGCCGGCGCCCGGAGCGGACCCGGACGGACGGCCCGCCCGGGCGGTCGGCAGACGGGTGGTGACCAGGAAACTGGCGAGCGCGACGCCGCCCGTCGCCAGGATCGCCGCCTTCAGCCCGTCCAGCTGAGCGGAGGCGTAGGAATCGGTGACGGCCTCGACTTCCGGCGGTGGCAGTCCGGCCCGCTCGGCCGCGGCACGCACCTGCCCGGTGGAGACGAAGGTGATGCCGGCCTCCAGGCGGACCCCGACCTGTTCGCGGGTCGCGGGGGACAGCCGCGGGTCGTCCGCGACCTGGTGGGTGAAGGCGTTGGCCAGCGCGCCCACCAGGATCGAGCCGATGAGCGCGGTGCCCAGCGCGGAGCCGAGATTCTGGGCCGTGAACTGGAGCCCCCCGGCCTCGCTGCGCTCGTCCTCGCCGACGCCGGACTGGACGATGTTGCCGAGCTGCGAGGCGAGGAGTCCGACGCCGACGCCCAGCACGGCCATCGCCCCGGCGAACTGTGCGTCGTCGATGACCGGATCGACGGTGGCCAGGAGCCACACGACGGCCGCCGTCAGAATCGCCAGGGCGAGCCGCACCACCCGGCGTGACCCCACCCTGCGCCCCAGCGAGGATCCGCACAGGGAGGTCACGAGCATGGTGGCGGACACGGGAAGCAGGCGCAGCCCGGTCTGGAAGGCGTCGAAGCCCTGCACCACCTGGAGGTACAGCGGGATGGCGAAGAACAGGCCGAGGAGGATGAGGTTCTGGCTCAGGAGGGTCGTCAGGCCGGCCCGCAGCACGGGCCTGTCCAGCAGAGCCAGGTGTACCAGAGGGTCGGCGCCCCGGCTTTCCCTCCGCCGCTCCCAGAGCCGGAAGACGGCCAGTACGGCGGTCCCGGCGCCCACGACGAACAGGGTGGGGGCGAAGCCGAGGACCGTGAAGGGGGGATTGCGTGGCTCCACCCAGCCCCAGGTGCTGCTCTGCAGCACCCCGAGCACGCCCAGCCCCAGCCCGGCGGCGGAGAGCAACGCGCCGACCCCGTCCAACCGGGGCGGCGTTCCGGCCGGGGCGGGTGTCGCGATCACCCGTCGGCACAGCAGCACGGCCACGACGACCAGGACCTCGCCGGCGAAGACCAGCCGCCAGGTGAGGTACGTCGTCATCCAGCCGCCGAGCAAGGGGCCGACCGCGATTCCCGCCCCGGCGAGGCCGCCGACGACCGCGTAGGCGACGGCCCGGTCCCGTCCGCGGTACGACTCCGCGACGAGGGCGGTCATGGCCGGCAGCACCATGGCCGCCCCGAGCCCTTCGACGACGGACCAGCCCAGCGTGAGGATCCACAGCGTGGGCGCCACGGCGGTCACGGCCGACCCGACACCGTAGACGGCGAGTCCCGCGAGGAACATGCGGCGCCGCCCCAGCACGTCGCCGAACCTGCCGCCGATGAGCATGAAAGCCGCCATGACCAGGGCGTACAGGGTGATGACGGCCTGGATCGCGGTGACCTCCGTGTCGAAGTCCTCGACCAACCGGCTGATGGACACGTTCATGACGGAGGTGTCCAGGACCATCAGGAACTGGGCCGTACCGAGGACCGCCAGGGCCCGCCAGCGCTTCACGTCGTCCCACCTCGCTCGGTCGGCCCGGTACGCCGGGCCGGGGACGTCCGCGCGGCCACCAGCGACCGCGCCGCTCCCGTCACCGCGTTCCGGCGTACGTTCTTTCCATCGGACCCGACGGCGGCGCAGGGTGCCTCACCCCTCGCGGGGGAGGGCCGCTGCGGCCGGCGACATGGACGGGGCCGCCCGCCGCGCGGTCCTTCGCCCGGCGGGCCGTGGTGCTGCGGCGGGCGGGGCCACGGACAGGGCACGTCCGCCGCGAGCGAGGCCGGCGCACGCGTCCCGGACGCTCTGTCACAGCAGGCCGAGGTCGCGCGCCCGGTGCACCGCGTCGCTGCGCCGGTTCACCGCCAGTTTCCGGTACGCGCTCTTGAGGTGGGTCTTCACCGTGTTGACCGACACGTACAGATCGGCTGCGATCTCCTCCGTGGTCATCATGCGGGCCAGCCGCCGCAGGACATCACGCTCGCGTCCGCTCAGCTCCACCGCCACCAGGGGCACGGGGCCGGCCCCGTGCCCAGGCCGTTCACCGTGCCGTCGCGGTCGGCCGACCTCGAGCCAGCCCTCGGCCAGTTCGTGCAGCGGGGCCGTGGCCAACAGGGGCTTGATCCAGTCCCCCGTCTGGAGGAAGGGGCGCCGCAGGCGCTCCCGCCGGGCGTCGAGAAGGGCCCGCGCGAGGAGTCTGCGGGCGGTGGCCGCATCTCCCGACTCCTGGGCGGCGCGGGCCTTCACCAGCGCCGTCCCCACGCCCACCGCAGGGCCGGTGCGTCCCTCGGCGCGGATGGTGCCGAGCAGGTCGACGGCGGCCCGGGGACGCCCCGCGGCGACCTGGATCGCCGCGGCTTCCACGGCGCACACCGGTTGATCGCCGCGGACGCCGTGGAGCACCCGGGCGGCCTCGTCCGGCCGTCCTTCGGCCAGGCGGGCGGCAGAGAGGACCACCGCCGCCTGGCTCTCCGCCCAGGGGGACACCACGGCTGTCGGAAGGGCGGGCGCCGCCGCCTCCACGGCGGCGGCGGCTTCACCGCTGTCGAGGAGGAGGCGCGACGTGGCAAGGGCCCGCCCCGCCGTCGGCACCGGATCGTGCACCCGGGCCGGGAGCGGGGCCGTCTCGTCGAGCAGGGCCCGGGCTTGGTCCAGTTCCTGGCGGTCCACGGCCACGGCGGCCAGGACCAGCCGGGCGAGGCTCACGCCGGGAGGCCGCGGCAGGCCCGCCCGTTCCCCCTCCGACACCGCGGCCAGGGCCCTGCGTTCCGCCCGGCCGAGCCAGCCGTTCAGGTAGTCGAGCAGGGCCAGGTGCCCCATCGACTCCGCCCGGGGCAGCGCGGTGGCAGCTCCGCCCGGGGCACCGGCCACCGTGGTCAGTACGGCACGCGCGTCGTCGAAACGCCCTGCCCAAAGCCGCGCCGAACCCACGTGTGTCATCAGCAGCGCGGTCAGTTCCGGGTGCTTGTTCAGCAGGCGCTCCGGCAGGTCCTGCCGCAGTGCCGCGGCGGTCGCGGCGGCCCGCTCGGCCCTCGGCGGGCATCCGGTGAGCCGGGCGGCGAGCGCTTCCAGCAGCGTGCAGCTCAGCCGGGCAGCCGCCAGGTCGGGAGAGTCGTCGGCGTCGGACAACTGCTTCTCCGCCCGGCGCAGGTGGGGCAGGCCGTGATCGAGGTCGCGCCGGGCCAGGGCGCCGGCCGCCCGCACGAGGTCGCTCGCCGGGCTTCCGGCGCCGGGTGCCATGCCGGCGAAGAGCCGGGCCAGGTCGCTGGAGTGCAACCCGGTGAAGAGGTGGCCGATCGCGAGGTCGTCGATGAGGGCGCCTGCGGTGAGGTCCCAGTCGCCACCGGCGGCACCGTGGGCGAGGGTCTCCGGGACGAAGCCGGAACGGCGCAGCCACCGCGCGGCCCGCACATGCAGTTCCTGCTCCACACCGGGCATGCGTTCGTGCAGGTGAGCCCGGAGGATCTCCCGGAAGAGCGGGTGCAGTCGATACCAGGAGTGCCCCAGCCGCTCGATGAAAGCGTTCTCCCGGTGCAGCTCGGCGAGCAGCAGTTCGGCGTCGGTCCGCAGGGTCAGGGCGTCGGCCAGGTCCGGACAGAAACGGTCCAGGACGCTGACGCGCAGCAGGAGGTCCTGGGTCGCGCTTGTCCTTCCTTTGAGAACCTCGGCCAGCAGAAAGTCCGCGACCGTGCTGTGGTCCGCCTCGAACTCCTTCAGGTACCGCTCGGGATCGGCGCTCTCCCGGGCCGCCAGGGCGGACAGGCGAAGCCCGGCGGCCCAGCCCCGGGTGCGCTCCACCAGGGCGGACGTGGCCTGCACGGAAAGGTGCAGGCCGTGAAGCCGCAGCAGCTCGTCGGCTTCCGCGGGAGTGAAGGACAGCTCGGAGCCGCGGATCTCCGTCAGCGCGTCGGTGGCCCGGTAGCGGTGCAGGGGGAGCAGCGGTTCGGTACGGGTGACGAGGACGAGACGCAGCCCCTGCCCGGCGTGGTGCGAGACGAACTCCAGCTGTTCCGCGATCTCGGGAGTGTTCATCCGGTCGTACTCGTCGAGCACGAGGACCGTGGGGTCGTCACGGGCGTTCAGCTCGGCGGAGAGCGCGGCCAGCAGCCCTCGTCCGACGCCGATCGAGTCCGCGGGGGCGCCGGCCACCCGCACCCCGCAGGCGCGCAGGGCCTCGAAGACGTAGGCCCAGAAGGTTCCGGGCTGCCGGTCTTCCGCCTCCACGGTCAGCCAGGCGACCGGCTCCCGCAGCCCGGCGGCCCAGTCGGCCGTCAAAAGGGTCTTGCCTGCCCCGGCCGCGCCGTTGACCAGCGTCAACGGCGTCGTGAAAGCCTGGTGGAGATGCCCGACGAGCCGCTGCCGCCGCAGGAACGTGGCCGGCCGCGCGGGAAGGGCGAACCGCGTGCGCAGAAAGGGATCCCCAGGGGGGTCGGCGTACGGGACGGCCGGGTTCGGGGCGTTGTCGTAGTACTCGGCCATGGTGCTCACCACCCTGTCCGTCTGCGTCACGTCGCGGGCGACGCTGTCCCTCCCCCCAGCTTCCCAGCACTCCCCGCCCGGTGCGCGACACGTCGCCCGGTGGCGGCCCTGTCACGGCCCGTACGGAGACCCGGCGCCGATCGGACCCGGCGAGCACGGGCCACAGCGTGCTCCGGTTCCCCGCGGGCGCGCGGCAGGGTGTCGTCCTCGGCGGCCGGAGTGCCGGCCTCCTCGTTCCGCGCGACGTCCCCCATGGTTCAGCGTGGTGCACGACACGGCGCGACCGGCACCCCGTCCGCCTTCGCCAACCGTCCTGTTCCCGGGGCGGCTTGTGCCGCGAGCACACCGGAAGCCCCGCAGCAGAAGTAGTCGTAGGTTCGTCCGGCGTGCCCCTGGGTGGGCCGGACGGGCAAGGTCCGGTCGATCACGACAGACCGTTCGGGCCGGCAGCGAAAAGGGCGAGCTCCGAAGACCCCGCCCGCAACCAGCAAAGCCCCGGCTCAGGGCCACACCAGGCAATAGGGCTGGTGCCCCGCCTCATGGAGGCGATGTGAGAAGTCCTGCCACTCGTGCAGCAACTGGTACACGTTGAACGCGTCCCGCGGCCCCCCGCGGTCCGGCACCGTGGACCAGATGAAGGCCGCCGCGCCGACCGTTTCCTCGCCTATGCCGCGCAGGGGGTCGACGACCGTCATGGGGAGTTTGACGACCGCGTAGTCGGGGTGGAGGACGACGAGCTCCAGGGGCGGCACGCGGTGGAGGGGGACGCCCTCTATGCCGGTCAGCACCATGGCGGCCATGGTCTCCGGCTTGATCTTGGTGAACATGCCGTTCATGCCGAGCTCGTCGCCGCCGAGTTCCTCCGGGCGCATCGAGATCGGGACACGGGCCGCGGTCGCGCCGTCGGGCGCACCGAAGTACTTGTACGTCACCCCCACCCGACCACCATTCCTGCCCCCCGTCGCCGGAGTCCCCGGACTTCCCGGCATTCCCGGAGTCCCCGGGCGCTCCGCCCTGCGGTCGATCAGCCGGTCTGCCGGCTCGGGCTCGCCCGGTACACCGTGTGTCTGACGTGCTTCGGTCGTTTCCTCCGCGTCGCGCCGGTGCCTGCCCCGCCGGGCACGTCGAGGACCCAGGTCGTCAGTCCCCTCGCCCAGTCCGCCACCGCGATGCATATCTCCACCCGACTGCTTTTCTAGGACGCGTGTCCCCCGCCGCGCAACCCGATCATCGTGTCAGTGACCTCCCCCACGTCCGTCCGCCGAAACGTACGCCGAAACATCAGTCCGTGGGGGGCCGCACGCGCGCGACGGCGGGTCATGAACACCATGCCGGGACGTCACGTCCCGCGTGACATCTCCGTATCGGACCCCAGTCTCGCAGATCAGCGGGGTCCCGGCCCGGGACTGGGGAAGGTCCGGGAAGCGCGGGGGCCTACTCTGATGAGGTCACTGGCAAGGGGGAGTCCGAAAGCAGTCGGGCCGGCGTCCGGAAGTAGTCGGCCGGGGTTCGGTCTCCTTCGGAGAAGGCCGTAAAAGGTTCGAAGAAGGTCGGAGAAGTCGCAGGTCATGAGCGAATCGGCATATCCATACGAAGCACCGGGCTCGCAGGCTCTGTTCGACCGTGCGGCGGCCGTCACGCCCGGCGGCGTGAACTCCCCGGTGCGGGCCTTCCGTGCCGTCGGCGGCACGCCCCGGTTCATGGTGTCCGGCACCGGTCCGTATCTGACCGACGCCGACGGGCGCGAGTACGTCGACCTGGTGTGCTCCTGGGGTCCGATGATCCTCGGGCACGCGCACCCGGAGGTCCTCGCCGCCGTGCAGGCGGCCGTCGCGCGCGGGACGTCCTTCGGCACGCCCGGCGAGGGCGAGGTCGCGCTCGCCGAGGAGATGACCGGCCGGGTCGGGCCGCTGGAGCAGGTGCGCCTGGTGTCCAGCGGGACCGAGGCCACCATGTCGGCGATCCGGCTCGCGCGCGGGTTCACGCAGCGCAGCAAGGTCGTCAAGTTCGCCGGCTGCTACCACGGGCACGTCGACTCGCTGCTCGCCTCGGCCGGCTCCGGCGTCGCCACGTTCGCCCTGCCGGACACCCCGGGTGTGACCGGGGCCCAGGCCGGCGACACGATCGTCCTGCCGTACAACGACCTGGACGCCGTGCGCGCCGCCTTCGCCGCGCACCCCGGTGAGATCGCCTGCGTGATCACCGAGGCCTCGCCCGGCAACATGGGCGTCGTGCCGCCGATGCCCGGCTTCAACCAGGGCCTGGCGGACCTGTGCGCCGAGCACGGCGCGCTGTACGTGTCCGACGAGGTCATGACCGGGTTCCGGACCAGCCGCGCCGGGTGGTTCGGCGTCGACGGGGTGGTGCCCGACCTCATGACCTTCGGCAAGGTCATGGGCGGTGGCTTCCCGGCCGCCGCGTTCGGCGGTCGCGCCGACGTCATGGCGCACCTCGCGCCCGCCGGGCCGGTCTACCAGGCAGGCACCCTCTCCGGGAACCCGGTCGCCACCGCCGCCGGGCTCGCCCAGCTGCGGCTGCTCGACGACGCCGCCTACGCGAGGATCAACGCGGTGTCGGCGCAGATCCAGTCGCTGGTGTCCGAGGCGCTGAGCAAGGAGGGCGTCGCGCACACCGTGCAGAGCGCGTCCAACATGTTCTCCGTCTTCTTCACCGACCGGCCCGTACGCAACTACGAGGACGCCAAGGCGCAGGAGTCGTACCGCTTCACCGCGTTCTTCCACTCGATGCTGGCGCAGGGCGTGTACCTGCCGCCGTCGTCCTTCGAGTCCTGGTTCGTCTCCACGGCCCACGACGAGCAGGCCGTGTCCAAGATCGCCGACGCCCTCCCGGCGGCGGCCCGCGCGGCTGCGGAGGCAACGGCGTGAGCGGGGCCAACGAGACCAACGGGACCAACGAGACCGAGGTCAAGAAGAGGGACGCCGAGCGCACCGTCGTGCATCTGATGCGCCACGGTGAAGTCGCCAATCCGGACGGGATCCTGTACGGGCGGCTGCCCGGCTACCACCTGTCCGAGCTGGGCCTGCGGATGGCCGACCGGGTCGCCGACCACCTCTCCTCGCGCGACGTCACGTACGTCGTGGCCTCCCCGCTGGAGCGGGCGCAGGAGACCGCGACGCCCATCGCGAAGGCGCACGGCCTCGATCTCGACACCGACGAGCGGCTCATCGAGGCCGACAACGTCTTCCAGGGCAAGACCTTCGGCGTCGGCGACGGCGCGCTGCGCAGGGCGGACAACTGGAAGCACCTGTTCAACCCGTTCAAACCGTCCTGGGGCGAGCCGTACCTCGACCAGGTGGTGCGGATGATGGGCGCGCTGCACTCCGCCAAGGACCGGGCGCGCGGGCACGAGGCCGTGCTCGTCAGCCACCAGCTGCCCATCTGGATCGTGCGGTCCTACGTCGAGAAGCGACGCCTGTGGCACGACCCGCGGCGGCGGCAGTGCACGCTCGCGTCCCTGACGAGCTTCACGTTCGAGGGCGACAGGATCGTTTCCGTCGGTTACACCGAGCCGGCCCGCGATCTCGTCCCGCCCCATCTCCTCGCCGGAGCGAAGCCGGTGAAGGGGAAAGGCAAGGCCTTCGGGGCGTAGCGGGTGCAAGGGGCATAGCGGCGGAGAAGGGGGCGCGCCGCCTTCTCCGTTGTTCATATCTCGTGAAAATCTGTTACGGATCCCGCGCATACGAACGGGAACGTCTGCGATCGTCGCGTCCTCTCAGTGAATGACCACTGAGGACGTGACGATCGGGGACACCATGCGCACTCTCTCCCGCCGGGGAATGCTCGGACTCGGCGCGGGGGCCGCCGCCGCGGCATCTCTCGCGGCGTGCGGCACGAACAAGGCGGGCGGCGCGACCCATGCCGGAGGTTCGGGCGACGGCCCCGACGGGTCGGGCACGCCCGGCCCGACCGCGCGGCCGATCGGCGACGGTTCCACCGCGTACACCGGCAAGCAGCCCCACGGACTCGCCGCGCCCGTGCCGCTGGAGCCCGGTGAGACCCCGCCGCAGTTCGTCGTCTTCTCCTGGGACGGGGCCGGCGAGGTCGGCAACGGCGTGTTCCCGCGCTTCCTCGACCTCGCGCGGGAACACGACGCCCGCATGACGTTCTTCCTCTCCGGCCTGTATCTGCTGCCCGAGTCGAAGAAGCGCCTCTACGACCCGCCGAACAACCTGCGGGGCGCCTCCGACATCGGCTACCTCTCCGACGACCACATCAAGCAGACGCTGAAGAACGTCCGCCGGGCCTGGCTCGACGGGCACGAGATCGGCACCCACTTCAACGGTCACTTCTGCGGCGAGGGCTACGGCTCCGTCGCCCACTGGACGCCGAAGCAGTGGCGCTCCGAGATCGACCAGGCCAAGCAGTTCGTCACGCAGTGGCGCACCAACACCGGCTGGACCGACCTGCCGTCCCTGCCGTTCGACTACGACAAGGAACTCGTCGGCGGCCGTACGCCCTGTCTGCTCGGCCGGGACAACCTGCTGCCCACCGCCCGCGAGCTCGGCTGGCGCTACGACGCGTCCTCGCCCGGCGGCCTCCAGGTCTGGCCGGACAAGCGGCAGGGGCTGTGGGACCTGCCGCTGCAGCAGATGCCGTTCCCGGGGCACAGCTTCGAAGTGCTCTCCATGGACTACAACATCCTGGCCAACCAGTCCGTGAACTCCACCAACGCGCCCGCCTACAACTACCCGGCCTGGCGCGAGCAGGCGGCCCAGGCCTACATATCCGGATTCAAGCGGGCGTACGAGACGAACCGCGCCCCCTTCTTCGTCGGCAACCACTTCGAGCAGTGGAACGGCGGCATCTACATGGACGCCGTCGAGGACGCCCTGAAGCACATCGCGCGGGAGCGGGACAAGGGCGCCGACATCCGGCTGGTGTCGTTCCGGCAGTTCACCGACTGGCTCGACGTGCAGCGGCCCGAGGCGCTGGCCCGGCTGCGCACCCTCGGTGTGGGGCAGGCGCCGGCCGGCGGCTGGAAGACCTTCCTCGCGGACGAGGGCGCCACCGCCTCCGGGACCCCCGCCACCCCCTGAAGCCACGCCGGTCCCTGAATCCTGCCGCCGTCCGGACTCCGCCGGGGAGCGCGTAAGCGCCGCCTGAAATGCGGGTTCCCACCCGCCAGGGGGGTGCCCAAGATCCCCGGAACGGACATGCGAAACTTTTCACATGAGTGCCGCCAGCCGCACCCCCCGGCGTTCCCACCGCACCGGCCGCGCCCGCCGCCGTACCGCCCTGACGACCACCGGCGTCGCCGCGGCAGCGCTCCTGCTGTCCGCGTGCGGCTCGGGCGGCACCACGGGCGGCGGCGGCAACACCGGCTTCGTCACCGGCAAGGACGGCATCGCCACCGTCAGGAAGGGCGGGCGGACCGCCGTGCCCGACCTGTCCGGGCCCACCGTCGACGGCAAGCGGGTCGACGTGGCGGACCACAGGGGCGAGGTCGTCGTGATCAACGTGTGGGGCTCCTGGTGCCCGCCGTGCCGCCTGGAGGCCAAGAACTTCGAGAAGGTCCACCAGGACCTCAAGGACGAGGGCGTCGCGTTCGTCGGCATCAACACCCGCGACAGCTCCGTCGGCCTGGCCCGCGCCTTCGAGAAGAACTACGGCGTCACCTTCCCGAGCCTGTACGACCCGACGGGCAAGCTGATGCTGCGCTTCGAGAAGGGCACCCTCAACCCGCAGGCCGTCCCCTCCACGCTCGTCGTCGACAGGGACGGGAAGATCGCGGCCCGCACGCTCCAGGCGCTCACCGAGGACCAGCTGCGCAAGATGATCGACCCGGTCCTCGCGGAGAAGTGACGTGACCCCGGTGCTGACGCTCGCCGAGGCGGGCCCCAACGGCACGGTGCTCAACGGCGCCCTGCTGGTCGCCCTGCCCATCGCGCTGCTCGGTGGCCTCGTCTCGTTCTTCTCGCCCTGCGTCCTGCCGCTCGTCCCCGGCTACCTGTCGTACGTGACCGGCGTCACCGGCACCGACCTCGCCGAGGCACGGCGCGGCCGGATGGTCGCGGGCTCCTCCCTCTTCGTCCTCGGCTTCACCGCCGTGTTCGTGTCCGGCGGCGCGCTGTTCGGCTACTTCGGCTCCACGCTCCAGGAACACCGCGAGATCCTGAGCAAGGTGCTCGGCGTGCTCATGGTCGTCATGGGCGTGTTCTTCATGGGCCTCATGCCGTGGCTGACCCAGCGCGAGTTCCGCCTCCACAAGCGGCCCGTGACCGGCCTGCTCGGCGCGCCGCTGCTGGGCGCGCTGTTCGGGATCGGCTGGACGCCCTGCATCGGCCCGACCCTGTCGTCCGTGCTGGCGCTCTCCTCCGACCAGGCCAGCGCCGGCCGTGGCGCCCTGCTGACCGTCGCGTACTGCCTCGGACTCGGCGTCCCCTTCGTCCTCGCCGCGGTCGCCTTCCGCAAGGCCCTCGGCGCCTTCGGCTGGGTCAAGCGCCACTACGTCTGGGTGATGCGCACCGGCGGCATCATGATGATCGTGACCGGTCTGCTCCTGCTGACCGGCGCGTGGGACAGCATCGTGCAGCACATGCAGACCTGGTCCAACGGCTTCACTGTGGGGATCTGACCGATGAGCGACACCACCACCAGCACCACCGACAAGGCCCCCGCCTCCGTCCCGGCCCCCGCGCCGGGAGAGGACCGGGAGCTCGGCGAGGCCGGTGCCCAGCTGTCCACCGCCCCGGCCGAGGACGCGCCGAACCTGCCCGCCCTGGGCGTCGTCGGCTGGATCCGCTGGTTCTGGCGCCAGCTCACCTCCATGCGGGTCGCGCTGCTGCTGCTCCTGCTGCTGTCGCTGGGCGCGATCCCCGGGTCGCTGATCCCGCAGACCGGCTCGGACGTCACCAAGGTGGAGGAGTTCCGGCAGCAGCACGGCACGCTCGCGCCGCTCTACGACAAGCTCGGCCTGTTCAACGTCTACAGCTCGGTGTGGTTCTCGGCGATCTACATCCTGCTGTTCGTCTCCCTCATCGGCTGCATCGTCCCCCGCACCTGGCAGTTCGTGGGCCAGCTGCGCGGCCGGCCGCCGGGCGCCCCGCGCCGACTGACCCGGCTGCCCGCCCACACCACCTGGCGCACCGCGGCCGAGCCCGAGGAGATCCGCGAGGCCGCCCTCGCACTGCTGCGCAAGCGGCGCTTCCGGTCCCACGTCGTCGGTGACGCCGTCGCCGCCGAGAAGGGCTACCTGCGGGAGACGGGCAACCTCGTCTTCCACCTCGCGCTGATCGTGATGCTGATCGCGTTCGCCTGGGGCCAGCTGTTCAAGTCCGAGGGCAACAAGCTGATCCTTGAGGGCGACGGCTTCGCCAACACCCTCACGCAGTACGACGACTTCAAGTCCGGCAGCCTCTTCACGCAGGACGACCTGGACGCGTTCAGCTTCGTCCTGGAGGACTTCACCGGCACGTACGCGCTGACCGGCCCCAACCGCGGCACGCCCCGCGTCTACAAGGCCAGGGTCACCTACAGCGAGGGCGCCTACGGCAAGGACAAGACGGCCGTCATCAACCCCAACGACCCGCTGGAGGTCGGCGGCTCCAAGGTCTACCTGGTCAGCCACGGCTACGCGCCGATCGTCACCGTGAAGGACGCCGGGGGCCACGTCGTACTCGACCGCACGGCTGTGCCGCTGCTGCCGCTGGACGGCAACGTGACGTCCTCCGGCGCCATCAAGGTCATGGACGGCTACCGCAACGCCGAGGGCGTCAGGGAGCAGCTCGGGTTCAACGCGTTCTTCCTGCCCACCCACGGCGGGAAGGGCTCGACGATGCTGTCCCAGTTCCCGTCGCTGCTGAACCCGATGCTGGCGCTGTCCGCGTACCACGGCGACCTCGGCGTCGACTCGGGCGTCCCGCAGAGCGTGTACCAGCTGAACAAGAAGAACCTGAAGGAGTTCAAGGACACCGACGGAGAGCTGTTCAAGAAGCAGCTCAAGATCGGCGAGACCATGACCCTCCCGAACGGTGCCGGCACCGTCACCTTCGACGGCGTCAAGGAATGGGCCGGCTTCCAGATCGCCCGGCAGCCGGCCAGCGGCTGGGCCCTGGCCGGCTCGCTCGCCGCGATCCTCGGTCTCGCCGGTTCCCTCTTCATCCAGCGCCGCCGCGTGTGGGTGCGCGCGGTCAAGGGCGCCGACGGCGTCACCGTCGTCGAGATGGCCGGGCTCGGACGCAGCGAGTCCGCCAAGGTGCCCGAGGAGCTCGGCGAGCTCGCCGGGATCCTGTACGAGCGGGCGCCGGGTCCCCCCGACCCCGAACCCGACCCCGAATCCTCCGATTCTCCTGCCGTACCTGCCGAAGGGGCTGAGAAGCAGTGACTCTCGCCGCCGCAACCGACCTGGCCGCCGCCACCAACGAGAACCTCGCGCACATCAGCAATGTGCTGATCTACTCCGCGATGGCCGTCTACACCCTGGCCTTCTTCGCGTACATCGCCGAATGGCTCCTCGGCAGCCGCAGCAAGGTCGGCCGCACCGCCGCCGCGCTGACCGCCGGGCCGGCCGAGGACAGGACCGGGGCCGCGGCCGGTGGTCCGGCCGTCACGGTGCAGAAGGCCGGCGGCACCGCCGTACTGGAGCGCCCCGAGGTCGTCGTCCGGTCCTCCTCCGGCGCGCGCGACGTGCCGGACGGGCCCGGCGCGCACGGCGGTGACGAGCAGGGCGACCTGTACGGCCGTGTCGCGATCTCGCTGACCGCCCTCGGGTTCCTGCTCGAAGCCGGCGGTGTGCTCGCCCGCGCGCTGTCCGTGGAGCGGGCGCCGTGGGGCAACATGTACGAGTTCAACATCACGTTCTCCACGGTCGCCGTCGGCGTGTACCTGGCGCTGCTCGGCCTGGGGAAGAACATCCGCTGGCTCGGCCTGCCGCTGATCACCACGGTCCTGCTCGACCTCGGACTCGCCGTCACCGTGCTCTACACGGCGAGCGACCAGCTCGTCCCGGCGCTCCACTCGTACTGGCTGTACATCCACGTCTCCACCGCGATCTTCTGCGGGGCGGTCTTCTACGTCGGCGCGGTCTCCACGCTGCTGTACCTGTTCAAGGACAGTTACGAGAACAAGATCGCGAACGGCGGCACGCCCGGCCGGTTCGCCGACTCGGTCCTCGACCGGATGCCCGCCGCGGCCTCCCTCGACAAGTTCGCCTACCGCGTCAACGCCGCCGTCTTCC
The DNA here is from genome assembly GCF_040638805.1 of Streptomyces sp. NPDC005925. NCBI lineage: Bacteria > Bacillati > Actinomycetota > Actinomycetes > Kitasatosporales > Streptomycetaceae > Streptomyces > Streptomyces sp. NPDC005925. The sequence continues at coordinate 23,536 of NZ_JBEXVL010000026.1, read as the reverse complement.
CGCTGTGGACGTTCACGATCATCGCGGGCGCCATCTGGGCGGGCGACGCCTGGGGTCGCTACTGGGGCTGGGACCCCAAGGAGACCTGGTCCTTCATCACCTGGGTCGCCTACGCCTGCTACCTGCACGCCCGCGCCACGGCCGGCTGGAAGGGCCGCAGGGCCGCCTACCTGGCCCTGATCGCGTTCGGCTGCTGGCTGTTCAACTACTACGGCGTGAACATCTTCGTGTCCGGGAAGCACTCGTACGCCGACGTCGGCCTGGGCGTGCTGAGGTCCGCCGGATTCTGAGGCCCGGATTCTGAGGCCCGGACGGCGCGGCCCGGCCTTCGCGGCCCGGCTTTCGCGACGGACCGCGAGAGCCGGACCGCGGGATCCGGACCCCGAGACCCGATTCCCGGGGTCCGGATGCCGGGTCCGGAGGTGAGGAACCCCTTGTGCGGGGTCACTCGGGAACCATGACCGGATCCGTCGAACAGGGCACCAGCGACACCCACGGGAACACGCGCCTCCTGCACTTCCTGGTGCGGCTTCCCCGGCCCGTGGAGAAGGTCTGGCCCGCGCTCGCCACCGAGGTCGGGCTCGCCGCCTGGTTCACCCCGGCGGACGTCCTCGAACCCCGCCTCGGCGGCGAGGTCGCCCTGCGTGACACCGGGGCGGGGCAGGTCACCGCGTGGGACGTGGAGCGGGTCGCCGAGTACACCGTGGAGGGCGGCGGACGTCTCCGCTTCCACCTGGAACGCGACGGCGACACCGGCACCACCCTGCGCTTCACCCACGAGTTCCGCGGGTCCGGGCCCTTCGAGCAGCGCTGGCGGACCCGCTTCGAGCGGCTGGTCGAACTGCTGGAGGAACGGCAGCCGGGCGCGCCCCCGTCGTCCTGATCACGACGACGGCAGGCACTCCTTGCCGGGCGGCTCGTCGTCCTCCGGCCAGGCGTTGCGGACGAAGCGCGGCTTGACGTCCGGGGTGAGCTCCACGATCGGCACGGCCTTGTTGTACGGATTGCCGTGCACGTCCAGGCAGATCCAGCCGCTCGCGCCGCGCACCTTCAAAGAGCCCTTCACCAGCGACCACTGCAGCCCCACGTCCGCCAGCGGCGGCACCGTCCTGCCCTCGGGCGTGGCCCCGCGGACGCCGTGCACGGCCAGCTGCATGGCGTCGTACGCGATGATCAGCTGGCCGTCCTCCAGGGCGACCGGGCCGATCGGGCCGACCTTCTCGCGATCGCTCTGCGCCTGCGTCACCAGCCGTTCCAGAGTCTGGAAGTCCTTGGCGGAGCCGCCGGTCGCCGGTGTCTTCTCCCGCCACGCGTCCGGGTGGGCGAGCGTCGTGTAGCGCACGGTCAGGTGGGGGCTCAGCGCGTGGGGGTCGAGGTCCTGGTCACCGGTGAGGTACGAGCCCTCGTCGCCGGTCAGCAGCGTGAACTCGCGGTCCTCGCAGCCGCGCCCGCCGAGCGCGTTGATGAACTGCCGCAGCTGGGTGTGGCGTCCGGCGAAAAGGATCTTGTCGGTGCTCTTCGGGGTGTCGCACACCAGGTCCGTGATCTGCCGGAACGTGTTGGGGGTCGTGCCCTCCTGGCTGCGGTCGGCGGGCGGCGTGAAGGGCTGCGGCTCGTACGGCGAGCCCTTCAGCAGCTGCGCGAACGACGTCTTGAGCGTATTCGTGTACGGGTCGCCCGGCTTGTCGTACACCAGCAGCGCCTCGCCGGGCTTCACCTTCGCGAAGTGCGTGAGCGCGCGGGCCTGGTCGGTGTTGGTGGGGGAGACCCGGGCCAGACCGGGGAACGGGTCGGCGCCGTGCCGGCCGTTGGCGAGGTCGTCGGCCGTGATGGAGGAGCCGATCACCGGGATGCCGCGCCGGGTGAGTTCCCGTACGGCCTTCGTGGTGTTGTCGGTGCTCTGCCCTATCCCGGTCACCGCCCGCAGCCGGTCCGGGCCCTTCGTCATCCGCTCCAGCTGGTCGACGGTGTACTCCCAGTGCACCCCGCCCGCCCCCGGGTTGGCGAGGGCGAGCCGGATCGAAGGCGTCTGCCCGTTGGCGGAGTGGTTGGCCCGGTACTGCGCGAGATAGCTGCCCTGGAGCTGGTGCAGGACGTGGTTGACGGTGTCGCGGTCGGTCGCGGTGTACGGCTCCAGCAGCGCCACCGTGACGTAGTCGTCCGGCTTCAGCGACCTGTTCTCCCGGTCGATCGCCGCCACCAGGTCCCGCAGCCGGGGCTGGTCGAAGTCGTACGCCCCCGTCGCCACGCCCACGCACTCCGTGCTTCCCTCGGGCCGCACCACACCCTCGGCGCAGGAACGGTCCTCCTTGGTGACGGCGCGGACGGCGTAGAACAGCCCGGCCACCAGCGCCGCGCACAGCAGCAGTGCCCCGTACCGCCGCAGCGGGATCTCCCAGACGTGTTCCCGTAACCGCATCCTGAATCCGCGGACCATCATGCCTCCCCGTCCTGGCTGTCGTCGTCGTCCGGAACCGCCGGCGGCCGTCCGGCGAGCGCGGCCTCGGGCCACTCCCGGGAAGCCCGCCACAGCAGCGCGTTGCCCGCCGGCCGCAGGTTCGACAACTGCTCCAGTTCGAACCGCAGCCGGTCGCACACCTTCGGATCGGGCAGCGCGAGCGGGTCCGTGAGCAGCCACACCCCGTGCAGCAGCCGCCGCACCCGCAGATGCAGCGGCGCGTCCACCCCGTCCGGCACCGGGTGCTCGGCGTCGGTGCGGCCGAGCGCGACCGACGCGCGCCGGTCGGCGTGCCCGGCGAAGTCGTTGCCCTCGGCGTCGTGCGCGTGGAAGTAGGGCGCCGACGCGACGAAGCACAGGGTGCGCAGCCAGGCCCGGGTGTCCATCGTGAGGAAGGTGTCCCGCAGGTGGGCGACGGCCGTGTCCGGGGCGCCGAGGGCGAGTTCGTGGTGCAGCCGGTAGCGGGTCCGGGAGACCGGCTCCCCGGCGCCCGGGGAGCCGTCGTCCCCGTCTGCGTCGTCGGGTGGCGCGTAGTGGGTGATCAGTGTCTCGTGCGCCACCCGCCACCGCTCGTGGTCCGCGTCCAGGTGGTGCAGCCGCAGGAGCAGCAGGGTCCGTATGAACGGGTCGCCGACGAACTGCCCCGGCGCCGTCGGCAGCCCCTCCCGGGCCAGCCGCGCCTGGAGGGCCCGTACGTCCGCCGGGCCGAAGTCGTCCGGCAGCAGCGCCTCGGCCAGCGCGCACGCCGAGTCGTGGTCGTGCGCGGCGGCCAGCACCGTCAGCTCCTGGAGCCGGTCGGCGGGCACCAGCCGCGCCAGCAGCTCGCGGTAGGCGGCCATCCCCTCCTGGTCCGCGGCCGGCCGCAGCTCGGCCGTCAGCAGCCGGTTCAGCGAGCCCACCTCGGGCAGATGCTGTGCCGCCGCCCGCGCCAGCAGGGCTATGCCGAGCGGATTGCCGCCGGTCAGCCGGTGCGCGGCGTGCGGCAGCTGCGGCGGCACCGGCAGCTCGGAGCAGGCGCCGCCCACGATGTTCAGTGTGTCGTCGGGGCCGAGCGGCGGCAGCGACACCAGCAGTGCCCGCGACGAGGGGGCCGCCGGGTCCGGCGTCCAGTCGCTGCGCCGCGCCACCTCGGCCAGATCACGCCGGACGGCGTTGCGCAGTCCGGTGGTTCCCGTACCGCGCAGGGTGCCGATGAAGGCGACCTGGTCGGTGACACCGTCGGCGCGGTCCCGCAGTACGGCGTCGACCAGCCCGGGCCCGGGCGGGGCGTGCGTGTTGTCGAGGAGCACGAGGGGCCGGCCCAGCCGCCGCATCCGGGGCAGCACCCCGGCGTAGGCCTCGGTCAGGTCGGCGAGCAGCGCCCGCACGAGATACCGCTCGGCGTGCTGCCGCGAGGTGCCGCCCGCGCGGAAGTGCCCGGACAGCAGGATCAGCCCGCGCCGGGCGTGCCCGCCGGCGTTGGGGTAGTCCCGGTACCAGGTGGCGGCCCGCTGGTGGCGCCGGAGCACCACGCTGTCCGTCACCGAGTCCAGCGTCGCCTCGATCGCCGCCGCAAGCAGCGGTCCGGTGTCGCTCGCCTCGGCGGTCACCTTCGCCACGACCCGGCCCGCCCAGCGCGCGGCGAAACCGGCCAGTCGTAGGCCGCCCTCGTTCAGCAGCAGGATGCGTTCCACCTCGCGCCGGATCCGGTCGGAGTCGGCGTGCTCCCAGCCGCCCGCCGCCACCGCGACGAGCCCCGGCACCAGCCGCGGGAACTGCAGGCGCCCGGCGCCCGTCACCGGTTCCGCGAGCTGTTCTGCGATCACCAGCAGCGCCTGCGCCACCGGTGACCACGCCTCGGCGGGCCGCTGGGCGGGCGGCGCCGTGAACTCGCCGTCCTCGCAGTCGATCAGAGCGACCGGCGTGTGTCCCTTGTAGGCGTCCCGCAGCTCGCGGAGCACCGCGCTCTTGCCCAGCCCCCGGCTTCCGGTGAACACCACGAGAGGCAGCTCGCGCTCGTGCTCGTAGGGATGCGTGCGGTGCTGATGAGGGCGCAGGCCCACGAGCCGCGGGGCGAGACCGGCCGGGTCCATGTCGAACAACGCACCCCGCCCGTGCAACCGTCTGTGCACCGCTTCTCTCCCCCCAGAGTTTTCCCTACAGACTACGGAGTGTGAGTTGGTTCACACCAGCCGCGCGAGTCAGGCAAGTCCGCGTGCCACGCCCGTGATGACGTCCCTCAGCCGCTCCGTGTAGAGCCGGAGGTTCTTGTGCGCGATGTCGGTGTCCGGGTAGCGGCCCGCGAACCACAGCCCCTCGGGGAGCCTGCTCACCCACGCGCACACCTGGTCGCCGTACGACACCCGGATCAGCCCGTACGCCTTCAGCTCCGCCCAGCGTTCGGCGCCGGGCAGGGCGCGTGAGTCGACGTACGACACGATCGAGTACAGGTCGGGCGAGGTCGGCCGGAAGTCGGTGCCGAGCAGCCGCAATACCCGGGCCAGCGGCAGCCGGGCCAGGCGGCGGTTGGCCTGCAGCTCGGCGCGCACCGCCCGCAGCAGGGACGGGAAGCCGGGCAGGTCGGCGACCGGGATCTCCACGGGCGCGCCGCCGACGTACCAGCCGACCGAGTCGGCCCACCGGGACGTGGCGCGGGTGTGGAACGGCACGACCGTGCGGTAGACGGGCCCGCCGCCGATCTCGTGCACGATGAGGGCGGTCGCCGCCAGGAGCCCGACGAGGCTGCCGCCGTGGGGACGGCAGTACGCCTCGAACGCGGCGGCGTCGGCCGCGCCCACCAGCGGCTCGCTCAGCATCTTCTGCGGGGGCAGCGGGCCGCCCGGCTCCAGGCCGAGGTCGACGGGGAAGGCCGGCAGCCGGCCGTCGCAGCGGTGGATGAACTCCCGCCAGCGCGCCACGACGTCGTGGTCCTCGTCGACGCGGTCCGCGTCGGCGCGCTCGGCCTCGCAGAAGTCGACGTAGCTGCCCGTCGGCCGCTCCGCCACGGGCCGCCCCTCGGCCCGCGCCGTGTACAGCTCGTGGATCTCGGCCGGGAGACGGTGCAGCGAGTAGGCGTCGACGTTGCTGTGGTCGAAGGCCATGTACACGCTGGTGCCGTCGTCGCGGACGACCGCCGTGTAGATGAGGTTGGGCCAGCGCAGCGCGTCCGCCGTCTCGTCGAAGCGGCGCTGCAGATGCCGTACCAGTGCGGCGGCGTCGGTGAACTCCCCGACGTCCGAGCGCTGCAGGGACACCGCGTCCGCGTCGAGCGTGAAGCGGCGCATCTCGTCACCGGACTCGCCGGCCCAGCGGAAGCCGCTGCGCAGCGTCTCGTGCCGCAGCGTCCAGTCGCGCAGCGCCTCCTGGAGCGCGCCCAGGTCGACCGGGCCGGGGATGTCGAACGCGGCGCCGAGCCAGGTCGGCACGAACAGGCCGTCCTCACGCACCGAACGAGCGGTCCGGATGTGCGACTCCTGGATGTACGCCGGGGGCCGCGAGTCCTCCGGCAGGCCCGCCGCGGTCTCGACGGTCGCCGTGCTGAGGGTCCACTCGACGAGTCGTCCGGGCCGGACCTCGCAGCGCTGGATGTCGGTCGTTCGCACGGGGCGTCTCCGTTCGCAGTGGTGCACAGACCCGACCAAGGGAAGTGCGTGCGCGCGAGGAAGTACCGGGCGTGTCGCGGGTTTTCGGCGGAACGGATGGTGTCTCGAACGCCGGTCCGTCCACTTTTCCGGCCTTTGCGCGGGGACCCGTTACGGCCGCAGGGCCTGCCAGACGCGTCCCGGGAGCTCGCGGGACGCCTCGTCGAGGTCGACGTCGCCGTACCCCGCGAGCCAGCGGCGGGCGACCGCGACGACCGGACCGAGGATCATGGCCTCGATGAGCGGCTGGGGCAGTGGCGCGATCTGCCCCGCCGCCACGAGCGGGTCGAGCCACGCCGCGAGCGGTGACAGGCGGGCCTCCTGCGCGTCGCGGATCGCGCGGCCCTGCGCCCAGCCGAACCGGTCCGCGTACGACGAGTGCAGGAAGAGGGCGGCGTCCCGCTGCTCCCGTGTGAACCGCAGATACGACGTCACCAGGGCCTCGATGCCGGAGCGCGCGTCGGTGGCGCCCGCCAGGGAGCCGCCCAGCTCGTCCAGCATGCGGCCCAGCAGGCGCCCGCCGAGCGCCGCGAGCAGGCCGTCGATGCTGCCGAAGTGGTGGTAGAGGCTGCCCAGGCTCACCCCGCTGGCCCGGGTGACCGCGTTGACGGTGACCTTCTGCTCGCCCTCCTCCACGAAGACCCGCAGCGCCGCCTGAAGGAGCAGGTCGGCGGTCGCCTCGCCGCGCTGCTGCTTCGGGCTCATGGTCCGCCGTCCTTGTCCGTCCGGGTGCCGGCGCCGTGCGTGGGGCGGGCTTCCGCGCAGGTTAACCGTTGGTAGCCCGGCCCGGCAGCAGCGCCCCGGGAGGTTTCTGGAACTACTTTCTAGAAAGTTCTTCCAATCGCACGGTCGCGACGCCAGACTGGACGTCACCCGGAGCCCGCGTCGCGCATTCCACGGGGGAGCTTCGCGCGTCGCGGGCCCCAGGTGCAGGGGAACGTGGACGGGGAGACGTGAGCAGCGCGGACCGGTGGGACCTGGACGGCAGTGGAGCAGAGCCGCTCAAGGACGACGATCCTTCACACATCGGCCCGATACCCCTCCTGGGCAGACTGGGCGTCGGCGGCATGGGCCGCGTCTACCTCGGCGTCCACGAAGGGCGCTACGTCGCGGTCAAGCAGGTCCTGCCGTCCGTCGCCGGCGAGGACGAGGCCTTCGTCCGCCGCTTCGGGCACGAACTGGACAACCTCGCCCGGCTGCCCGCCGACTCCACCGCCGCGCTCGTCCTCAGCGACCCCGGGGCGGGCCCGCCCTGGTACGCCACCGACTACGTCCCCGGCCTCACGCTGCGCCAGGCGGTCGCCCGGAGCGAGGGCGGGCTGCCCGGCCAGGCGCTGTGGCTGCTGCTGCGGGAGGCCGCGGCGGGGCTGGCCGCCGTGCACGAGCTGGACCTGGTGCACCGCGACGTCAAGCCGTCCAACGTGATGCTGACGGTCGACGGCGCGACGCTCATCGACTTCGGCGTGGCCCGCGCGGCCGACCAGCGCGAGCTGACGCTGAGCGGCATGGTGGTCGGCACCCCCGCCTACATGTCGCCCGAGCAGGCCTCGGGGCGCAAGGGGCTCGGCGGTGCGACAGACGTGTTCGCGCTCGGCTCCGTCCTGACGTTCGCGGCGTGCGGCAGGCCGCCCTTCGGCGACGCGTCGGGCCCCTCGGTGCTCTACCGGGTGGTGCACGAGGCGCCCGACACCGACGCCCTGCGGGTCATCGACACCGAACTGGCCGAAATCGTCGCCGCCTGCCTCGACAAGGACCCGGAGAAACGGCCCACCGCGGCCGACCTGCTGCGCCGCACCGAGGGCCGGGTCCCCACCAGGCCGCCGCTGTGGCCGACGCCCGCCACGGAGGTGCTGGAGCGGCGCGCGGCGTTCGCGGCGACGGTGCCAGGGGCCGGTGATCCGCCCGAGGACGCCCCCGAGGGCGACACGGCACGTGCGGCGCGGGACGGCGCCGAGGGCGCGACGGACCCCGGGGAGCCGCCGGAACAGCGCCGTACGCGCGTCGTGTTCGACGTCCCGCCCGTCGTGGCCGTCGCCACCGGCGCCCTGCTCGCCTTCCAGTCGCTGCCCCACGTCTTCGGCCCGTAGACGCCCCGCCGGCCGGGCCGTCCGTCCCGGCCGCCGTCTCGGCGTACGCCGGTCCGACGGGCCCAAAGACACCCGGTCGTTCGGCGTCCGCGTCCGCGGATGCCGTCGCCGTCGAGACCGGGCCGGGCCGTGAGCCGTCCGGGGGAGCGGGGTCTGGGGCTCGGCCCCTTCCCCGACGGGGCCGGACGCTCAGTTCTCGTCCCGCTTGCCGTCCTCCGGCCGCTCGTCGCGGCCGGTGTCGTCGTCCAGGGACTTCAGGAAGTCGGGGTTGTCGTCGGGCGCGACCCACTGCCGGGAACGGCCCCCGCCCGCACCGCGCACCCCGGACCAGCCCTCGGCCGCCGGGCTGCGCCTCTTGCCCGCGATGAGCCAGGAGACCGAGCCGACCAGCGGGAAGACCAGCACGAGGATCGCCCACAGCGGCTTGGGCATGTGGCGGATGTCCTCGTCGGCCGTACTGATGCAGTCGATGAACGCGTACACGCTCAGTGCCAGGGGCACGAGGATCATCAGCACCCGCAGCATGGGGCCTCTCCAGCGTCACGGTCGGCGGGGCCGGGCCCGGCCCCCCCAGGTACACGGCCAGCGTAGCCCCTCGGGGATACTGGGCCCCATGGCTTACGACGATCTTCGCTCCCTGCTCAGGGCGCTGGAGCGCGAGGGTGACCTCAAGCGCATCAAGGCCGAGGTCGACCCCCGTCTGGAGGTCGGTGAGATCGTGGACCGGGTGCAGAAGGCCGGCGGTCCCGCGCTCCTCTTCGAGAACGTCCGCGGATCAAGCATGCCCCTCGCGATGAACGTGTACGGCACGGACCGGCGCCTGCTGAAGGCGCTCGGCCTGAAGTCGTACGGCGAGATCACCGACAAGATCGGCGGACTGCTCAAGCCGGAGCTGCCGCAGGGGTTCGTCGGGGTGCGCGAGGCGTTCGGCAAGCTCGGCGCGATGACGCACGTACCGCCGAGGAAGGTGAAGTCCGGCGCCGCGCCCGTGCAGGAGGTCGTGCTCACCGGCGACGACGTCGACCTCGACGCGCTGCCCGCGCTGTTCACCTGGCCGAAGGACGGCGGGTCCTTCTTCAACCTGGGCCTGACCCACACCAGGGACCCCGAGTCCGGCATCCGCAACCTCGGCCTGTACCGGCTCCAGCGGCACGACCGGCGCACCATCGGCATGCACTGGCAGATCCACAAGGACAGCCGCAACCACTACCAGGTGGCCGCCCGCCGCGGTGAGCGCCTGCCGGTGGCCATCGCCTTCGGCTGCCCGCCCGCCGTCACGTACGCCTCCACCGCGCCGCTGCCCGGTGACATCGACGAGTACCTGTTCGCCGGGTTCCTCGCGGGCAAGCGCATAGAGATGGTCGACTGCAGGACCGTTCCGCTCCAGGTGCCCGCGCAGGCCGAGGTCGTCGTCGAAGGGTGGCTGGAGCCGGGGAAGATGCTGCCCGAGGGCCCGTTCGGCGACCACACCGGCTTCTACACGCCCCAGGAACCGTTCCCCGCGCTGACCATCGACTGCGTGACGATGCGCAGGCGGCCGCTGCTCCAGTCGATCGTGGTCGGCCGCCCGCCCACCGAGGACGGGCCGCTCGGCCGGGCCACCGAGCGCTTCTTCCTGCCGCTGCTGAAGATCATCGTCCCGGACATCGTGGACTACCACCTGCCCGAGGCCGGCGGCTTCCACAACTGCGCGATCGTCTCGATCGACAAGAAGTACCCCAAGCACGCCCAGAAGGTGATGCACGCCATCTGGGGTGCGCACATGATGTCGCTGACGAAGCTGATCGTGGTCGTCGACTCCGACTGCGACGTGCACGATCTGCACGAGGTCGCCTGGCGGGCGCTGGGCAACACCGACTACGCCCGCGACCTCAGCGTCGTCGAAGGCCCCGTCGACCACCTCGACCACGCCTCCTACCAGCAGTTCTGGGGAGGCAAAGCGGGCATCGACGCGACGAAGAAGTGGCCCGAGGAGGGCTACACGCGGGACGGCGGCTGGCCCGAGATGGTGCTGTCCGACCCGGACACGGCGGCGAAGGTCGACCGGCGCTGGAAGGAGTACGGGCTGTGACGTCGGCTTCCGCGTCGATCCCGCGGCCGGGGCGCACGAGGGCGTTCCTGCGCCTGGTCATGATCGAGCACTCCGTCTTCGCGCTGCCCTTCGCCTACATCGCCTCCCTGACGGCGATGTACCAGCAGGACAAGAACATCCACTGGGCGCGGCTGCTCCTGGTCACGGTCTGCATGGTGGGCCTGCGCACCTTCGCGATGGCCGTGAACCGGATCATCGACCGGGAGATAGACGCACGGAACCCGCGCACGGCCCACCGCGAACTCGTCACCGGCGCGATGACCGTCAAGCACGCCTGGACGGGCGCGCTCGTCGCGCTCGTCGTCTTCCTCGGCTCGGCGGCCCTGCTCAACCCGCTGTGCCTGGCCCTCGCGCCGGTCGCCGTGATCCCGATGGTGGTCTATCCGTACGGCAAGCGGTTCACGGACTTCCCGCAGGCCATCCTCGGTCTCGCGCAGGCCATTGGCCCGGTCGGCGGCTGGCTCGCCGTCACCGGCGGCTGGTCCTGGGACGCGGTGATCCTCGGCCTCGCCGTCGGCATCTGGATCGGCGGCTTCGACCTGATCTACGCCTGCCAGGACGTCGAGACCGACCGTGCCGTCGGCGTCCGCTCGGTCCCCGCCCGCTTCGGCGTCCCCGCCGCGATCCGGGGCGCCCGCGGCTGCCACGCCGTCACCATGGCCCTGTTCGTCTGGTACGCGACGGCCACGGACGCCGGCGCCTTCTTCTGGCTGGGCCTGCTGATCGTCGCGGGCGCCTTCGTCTACGAGCACTCCATCGTCCGCCCGCACGACCTGTCCCGGCTGAACCGGGCGTTCTTCTCGGTCAACGGCTTCATCGGCATGGCCCTGTTCGTGTGCGCCCTCCTCGACCTGCTGGTGCGAGGGCTGACGGTCTGAATCATGTGAGCCGCCAGATAGGCTCAGCATCATGAAGCCAGGACAGACGCAGCGCACGCCTTGGATCGTGGGGGTGTCCGGGGCCTCCGGTACCCCGTACGCCGCTGCCGTGCTGCGGGCGCTTCTCGACGCCGGGGAGAGCGTGGACCTCGTCGTCAGCCGGGCCTCGCGGCTCACCCTGCTCGACGAGACCGGCATTCCCTTCCGGGACGCCCACTGGCAGGACGACCTGCGGGAATGGCTGTCCCGGGGCGCCGACGGCAGGCCCGGCGTCTTCGACGCGGACCTCACCGCCGTACGGCACTGGCCCGCGGGCGATCTCGCGGCGGGGCCGTCGTCCGGGTCGTACCCGGCCAAAGGCATGCTGATCGTGCCCGCCTCCACGGACTGCGTGGCGGGCGTCGCGCTCGGCCTCTCCAAGGACCTGCTGCAACGCGCGGCGAGCGTCACCCTCAAGGAGCGGCGCAAGCTGGTGGTGGCCGTGCGGGAGACCCCGTTGGGCGGCCAGACGCTGCGGCACCTGGTGACGCTGGACGACGCGGGCGCGAGCGTGGTGCCCGCCTCCCCGGCGTTCTACGCGGGGGCCACGCATATTCAGGACCTGGTGGACTTCGTCGCCGGGCGCGTCCTCGACTCGGCGGGCGTCGGACACTCGCTGTACCGGCGCTGGAAGGGCGAGCTCGGCGGCGGGGGCGGCCGCAGCACCTGACCACGGACGGCGCGACGCCCCTCAGCAACGTTCAGGACCCTCTTCAACAGACCTCTTCAGCGGAAGGCTTCGATCGCATGGACGCGGTGGACAGGCAGCTCATCCAGGCCCTGAGGGAGAACGGCCGGGCCTCCTACGCGGAGCTGGGACGCCTCGTCGGGCTGTCGGGACCCAGCGTCACCGACCGCATCAACCGGCTGGAGGCGGCCGGTGTCATCACCGGCTACCGCGCCACCGTGGACTCCGCCTCCCTCGGCCTCGGCGTCATCGCCCTCATCGGCATCTCGCTCTCCGACGCCGCCGACCACGAGGACGTGGCCGCCCGGCTGAAGGACCTGCAGGAGATCGAGGACTGCTGGTTCATCGCGGGCGACGACTCCTACATGCTCAAGGTGCGCGCCACCAACGTGGACGGCCTGGAGCGCATCATCCGCCGGCTCAGCGGCACCAAGGGCGTCTCCCGGACCCGTACCACGATCGTGCTCTCCACGAAGTGGGAGAACCGGGTCGGTGAGCTGCCCGAAGAGGTCTGACGGGCGGGGCGTACGGTGGTCGGCGTCGGGTGCGGGTCGTGGATCGGAAAGAGGTGTCGGCATGGACGTCGGGCTCAAGCGCGAGCTGGAGGAGAAGGTCCGCTCCGGTGAGCGGCTGACCCGCGAGGACGGGATCGCGCTGTACGAGTCGGACGACCTGGCCTGGCTCGGCGGACTCGCCCACGAGGTGCGCACACGGAAGAACGGCGACGTCGTCCACTTCAACGTCAACCGCCACCTCAACATGACGAACGTGTGCACCGCCTCGTGCGCCTACTGCTCCTTCCAGCGCAAGCCGGGCGAGAAGGACGCGTACACGATGCGCATCGAGGAGGCCGTCAAGCTCGCCACGGCGATGGAGGCGGAGAACCTCACCGAGCTGCACATCGTCAACGGGCTGCACCCGAACCTGCCGTGGCGGTACTATCCGCGCTCCCTGCGCGAGCTGAAGGCCGCCCTGCCGAACGTGTCCCTGAAGGCGTTCACGGCCACGGAGATCCACCACTTCGAGACGATCTCCGGGCTGAGCGCGAGCGAGATCCTCGACGAGCTCATCGACGCCGGTCTGGAGTCGCTCACCGGCGGCGGCGCGGAGATCTTCGACTGGGAGGTCCGGCAGCACATCGTGGACCACCGCACGCACTGGGAGGACTGGTCGCGGATCCACCGCCTGGCGCACGAGAAGGGCCTCAAAACCCCGTGCACCATGCTCTACGGCCACATCGAGGAGCCCCGCCACCGCGTGGACCACGTGCTGCGGCTGCGTGAGCTCCAGGACGAGACCGGCGGTTTCCAGGTCTTCATCCCGCTGCGCTACCAGCACGACTTCGTGGACATGAAGGACGGCAAGGTCAGGAACCGCCTCCAGGCCCGGACGCAGATGGCGACCGGCGCGGAGGCGCTGAAGACCTTCGCGGTGTCCCGGCTGCTGTTCGACAACGTCCCGCACGTCAAGGTGTTCTGGGTGATGCACGGCGTGCAGACCGCCCAGCTCGCGCTCCAGCACGGCGCCGACGACATGGACGGTTCGGTCGTCGAGTACAAGATCACCCACGACGCCGACAACTACGGCACGCCGAACAAGCTGACCCGCGAGGACCTCCTCGACCTGATCCGTGACGCGGGCTTCCGCCCGGTGGAGCGCAACACGCGGTACGAGATCCTCCGCGAGTACGAGGGACCCGACCCGGCGCGCCGGGAGTCGCCCCAGGCGATGCGGGTCTGACGCGGTCCTCCGGGTGAGGGTGGCACGGTTCCCCGGGGTGGGTAACCGGGCCGCATGCCCGCGAAGGTCCCCGAGGACCAGTACACCGCCGAGCCGGGGCTGCTGTCCGACCTGAAGGTGGCGGCACGGGTGCTGGGGTGAGCCCCCGAGCCGTCCGCCCGCTTTGGTGGGAACGCCGTTGAGACGAGTTTGCGGTAATGGCTAGGGTTGCCGCATGCCCCTTACCTTCCGTCTCGACCCCGCCGTCACATCCGAGCTGCGCGACGGGATCCTCGACCTGTGGACCGATGTGACCAACGCGGGCGGAGCCGTCGGCTTCGTACCGCCCGTGACGCGGGACGCCGTGCGGCCCGAGCTGGTCAGACAGTTCACCGCGATGGCCGAGGGCCGCTCGGGGCTCCTCGCCGGGCACGACGAGCAGGGGCGGGTGGCCGCCGTCGCCTTCCTCACCCGCAACACCCACCGGCTGATGACGCACTGGCTGTGGCTCTACACGGTGATGGTGCACCCGCGCCACCAGGGCAAGGGCTACGGCCGCGACCTGCTGGCCGCCGCTGCCGACGCCGCCCGCCGCATCGACGGCATCGAGGCGATACGGCTCACCTGCCGCGGCGGCCTCGGCCTGGAACGGTTCTACGGCTCCTGCGGCTACAAGGAGGTCGGCCGCGTGCCGGACGCGATCCGCGTCGCTCCGGGCGACGACCGCGACGACATCACCATGCTGCTGCCGCTGACCTGAGCGCGGCCCCGGGCCCTCGCGGTCCTCCCGCATCCCCCGCACCCGCGCCCCGCACCCCCGTACGGGACCCGCGTATCGGCGTGCTTCACTGGACAGTGCGCCCGGGGTGACGCCGGCCCCCGGAAGACCATTCGGAACGGAAGAGTGGATTGAGATGCTCCGCTACACACTGATGCGCCTCGGGATCTTCGTGGGCTGCCTCGTGGTCGTCTGGGGCCTCGTCCACACGGGTGTCTTCCCGCGCGGCCTCGGCGAGTCCAACGGCATGTGGATCATCCTGCTCTCCCTGCTGATCTCCGCCCCGATCAGCTTCGTCGCGCTGCGCAAGGAACGCGACCGGGCCTCCGAGCAGATCGTGGACAGGGTGGAGCGGGCGAAGGCCAACCTGGAGGCCAACCGCAGCCAGGAGGACGGCGCCGACGACGCGGCCCGCGCGCAGAGCCGGACCTCGTAGCGCACGCCGTGGGCGGGCCCCGTGACGGCCCGCAGGGCGAAGACGTTCACGCCCCGGTTTTCCCGGACATCCCCGGGAAAACCGGGGCGCTTTGCATTGTGGGAACAGACACTGAGGCACACCTCTCAAAGCCAGGCTATGGGTGTCTCAAAGCTCCGGTGTTAAAGTCGGCGTGATGAAGACCGCAGCCGCGCCCCACGGATCCCCGAGCGTCCCGCTCGTGGCGCGCCTGCATGTGGACCTCTGCCGGTGCGCGTCCGCGAGCTGTCGTCCCTGACGCTCGCCCCCTTCTTCTGCACCTGTACCTCCCCCTCCACGCCCGTCTCTCGTCCCAGTCCCCCTTCCGCGCATCGCGCCGCATCCCCAACGGAGCATGTCCGTGTCCACGAACACGAAATCCCTCACCCCGCCCAAGCTGCCCACGGTGCCCTTCTGGGCCCAGATACTCGGCGGCCTCGTCCTCGGTGTCCTGCTCGGCTGGCTCGCCCGCGGCCAGGACCTGTCCTGGCTGGTCACCACCCTCGACAAGATCGGCAGCACCTTCGTCGGCCTGCTCAAGCTCGCCGTCGCGCCCCTCGTCTTCTTCGCGATCCTCGTCTCCGTCACCAACCTGCGGAAGGTCAACAACGCGGCCCGGCTGGCCTCCCGCACCCTCCTCTGGTTCATGATCACGTCGCTCGTCGCGGTCGCCATCGGCCTCGTCATCGGCCTGGTCACCAACCCCGGCGCCGGCACCGGCCTCAGCCCCAAGGACGGCGCCGAGCCCGAGACGACCGGCTCCTGGATCGACTTCCTCACCGGCATCGTCCCGACCGACGTCATCACCCCGTTCACCGAGCTGAACGTCCTCCAGATCGTCTTCATGGCCGCCGTCGCCGGCATCGCCGCCCTCCAGCTCGGCGAGAAGGCCCAGCCGATCCTCACCCTGAGCGAGTCCGTCCTCGAACTCCTCCAGAAGGCCCTGTGGTGGGTCATCCGCCTCGCCCCGCTCGGCACGGTCGGCCTCATCGGCAACGCCATCGCCACCTACGGCTGGGACCTGATCGGCAAGTACGCCACCTTCACCGCCGACATCTACGTCGGCTGCGCGCTCGTCCTCTTCGGCGTCTACCCCGCGCTGCTCGCCACCGTCGCCAAGGTCGCCCCGCTGCAGTTCTTCAAGGGCGCGTGGCCCGCCATCCAGCTGGCCTTCGTCTCCCGGTCCTCCGTCGGCACCATGCCGCTGACCCAGAAGGTCACCGAGCGCCTCGGCGTGCCGAAGGAGTACGCGTCCTTCGCCGTGCCGTTCGGCGCGACCACGAAGATGGACGGCTGCGCCGCGATCTACCCGGCCATCGCCGCGATCTTCGTCGCCCAGATCTTCGACATCCAGCTCGGCCTCGGCGACTACCTGCTGATCGCGTTCGTGTCCGTGATCGGCTCCGCCGCCACCGCCGGCCTCACCGGCGCGACGGTCATGCTCACCCTGACCCTGTCCACCCTCGGCCTCCCCATGGAGGGCGTCGGCCTGCTCCTGGCCATCGACCCGATCCTGGACATGATGAGGACGGCGACGAACGTCGCCGGCCAGGCTCTCGTGCCCGTCATCGTCTCCGCCCGTGAGGGCATCCTCGACCGGGACGCCTACGACGCGGTCGACGGCTCGCCCGTGGACGGGCCGCAGCGTGTGACGGCGGCTGCCTGAGACGACGGCTCGTCCGGCGTGGCCACTGCCTGACAGGAGTGGCCGCGCCGGACGGCCCGGGGGCCGGCGGACCGTACGCTGATGCGCATGGGTGCCGTGAAGACCAAGCGGATGCCGCGTGCGGTCCGCGAACAGCAGATGCTGGACGCCGCCGTACGCATCTTCGGCCGCCGGGGGTACACGGCCGCGTCGATGGACGAGATCGCCGAACTCGCGGGCGTGTCCAAGCCGTTGGTGTACCTGTATCTCCACTCCAAGGAAGACCTGTTCACGGCGTGCATCCGCCGCGAGGCGACGGCACTCACCGAGGCGGTGCGCGCCGGGATCAGTCCCGGTACGCCCGCCGACCGGCAGCTCTGGGACGGGCTGCGGGCGTTCTTCACGCACACCGCCGGGCACCCCGAGGGGTGGGTGGTGCTGCATCTTCAGGCCCGTACGCACGGCGAGCCGTTCGCCGCCGAGTTCGCGGTGATGCGCGCGGAGATCGTCGCGTTCGTGACGCGGCTCATCGCGGCCGCCGCGCGGGACGCGCGCCGCGACCCGGACCTGCCCGAGGGTGAGGTCGCCGGACTCGCCGAAGCGCTCGTCGGCGCCGCCGAGTCGCTCGCCGACTGGGCCAACGCCACCCCGGGCATCACCGCCGGGCAGGCGGCGGCGACGATGATGAACTTCGCCTGGGCCGGGCTCGGGAACCTGATGGACGGGCGGCCCTGGCCGCCGCCCGTCGCCGAGTGCGCCCGGGGCGCTCAGAGCGGGGAGACCGTCCCCGTCAGGTGAAGGCGGGCCCCGCCGTCGCCGTCGTCGCCGCCGGTCAGGGCGAAACGGCCGCCGGCCGCGCCGTACGTCACCGTCCCCGGCAGCGGCACCGGCGCCCGGAACTCCGCCCGCGCCGTGACCGCGTCCGGTGTCCCGTGCTCGGCCAGGCACCTGGCCACCGTCCACATGCCGTGCGCGATGGGGCGCGGGAAGCCGAACAGGCGGGCGGTGAGCGGGTGCAGGTGGATCGGGTTGCGGTCACCGGAGACCGCGCCGTAGCGGCGTCCGAGGTCCGCGCCGAGACGCCACTCGGTCACCGGGGGCGGGACGGCGGGGCGTTCGGGGGATTCGCCCGACTCCGCGGCCCGGCCGGGCGTCCGGTGCCGGGCCAGGTACGTGCTGCGGGACTCCCACACCACCTCCCCCGCGAGGCGGGCCTGCGTGAGGACGGTCGCCTCGGTTCCGCGCCGGTGCGGCGCCAGGCCCTCGACCTCGACGGCGAGTTCGTAGGCCTCCGAGGCCGTCAGCCGGGCGCGGCGGGTGATCCCGACCGACGTGTGGACCAGCCCGAGCATCGGCAGCGGGAAGGCCCGGTCGCACATCAGGCGCATCGCGAGCGGGAAGCCGAGGACGTGCGGATACGTCACCGGCAGGGCGCCGTCACGCCGGCCCCCGGTGGTGGGGAAGCCGCACACCCGCTCGTAGGCCGCGAGCCGCGCCGGGTCGAGGCGCAGGCCCGGCAGGACGAGCCGGGTGCGGGGGAAGTCCGCGTCGGGCCGGGGGTGCTTGAGGGGCGACAGCAGGGCGCCGCGTGCGAGGAGCGGCGCCAGGGCGGGCGGTTCGGCGAGGACGGTGGAGGCGCCGGGTGCGGCGGGGCTGCCCATCACGCCCCCAGCAGGCTCTGGCCGCAAACCCGTACGACCTGGCCGTTGACCGTGCCGGACGCCGGGTGGGCGAGCCAGGCGGTGGTCTCGGCGACGTCGACGGGCAGGCCGCCCTGGGCGAGGGAGTTCATGCGGCGGCCCGCCTCGCGGATGAGGAGGGGTACGGCGGCCGTCATCTTCGTCTCGATGAAGCCGGGCGCCACGGCGTTGACGGTCACGCCGTGCTCGTCGAGGGCGCGGGGCGCGAGGGAGCGGACGAGGCCGACGATGCCCGCCTTGCTGGCGCCGTAGTTGGTCTGGCCGGAGTTGCCCGCGAGACCGGCGATGGACGCCGTCGCGACGATCCGGCCGCCGCGGCGCAGGGTGCCGGAGGCGAGCAGTGCGTCGGTGGTGCGCAGGACGCCGGCGAGGTTCACGTCGAGGACGGAACTCCAGCGCTCGGCGGGCATGTTGACCAGCCTGCGGTCGCGGGTGATGCCCGCGTTGTGGATGAGGACGTCCAGGCCGTCGGGGAGCGCGGCGGCGATGTGCTTTCCGGCGTCGGCGGCCGTGATGTCGAGGGGGAGGGCGGTGCCGCCGAGCCGTTCGGCGACCGCGCGGGCGTCGTCCTCGGCCTGCGGTACGTCGAGGACGACGACGTGGGCGCCGTCCCGGGCGAGTGTCTCGGCGACCGCCGCCCCGATGCCGCGGGCGGCGCCGGTGACGAGGGCGGTGCGGCCGGCGAGGGGGCGGTCCCAGTCGTCGGGGGCCGTGGTGGAGCCCTCGCCGACCTCCACGACCTGGCCGCTGACGTACGCGGACTTGGGGGAGAGCAGGAAGCGGAGGGTGGACTCGGCGGCGTCGGCGTCGGTGAGGCGTACGAGGTTGACGGTCCTGCCGCGGCCGATCTCCTTGCCGAGCGAGCGTGTGAAGCCCTCCAGGGCCTGCTGGGCGGCGGCCTGGTGGTGGTCGGCGGGGTCGAGCGGCGCGCCGAGCACGACGACGCGTCCGCTGTCGGCGATCGTGCGCACGACGGGGTGCAGGGCGGCGTGCACGTCGGCGAGCGTCTCGACGTCCCGTACGCCGGTGGCGTCGACGACGACCGCGGCGGGCCTGCCGGTGTCGTCGGTGCTGAGGCCCGTGCGGGCGAGGACCGGGCCGGGTTCGAGGCCGGACGTGCCCGCGGTGAGGTGGAGCAGACCGCCGCCGAGGGTGGGGCGTCCGGCCGACCAGCGTGTCAGCGCCGTCGGCCGGGGCAGGCCGAGGCGGCGGGTCAGGAAGCGGCCGGGCGCGGTGCCGGTGAAGCTCAGATAGCGGTCGGCCATGTCCAACTCCCGAGTTGCGTGGTCGTGCGGTCGGAGGGTCCCGAGGTTCCCAGCCTCGTTACTCTGCAGTAAGGTTACCGGAGGTAAGACTATGGCACGGCACGTGCGACGAGCACGTCGGGACGAGCGCATCGAGACCACCGGGTCATGACGGAACACGTCGGGACGACGAGACCGGGACGACGAGACGGGATGAGGAGATCGGGATGAGTGCCCTGCAGCCGCCGGCAGTACGGCGGGTCGCGGTCGTCGGGGGTTCCCGGGTGCCGTTCGCCCGCTCCGACGGGCCCTACGCCACCGCGTCCAACCAGCAGATGCTCACCGCCGCCCTCGACGGCCTCGCCGAACGGTACGGGCTCCACGCCCCGGGCGCGGTGGACGAGTTCGTCGCCGGCGCCGTGCTCAAGCACAGCCGGGACTTCAACCTGGCCCGCGAGACCGTCCTCGGCTCGACGCTGGACCCGCGCACCCCCGCGTACGACATCCAGCAGGCCTGCGGCACCGGCCTGCAGGCCGTGATCGCCGCCGCCAACAAGATCGCCCTGGGACAGGCCGAGGCGGCCGTCGCGGGCGGCGCCGACACCGCGAGCGACGCGCCCCTCGGCGTGAACGACCGGCTGCGCCGCATCCTGCTGGAGGCCCGGCGCGCCACGTCGGCGGGCGCCCGCCTGAAGGCCCTGGCGAAGATCCGCCCCGGTCACCTCGTCCCGGACATCCCGCGCAACGCCGAGCCGCGCACCGGCCTGTCCATGGGCGAGCACGCCGCGGTGACCGCCCGCGCCTGGGGCATCGGCCGCGAGGCGCAGGACGAACTGGCGGCGACCAGCCACCGGCGGCTGGCGGCGGCGTACGAACGCGGCTTCTTCGCGGACCTCGTGGTGCCCTTCCGGGGACTGGAGCGCGACCAGAACCTGCGCCCCGGCTCGACCGTGGAGAAACTGGCCGCGCTGAAGCCGGTGTTCGGCGTGGACCGGCCCGGGCCCACCATGACCGCGGGCAATTCGACGCCCCTGACGGACGGCGCGGCCGTGGTGCTGCTGGCGAGTGAGGAGTGGGCCGAGGCGCGCGGCCTCCGGCCGCTCGCGTACCTGACGGCGTACGAGACGGCGGCGGTCGACTTCGTGCACGGTGACGTCACCGGCGGCGAGGGCGGCCGGGGCGGCGAGGGCGGCGAGAAGGGTCAGGGCGGCGACGGTCTGCTGATGGCGCCGGCGTATGCCGTGCCGCGCATGCTGGAGCGGGCCGGGCTGGGCATCGAGGACTTCTCGCTGTTCGAGATCCACGAGGCGTTCGCCTCCCAGGTGCTGGCGACGCTGGCCGCCTGGGAGAAGCGCGGCCTGGCCCCCGTGGACCGGGCCCGCCTCAACGTGGCGGGTTCGTCCCTGGCCACCGGGCACCCCTTCGCCGCGACCGGCGCGCGGATCGTCGCGACGCTGGCCACACTGCTCGCCGAGCGCGGAGAGCCGGGACGCGGGCTGATCTCGATCTGCGCCGCGGGCGGCCAGGGCGTGACGGCGGTGCTGGAAAGGGACTGACCGGCCGGGGCGGGGCCGCCGCTCCCGCCTCCGGAGGACCGTCGCCGGGCGGGTGCGGGGGCGGGGTGCGAAGGGTGACAGACCATCCGCCAACCCGCGAGGCTGCACATTCCCGGCGCCGTCCCTTCCCGGGCCCCGCACACAGCCCCCACGCGCGGGCCGTACGATCCCCAGGCCCAACCCGTCGGTAACCCCCAAGCTCCCCCACTCGGAGGGGTTCGCCGGTGAACGCCTCCGCGCGCGAGGCGCGTACCTCACGCAGCACCCTCGCAGTACTCGCTGCACGCCACAGGAGCCGCCCCGTGACCACCCCGCTGCCCTCCTTCGCGGCCTCCGCCGCCTACGACGACGCTCCCGGACCCGTCCTCGTCAAGCCCGAGACCCGGCGCCTGGACGGGGTCGTGCGGGAGGCGTACGTCCCGCCCTTCGCACCGCCCGTGCGGCACGGTTCGCTCGCCGAGCTGCCCTTCGAGAACGCCGCGGCGGTGCCCGAGGCCGTGGTCCTCAGCCGCAGGGGCCGAGGCGGCGGGTGGGAAGACGTCACGGCGAAACGATTCGCCGCCGAGGTGCAGGCCGTGGCGAAAGGGCTCGTCGCCCAGGGCCTGACGCCGGGCGACCGCCTCGCGATCATGGCGCGTACGACGTACGAGTGGACGCTGCTGGACTTCGCCGCGTGGGCGGCCGGCCTGGTCACCGTCCCCATCTACCCCACGTCGTCCCCGTTCCAGACGCGCTGGATCCTCCAGGACTCCGGCGCCGTCGCCCTCGTCACGGAGACGGCCGCGCTGGCCGCGTCCCTCACGCCCGAACTCCAGCGCATGCCGGACCTGCGCCACCTGTGGGTCATGGAGAAGGGGCACGTCGACCGGCTCGCGGAGCTCGGCGCCGGGCTGCCGGACGGCGAAGTCGGCGTACGCCGGGGCATGCTCAGTCCCGAGACCCTCGCGACGCTGATCTACACGTCCGGCACCACCGGCCGCCCGAAGGGCTGCGCCCTGACCCACGGCAACTTCTTCGCCGAGGTCGACAACGCCGTCGAACTGCTCCACCCGGTCTTCAAGTCCCGCAGCGGCGAGGACGCGTCGGTCCTGCTCTTCCTGCCCATGTCGCACGTCTTCGGCCGCATGGTCGCCATCGCCTGCGTCCGCGCCCGGGTACGCCTCGGGCACTCGCCGAGCCTCAAGGCGGAGGAACTGCTGCCGGACCTCGCCGCCTTCCGGCCGACCTGCCTGCTGACCATTCCGTACATCCTGGAGAAGGTGTTCAACGCCGCCCGCGCCCAGGCCGAATCGGGCGGCCGGCTGTCGACCTTCGACCGCGCGGCGACGGCGGCCCGGCGCTACGGCGAAGCCCTGGAGGCCCACCAGGCGGGCATCGGCGGCGCGCCCGGCCGGGGCCGGCGCACCGCTCGCGCCCTCTACGACCCGCTGGTCTACCGGCGCATCCGCAACTCCATGGGCGGCAGGGTCCGTCACGCGATCTGCGGCGGTTCCCCGCTCGGCCGCCGCCTGGCCGCCTTCTACGCCGGCGCCGGGATCCAGATCTTCGAGGGCTACGGCCTGACCGAGACGACCGGCGCGGCGACGGTCACCCCACCGCTCAAACCCCGCCTGGGCACGGTCGGCTGGCCCCTGCCCGGCACCCGGATCCGCATCGCCGCCGACGGGGAGATCCTCATCTCCGGCGAACAAGTGCTGCGCGGCTACTGGGACCCGCAGGCGGGCGGCGTGGTCCCCGCCGCCCGCGACGGCTGGCTCGCGACGGGCGACATGGGCGAGCTGGACGACGACGGCTACCTCACCATCACCGGCCGCAAGAAGGAACTCCTGATCACGTCGGGCGGCAAGAGCGTCGCCCCGGCCCCCCTGGAGAACCGGCTCCGCTCCCACCCCCTGATCTCCCACTGCCTGGTCGTCGGCGACCGACGCCCCTACGTCACCGCCCTTCTCACCCTCGACCTCGACGGCGTCACCCACTGGCGCCGGATGAACGGCAAACACCCCGTGCCGCCGCAGTTCCTCGTGGACGACGAGGAACTGCGGGCCGTCCTGCAACGCGCGGTCGACGCGACCAACAAGCTGGTCTCCCGCCCGGAGTCCATCCGCCGCTTCGCCGTCCTGCCCACGGACCTCACCGAGGAGTCCGGCCATCTGACCCCGTCGATGAAAGTCCGCAGGGAGGCGGTGCTGCGGGACTTCGCGGCGCAGGTCGAGGGGCTGTACGCGGGGTAGTCCCTGTCGTGCGGATCGTCCCGCCGTCGCGGGGATCGGCACGCACCGCTGCGCCGTCGGGTCGTCCGTCCCCCGCCCCCGCCCCCGCCCCCGCCTCCCGGCTTACGGCTCCCGGCCTTCGACGTTGACGTTCGACTCCGCTCGTGCGGGCGGGACCCCACCGGGCCGACCCCACGCCCCGCCCGCCACTTGCGCACATCGGACCCCCGACACCGGATGACTCATCGATGCCGGAAGGACCCACACGAGAGGGCCTAGGTGTACTCGGTCATGGCGTTGGTGACAGTCGGCTGATCGGGGGTTGGCCTGCGAGCGCGGTGTGTCGGCGTTGAGTGTTGTAGAAGGTC